>URRN01000001.1 GCA_900550185.1 uncultured Collinsella sp.
CACTGGAACACGAGCCGGAGGCAGGTAAGATTGAAGGGCCTGACCCCGGAGGAGTACCGGAATCAGGCCCTTGCGGCCTAGTCGCTATTTAGGGCGTCCAAGATTTGGGGCGCGGTTCAGCATCGATGCACGGGCCATTTTTTGTCTGCGAGCGGCAGGTGGCGTCAGCGTCTTATGCCTTGAGGTTTTCCTCGATCCAGGCGACGGCACCCTTGGGATCCTTAGTGAGGTCGATGTACTGTTTGCCCTTGGGCGACAGCAGCGTGATGCCCAGGCGGTCGGTGTCGGCCTTCATCTCGTTGTAATAGGTGCGAACCTGCGGAGCCAGGACGATGACGTTGTACTGGTCCATGATGGCGTAGTGGCTGCCGTAGGCACCGGCGTTGGCGGTAATGTCGATGCCCAGCTCGTCGGCGCCTTCCTTAAGCGCGTTGGCGAGCAGTGCAGAGGTGCCGGCGCCAGCGCACAGAACCAGAACCCTCAGATCCTTGCCCTTAAGGGCGGACGGAGCTGCGGAGGCCTCAGTGGCAGAAGCGGTCTCGACAACAGGAGCCTCAACGGCGGGGGCGGCAGCGGTCTTGACGGCCTTGGTCTCCTCGGCCTCTTCTTCGGCCAGGGTCTCGGCCTCCTGCTTGCACAGGACGTTGTCGTAGGCCTTGCAGAACGGGTAGTAGATCAAGAAGTCAACGACCAGCAGGACGACAACCAGGACCAGAGAGATCGGCTGGAAGTTGGTGTCGATGAAGGTGCCGATCGGTCCGGGGAGTGCCCACGGCATGGCATAGATAAAGCCGTTCATGCCCAAAAAGTCGATGAAGAACTTACCAATGAGGACGTTGGCCACGGGGGCAAACAGGAACGGGATCAGGAAGTACGGGTTGAGGATGATGGGCGCGGCGAACAGCAGCGGCTCGTTGACGGCGAACATCACGGGTACGACAGAGGCTTTGCCGACGGCCTTGAGCTGCTTGGAGCGCATAAAGAGCAGGAAGATGATCGGGACAATGAACGTGGCGCCGGTGCCGCCGAGTTCGCCGATGTAGTTACCGAAGTTTTCGGTCAGGGCGAGGGCGGGGTGACCGCCGGCCTGCAGCGTGGCGAGGTTGGTGGTGATGTTGCCAAACAGCGCGGCGTTGAGGGCAGGCTTAACGACCGAGGGGCCGTGGATGCCCATGAACCAGAACAGCGGGATCATGAACCAGATGAGGGCGAGGCCGGCGTAGGAATCGGCAGCGGCGAACAGCGGGCTCACCAGCGTGGAGATGACGTTGGCAAACGGGACGGCCAAGCAGGTGCGGCAGATAACGTCGATGACGGCGACAAACAGGATGGAGAAGCTGAAGGCGAAGATGTCGCGGAAGTTCTGGGCGATGGCGCCGGGGACTTCTTTGGGCAGCTTGATGGTGATGTCTCGCTTAATGCAGAAGGCATAGATGTTGACCGTGGCAAATGCGGCGACAAAGGAGCTCAGCAGGCCCTTGGTGCCCATGTTGTCGGTAAAGAACACCGAGACATCGGCGCCGTCGATCTTGGCACTCGTCTGGGTAACGGCCAAGATGAGCATGGCGCACATGGCGGCGACCATGGTGCTCGTGGCGTTGATGGCCTTGCCGGCAGGCATGCGGCGGTTCTTGGAGCCGGTCAGCGCGCTTGCGGTGGTGCCGGCGACCATGATGCCCACGACGCCCATCGTGAAGTTGTAAACCTTGTTGCAGAAGTTCACGACGTCGACGTTCCACCAGTCGGGCAGCGTAAAGCCGCCGACCGTGGCGACAACGCCCGGCAGGGTCGAAATAAGCAGGAAGACAGAAGAAGACAGGATGATGGGCATTGCTGCCAAAAAGCCGTCTTTAATGGCCTGAAGGTAGATGTTCTTAGAGACCTTGTCGAAGTACGGCTGACCTTTCTCCAAGAACTTAACGATCGATTCCATAGTTCACGCTCCTCTTTGCATGAAATCTTAATGGCATGGACGTTGAAAACCTATATGGTCTCCCGCTTGCTAAAAGCCCGGGTGCAGGCGGGGTCGGTCCCAGGGGGAGAGAGGGGAGCGGCTGGGTTTGTATCGCATAGGGCCGCTCCCTTCTCGGGGGAAAGCGAGGCGATGCGCTACTGCGCGTCCGCCATAGTGTCGGCGAGCTCCTTGTACCAGAGTGCCGACTGCTTGATGTAGCGTTTTTGCGTGTCGAAGTCGATGTAGAACAGGCCGTAGCGCTTGTTATAGCCGTTGGCCCACGAGAACTGGTCCTGCAGGCTCCAGATAAAGTAGCCCTGGACGTCGACGCCCTCGGCGCGCGCCTGGAGCACCTTCTCCATGTGCTGGTCGACAAAGTCGATGCGCTCGGGATCGGCGACGATGCCGTTTGCGCCGGGCTCGGGGTCCTTGTGGCCCAGGCCGTTTTCGGTGATATAGATGACGGGGAGGTTGGGATAGGTGGCGCTGATGTGCTTGAGCGTGTCGTAGAGGCCTTGCGGGTAGATGAGCCAATCCCAGTCGGTGGTGGGGATACCCGGCATATCGACCTGCTGCCCGACGCCCTTAAACTTAAAGCACGAGGTGCCCTTGTCTCCGGTGCCGTTAAAGCTGTTGGTGGACTCGCCATCGTAGGCGGCGATAAACGCCGACTGATAGTAGTTGAGGCCGAACATATCGTTGCGGGGCGCCGCCTTGGCGAGCTCCTCCATGTCGCTGTCCTCAACCGTAAGTGTGGCGTTGTTGGCACGCAGAATCTCGTTGATGAGTGAGAGGGTGCGCGCGGAGTAGTGACCCAGGAAGGCGCCGTCCATGATGAAGTCGGTGTAGAAGGCGTTGTACAGGTCGGCGGCGTGCTGGTCGGCGGGCGAGTCGGTGGCAGGATATGCCGGCGTCAGGACGTTGACCATGCCAATGCGTCCGCCCAGGTGCTCGGTCTCGTCAAGATCCTTATACAGGTTGACGGCGCGGGCGTGGGCAACGAGCTCGTTGTGCTGGCTCTGGATGCCGCTCGTCACATCAAAGTGATGGTTGGGCGGGAAGTTGCCTTGGATGTATTGGGAGTGCGAGAGGCTGATGAGCTCGTTGATGGTGAACCAATTCTTGACCTCGCGGAACTCGCGGAAGCAGAACTCGGCATAGCGCACATAGGCGTCGACGGTCTTGCGGTTGAGCCAGTCGCCCTGGTTGAACAGGGCGGCGGGGGAGTCAAAGTGATGCAGGGACACATAGGGCTCGACGCCATACTTTTTGCAGCAGGCGAACAGCTCGTGGTAGTGCTTAACGCCCTCGGCGAGGGGTTCGGCATCGTCGCCGTTGGGGAAGATGCGGGTCCAGGCGATGGACACACGAATGGCGTTGAGTCCATGCTCGGCAGAAAGGCGGATATCCTCCTCGTAGCGGTTGTAGAAATCACTGGCCGGGTCGGGCAAAAAGCGACCCTGGGCGACAAGGTAATCGTCCCACATGGTCTTACCCTTGCCTGCCACCTTCGTGGAACCTTCCGTTTGGTACGCGGCGGTTGCGGCGCCCCAAACAAAGCCCTTCGGCAGCTGCTGTACGCGGTTTAGCAAAGACATATGCATACATCCTCTCGTCTCGCTGTTCGATATTGTGCGTTTGCGCTCAGGAGGCTCCCTGGTTAGCGTTCAGCGGTGAAAAAGCCCGATAAACACTATCTTAAAATGATTAGAACCAAAATGAGCACGTGAACATTTGACAATGAGCACGTTAACATCCGGCTGGGATGTATAGAAACAAAACAACTTCAAACAGCCGCGAACGGTTGTATTTGTTCGGTAAGCGGTTTTGATTGACAGAAGTTTTCATGTTGTGGTATATGGCTCGGGTATCATGAGCACGTTATCGATGTATGTACGATGCGCCATGGGCGCGGGGAATAGTTGGGAAGCAGGTTAGCGTGGAAGGCATGGCTCAGCAGACAAGGAATGGTCATTCGGCGAGCGCGGCAGAGGTTGCGGCGCTCGCTGGCGTGAGCCGCCAGACTGTGTCTCGCGTGGTCAACGGTATGCCCAACGTGACGGAAAAGACGCGCAAGCGTGTGCTGGCCGCCATGGAAGAGCTGGGCTTTCGTCCCAATTTTGCTGGAGCGGCGTTGCGCGGCGGGTCGTATCGTTCTATTGGCCTGTGCATGTACAACATCACACGTGTCGGTAACCTGGCGACGCTCGAGGGTATCATGCAAGCGGCGCGCGAGCACGATTTTGCCGTCACTATGATCGAGATGGGCGGCGACAAGCCCTATGCACTTGCCGATGCCTCGCGCCGCATGGTCGAGCGACCCGTCGACGGCATGATTCTCAACATGAACCGCATGGCTCCCGATTTTGAGGAGTTTGTTCCCCAGCCGGGAGTGCGAACGGTCATCCTGTCCATGTATGCGCATCCGCGCTGCACGACGATCGACTCCGACCAGTATGGTTCGTGCGAGCTGTTGACCAATTATCTGCTGGAACATGGTCACTCGAATATGCGGTTTGTGGCGGGTCCGGAAAACTCGATTTCCTCGCGTTTTCGTGAGGCCGGTTGGCGCGATACGCTGGGTCGTGCTCATGTCGATGCCGCTCCGATGCTGCGTGGCGATTGGAGTGCGGACAGTGGGTACGCCATGGGCGAGCGGATTGCGGCCGAGGTGCTTGCCGGCGGGTCGCAGACGCCGACTGCCGTGCTTGCGGCAAATGACCAGATGGCGCTGGGCGTTATCGCCGCGCTCGAGAACGCGGGCCTGTCCGTGCCCGACGACGTGAGCGTGGTTGGTATCGACGACGCACTCGAGGGACTTGTTCCTCACAATCGGCTGACGACGCTGCGATTTGATTTGCGCGGTGTCGGTAAGCTTGCGTTTGAGGCGGCGATTGGAGAGAGCTCGTCTATCGAGGCGATTCATGTGCCGAGTACGCTGGTCGAACGCTCGACTGTTAGGGACATGCGGGGTTAGGTCCTACTCCGTTTGTCTCGATTTGTAACAGGTAGACGGTCAAAAGCGGGCTACGTGTTACAGATTTAGATTCTTCGGAAAGAGCAATCCTGTTCGTCTCAATCTGTAACAGCTAGGACCAAAAAACTCGGCTAGATGTTACAGATCGAGACAAACGGCCCCCAGGCCGAACAAAAACAAAAGACCGGGGGCGGCGTGCCGTGTGACGTGCCGCCCCCGGCTGAGAAATGGGGACAGGTTATGTGGGCGGGCAACCCCGCCAGTCACTAGTCCAGGCGACGGGTCTGTGCCACGTGCTTGTACCAGTAGGCGCTTGCCTTGGGCGTGCGCTTCTGGGTTTCAAAGTCAACGTAGAAGAAGCCGTAACGCTTGTTGTAGCCATTGGTCCAGGAGAACTGATCCTGCAGGCTCCACAGGAAGTAGCCGCCCACGTTGACGCCCACCTCCATGGCTTTGAGTAGCCAGCGCAGGTGCTGCTCGATGTAGTCGATGCGCGGCTGGTCGTCCACAAAACCATCTTTGTAGGGGTCCTTGTAGCCCATGCCGTTCTCGGTAATGAAGATCTGCTTGTAGTTGGGGTAGCGCTGCTTAATGTAGACGAGCAGATCGAACAGGCCCTCGGGATAGATGATCCAGTCCCAGTCGGTGGTGGGGATGCCAGGCTTGTTCACATGCTCGCCAATGCCCTTGACGCGCCAACGGCCGGTGCCCTTCTCGCCCGTACCGTTGTGGTGCAGGTCGTTCTCGCCATCGTAAGCCTTCAAGAAACGGCACTGGTAGTTGTTAACGCCCAGGTAGTCGTTGTAGAGCGCAGCCTCGCGCATAATCTCGAGGTCCTCGTCCAAGATCTCGATGGTGCCGCCCGAGACGGCAGCCAGGCGGTTGGCGCACTCGAGGGTGTCGGGCGCGTAGTCGCCGCGGAAGGTGGCGTCGAGCAGGAACTGGTTCTGCAGCACGTGCTCGTTGTTGGCGGCCTTGATATCGGCGGGGTCGTTCTCGTTGAGCGGATACTTAAACTCCAGCGACTGGATGACGCCGATCTTGCCCTTAAAGCCGCCGTTGTGGAAGGCCAGGACTGCCTTGGCGTGGGCGAGCATCATGTTGTGTTCGCACTGGAAGGCCTCGGCCAAATGCGCCTTGACGCCACCGGGGAAGGTGCCCTCGATGTAGGTGTTGGAGGCGTCGGCCCAGATCTCGTTAAAAGTGAACCAATAGGTCACCTGGTCGGCGTACTCCTTAAAGCAGAAGGTGGCAAAGTCCACAAAGGCGTCGATGGTCTCGCGGTTGAGGAAGTCGCCCTTCTCAAAGAGGGAGAGCGGCGTGTCAAAGTGGTGCAGCGTGACGAACGGCTCGACGTGGTGCTTGTGGCACTCGGCGAAGAGGTCGTGGTAGAACTGCACGCCCTCGGGGTTGATCTCGCCGGTGCCGTTGGGGAAGATGCGGCTCCAGGCGATGGAGAGGCGGATGCCGTTGATGCCGAACTCCTCGCACAGCTCCAGATCGACGGGGTACTGGTTGTAGAAGTCGGATGCGGGATCGGGGGAGAAGCGGCCCTGGGCCTCCAGGAAGTCGTCCCAGGCAACCTTGCCCTTACCGTGGGTGCGGGTCTCGCCCTCTACCTGGTAGGCAGCGGTGGCGCCGCCAAAGACAAAGTCCTCGGGAAACTGCGCGAGCGGGTTGGTGACGCTGGCGGGGTTAACGGACATGATGATCCAATCGTCTAAATCGAAGGGCCAGCCGGCTGATGTGGTCGGCTGGCCTTTACGCGTTACTTACTTCGAGAGCTGCTCGGAGACGAAGGCGAGAGACTTGTCGCCGTTCTGGGAGAGCTCGATGTACTGCTTGCCGCGGCAGGCGACGCACTTGTTGCCCACGCGCTCGCAGTCCTTCTGCAGGTCGGCGAGGTAGCTCGCGGCCTGCGGGGCCAGGACGACCAGGTCAAAGTCGGGAAGCATGTCCACGTGGTTGCCGTAGGCGTCGGCAGCGGTCTCCAGGTCGATACCGCGCTCCTTGGCGGCCTTGGCCAGTGCGTTGGCGAGCAGGCCCGAGGTGCCGCCGCCCTGGCAGAGCACGAGCACGCGCTTGCCATTGAGGTCGCTGGCGGTCGTGGCTTTGGCGGCGGGGACTGCGGCGGGGGCGGCGTCGGTCTTCACAGCCTCGGCAGCAGCGCCGTCGGCAACGCTCTTGGCATCGGCCTTGCCCTGGAAGGCGTCGTTGAGCTTGGCGGCCTTCTCGGCGTTCTTGGCGGCGAGCTCCTCCTGGGAGATCTCGGCCTCCTCGGCGCACTTCTGGGCGTCATAGGCACGGAAGAACGGATAGTACAGAAGGAAGTCGACGACCAGGATGATGGCGAGCATCACGAAGGCGAGCGGCTGGAAGCCCAGACCCATGATGGTGCCGATGGGGCCGGGGACGGTCCAGGGCAGGGTGTACATAAAGCCGTTCATGCCCAGGAAGTCGATAAAGATCTTGAGGATCCAGATGTTGGCGATCGGGGCAAAGACAAATGGGACAAAGAAGACGGGGTTGAGCACGATGGGCGCGGCGAACAGCAGCGGCTCGTTGACGGCGAAGCAGACCGGGACGATGGAGGCCTTGCCGACGGCGCGCATCTCCTGAGACTTGGCCAGGAAGCAGAACATAAAGACGAGGACGAGCGTGGCGCCGGTGCCGCCCATGCAGACGACGAAGTACTGGGCACCCTGCGTCAGGACAGCGGAGGCGTGCTGGCCGGCCTGGTAAGCAGCCAGGTTGTCGGTCATGTTGGCAACGAGGGCGGCGGCGATGGCAGGCTCGACGATCGAGGGGCCGTGGACGCCCACGAACCAGAAAAGGCTCATGGCACCGTAGATCACAGCGAGGCCGATGTAGCCGTCGGCGGCGGTGAACAGGGGCTGGAACACCTGGATGACACCCTGGGCAAAGCAGAAGCCAAAGGCACCGCGGAAGACGATGTCAAAGACCCAGAAGACGGTGATGCAGACGGAGAAGGGGATGATGTCCTTAAAGGTCTGCGAAATGTTGGGCGGAACCTGCTCGGGCATCTTGACGGTGATGTTGCGCTTAATAAAGAACTTGTAGATGATGCCGGTCACAAACGCAGCGATGAAGGCGGTCAGCAGGCCCTTGGAGCCAAGGTAGGTGGTGTTGAAGCCGCTGGCGGCATCCGTGGCGATCGTGTCGCTCGAGAGCAGCAGGAAGCCGATGATGGCCGCGCACATGCAGGAGATGAAGTTGATCTGGTTGTTCTTGGGCAGATCGCGGTTTTGAGCGTCGGCGAAGTGCTTGGCGGTGGTGGCGGCGCAGGCGATGGCCAGGATGCCCATGGAGTAGTTGTAGCACTTCCACAGGGCGTTGTTGATGTCATCGGGCCAGTAGAAACCCCAGATGTTGGGGACCGAGGCTACCAGGCAGAAGATGGACGAGAAGATGATGATGGGGATGACGGAGATAAAGCCGTCGCGAATCGCCTTGAGGTACTTGTTGCGGGCGATCGCGTTGAAAAGGGGCTGGCCCTTTTCGATGGTGGCGATGAGTTGCTCCATGCAAAGCTCCTAAGAGTCGGTGGGTTAGCAACGATGGTAACTTTTGGATGCTGTTTGCCAAAATGTTGACGTTGCCATTTTGCGACACAAAAAAAGACGCGAACCGGTGGCCCCTGTGCCTGTGGACCGTCGGTTCCTTGCGCGTAAACGTCCGAGCCGCCCGGTGGCTCTATGTTTGCACAATGGCAACGTTAACATTTGGACGACAAAAGCCGTTCGGGGGCGCGGAATTGTCGGTGAACGGTAGGTTTTGGGTGGTAAGCGTATGGCGGGGGAGGCGTTGGATATACTTGGAGACGTTCATTTTGTCTGTTGGGATGCCCGCGATGGCATCGTTGACATAGAAAGATCGACCTATGGCGGCTGTTAAAAAATCGGTATCCGTCAAAGACGTGGCGCGGCTCGCGGGCGTCTCGGAGCAGACGGTCTCTCGCACCGTGCACGATTCGCCTAGCGTGCGCCCCGAGACCAAGGAGCGCGTGCGTGCCGCCATGCGCGAGCTCGGGTATCGACCCAACTTTGCCGGCCGATCGCTGCGACGCGGCAAGTTCAAGACCGTCGGCGTCGCCATGTTCAATATCACCGGCACCGGAAACCTCGACCGCATGGAGGGTTTTGCTGCCGCTGCCGACAAGCACGGCTATGCCATCACCCTTACTAAAGTAGATGGGCATCCCTACACCCTCGAGAGCGCGTCGTCGCGCATGAGCGCGCTGCCGGTCGACGGCATGGTGGTGATCATGAACCGTATGCCGGCAGACTTTGGCACCTTTGAGCCGCTGCCCGGTATGCAGACGGTGCTTGTTACCATGCTGGAACATCCGCTGTGCTCGACGGTCGATAACGACCAGTTCGATTGCTCGCGCCAAGTGGTCGAGTATCTGCTGGAGCACGGTCACAAGGCCGTGCACTTTATCTCGTGTCCCGAGCGCTCGCTTTCGGGCATGCAGCGCGAGGAAGGCTGGCGCGAGACCCTGCGCGCGCATGGCATTGAGCCGCCGCGGCTCATCCGTGGCGATTGGACGGCGCAGAGCGGATACGCCGCCGGGCAGGCTCTGGCGGACGATCCGACCTGCACGGCCATTTATGCCTCCAACGACGCCATGGCATATGGCTGCATTCGCGGGCTCGAGTCGCGCGGGAAGCGCGTGCCCGAGGATGTAAGCGTGGTAGGTGTTGACGACAGCCTGGGCGATATCGTGCCCGATCGGCATCTGACCACGGTGCGCTTTGATAACAAGCGCGTCGGCATGTGGGCGGTCGACAAGATTGCCGGCGCCGAGGACGTCGCACCTGGCGTGGAACATATGCTGATCCCTGGCGTGCTTATCGAGGGCGATACGGTACGCGGCCTGCGCTAGGGTGCGGACCTGTTTGGGTTGCACTTCTTTGTGTTTGATATTGTTCGAAATGGTTTAAAAACCGTTCACGGGTGAAAATCGACCGTTCATAGCCTGATATTGCGTTTTGGATTGTTCTTTTTTGTTTGAATGTTAATGTTTCTGGCATACACAACGCAGCGCGTATGCCCGGACGCGATGCTCTCCATTGGTTCATATGTGAAAGGAACGCAATATGGCAACCAAAGAAGAAATCTCGATGGTTGGATTCGAGATCGTCGCATACGCGGGTGACGCACAGACTGATCTGCTTGCAGCGCTTGATGCTGCTCGCGAGGGCGATTTTGAGAAGGCCGAGCAGTTGCACAAGGATGCCAGCGAAGCGCTCATCGGTGCTCACGACACGCAGACCAAGCTGCTTTCGCAGGAGGCCGGCGGTGGCGAGATGGAGATGACCTTCATCATGGCCCACGCTCAGGACACCCTGATGACCACCATGATCCTGGAGAAGCAGACCCGCTTTACCATCGATGCTTACAAGCGCATCGCCGAGCTCGAGGCCAAGCTCGCCTAACGCGCGCTCACAACCAAGTCCCCTTCCAGAAGCCCTGTCGCAACCCCGCGGCAGGGTTTTTCTGTCCTCCTCCAAGTTGCGGTGGAATAGGGACTGAATAGGGGCCGGCGGGCGCAAAACAATCCCTATTTCACCGCAACTCATCCCGAGATAGTCATTGGGGACGTTCTTAAACGACTAGTCATTGGGGACAGTCTTGATGCGCTCCGTTCGTCCTCCCGTTCGATTTTTGCTCGGTGGGTATACTTCCTTTCGCATTAAACGCCGGAATGAGGAGGTATCCAAATGCCGGATAACGGGTCAATACAAAAAAGAGACGCGCACGAGATGGCTTATGGGCGTCCTGTCCAGATAACCGAGCACACGACGGTAACCGAGCTGCAGCCCAGCCTGTCCGATGTCGTGTGCGCAAACAAAAAGCTGCAGATTGGCTTTATCGTTGCACTCGTGGTGCTGGCGTTGCTGTCGGGCTTTGTAGCTCGTCCGCATTTCGCCGATACCAAGACATGGGACTCCACCATCGAGGTCATCGATCAAAAGAAAGGTAACGTACTGGCGCTCACGACCTCGTGCGTGGCGCTGTCTGCGGGTATTACCGCGCTGCCGGGTGATACGGGAACACCGGTTGCCGAGCAGCTCGCGCAGCTTTCAGGCAACCTTGGCATCGTGCTTGCCGTGCTATACCTAGAGAAATATTTGCTCACGATTTTGTGGTCGGTTGGCCTGGGCATCTTAATCCCGTCTGCGTTGGTGCTCTTTGCGGTGTCGCTCGGCATTCACGGGCGCTGGAGCACGAGCGCTGTCCTGCGCCGTGTGGCGACGCGCGTGCTGGTGGTTGCCGTGATTGGCATGGCCTTGGTGCCTGCAAGCGTATGGGTGTCGCAAAAGGTCGACGAAACGTATCGAGTGAGCATCGAGCAAGCCGAGCAAAAGGCGGCCGACGCTGCGAGTGCGGCAGATGGCGACAGCTCCAAAGCAAGCAAGAAAAAGACCGAGTCCACAGAGTCCAAGAATGTGCTTGAGCAGCTTGCCGACGGCGCCTCGGGTCTCGTCACATCGGTAACCAGTGGTGCCAAACAGATGACCGACGAGATCGTGCAGCAGGTGACCGATCTGATCGAAGGTGTCATCGTGATGATTGTGACCTCGTGCGTGATTCCACTGTTGGTGCTCGCGGCGTTTTTGTGGCTGGGGCACGTGCTACTGGGGATTGATATTTCCGGCCCGGCGAACTATTTGACGGGTCGCTTTCTGAGCGCTCCGTCCAAACATGCCAAGAAGAGCGGACGGTCTGAGTAGCTAAAACAGCTGTATATACCGGGAAATACCGCCGAAGGGCGGCCGAGACGCGTTCTCGGTCGCCCTTTTGTTTGTTGAACACGTGGTCGCTACGTCCGTGCCCGGTCCAAACGGTCAGCAATCATCTGTGAACGGTATTTGTTCAAAAAAGAACAAAGATAAACAAATAATGGTTGCAGTCGATGTTCGAATGTGTTCAAATAAACATGAACAGTGAAGAACCGCACATTCAGATGCCCGGACCTGAACGCGATTCAACACTTCCAAACAGAAACTACGCACCTGCGTATCTCTCAAGGAGGATGTCATGAGGGTTGTAATCGCTTCCGATGCCGACGGTATGTCGATGAAGGAGTCCATCAAGGAGATGCTCATCGCCGACGGTCACGAGGTCGTCGACTATTCCGAGACCCCTGCCGCGGACTTTGTCGATTCCGCGACCGCCGTTGCCAAGGACCTGCTGGAGCACAAGGATTCCCAGGGCTTCGCATTCGATAAGTACGGCGTCGGCTCCTATATGGCCGCCGTCAAGATCAAGGGCATGGTCGTCGCCAACATTTCCGACGAGCGTTCCGCCTACATGACCCGCGAGCACAACGGCTCGCGCATGGTCACCATGGGCCCGGGCGTTGTGGGCACCGAGGTCGCCAAGAAGATCGCCCGCGAGTTCCTGCGCGCCCAGTACGCCGGCGGCCGTCACCAGATCCGTGTCGACATGCTCAACAAGATGGCCTAACGAGAGCCACCGAGAACTCGAACTTCTACCTCAACTTGTGAATTCAGACGAAAGGACGTTCTGATGAAGAAGACCATCGCAATCGGTTGCGACCATATCGTTACGGACGAGAAGATCTATCTGGCCGACCGCCTGGAGCAGGCTGGCTACAAGGTGCTCGACTGCGGCACCTACAGCCACGCCCGTACGCACTATCCCATCTACGGTAAGGCCGTGGGCGAGGCTGTTGCCAGCGGCAAGGCCGACTTTGGTGTGGCCCTGTGCGGCACCGGCATCGGCATCACCAACGCCGTCAACAAGGTCCCCGGCGCCCGTTGCGCCCTGGTCCGCGACATGACCTCTGCCCTCTATGCCCGTCGTGAGCTCAACGCCAACATCGTGGGCTTTGGCGGCAAGATCACCGGCGAGTTCCTGATGGCCGACATCATGCTTGCCTTCCTGGAGGAGCCCTACGAGAAGACTCCCGAGCACGATGCCCTGATCGCCAAGATCGACGCCTGCAACAAGGCCGACGCCGAGGCCCAGGCCGATCCGCACTTCTTCGATGAGTTCCTCGAGAAGTGGGACCGCGGCGAGTATCACGATTAGCGGGTATCCGGCGTAATTAACTAGTCCGTTGACGGCTCGCGTTTCTGTGAGGGGGCGCGCGCCGGTTTTCTATCAGCCCTATTGACTTGGCGGGCTGTCGTAAGAAAGGGAAGGCTCCTATGGAGTTTGTTCTTGATAACGGTTCTATCCGCGTAGCACTGAGCACGGCGGGCAGCTCGTTCACTTCTATTGCGGCCAACGGTCGCGAGTACCTGTGGCAGGGTGACCCGGCAGTCTGGTCGGGCCAGGCACCTATTTGCTTCCCGATCTGCGGCGGTCTTCGTGAGGGTCGCGCAATGACCATGGGCGGCCGCGAGGTTAAGCTCGCCCGTCACGGCTTTGCGCGCAAACAGGAGTGGAAGCTCGAGGAACAGGGCGACAACATGGTTGCGCTGAGCCTAAGCTCTGCCGACCATGCCGAGTTGCTCGAGCAATACCCGTATCCGTTTAAGATCGTTGCTCGTTACACGATCGATTCGGAAAAGGTGGCCGTGTCGTACGAGGTGACCAATGAGGGCACCGAGGACATGCCGTTCTTTGTGGGCGGCCACCCCGGCTTTAAGTGCCCGCTCGACGAGGGCGAGTCCTATGACGATTACGAGCTTCGTTTTGAGCAGCGTGAGGCCACCGAGCTCTGTACTGCCGTTCCCTCGACGGGCTTGATTGATGTTGAGCATCGCAGCAAGAACCCCATGATCGGCCAGAACCTGCCGCTTACCCACGAACTCTTCGACTTCGCGGAGACCATCTTTGACGTGCTCGAGAGCCGCGTGGTTACGCTGACCAAGAAAACCGAGGACAAGGGCGTGCGCCTGACGTTCCCCGATATGCCGTACCTGATTGTGTGGAGCAAGCCCGAGGGCGACTTTGTGGCTGTTGAACCGTGGGGCGGTCTGTCCACCTGCTCCGACGAGGACGATATTCTGGAGCACAAGCGTGGCTGCCTGGTGGCCAAGCCGGGGGAGACCGTTGCCCGCGGCTTTGAGATCGAGATCCTTTAACGAGTTATCGTATGTTTGGGGCGGGTCATGCCGCCCCGGAACAGGAGTTCAACATGATTCTGACCGTTACCATGAACCCGTCGATTGATACGCGCTATCAGCTCGACAAGCTGATCATCGACGATGTTAACCGTGTGACGCCCGAAAAGACCGCTGGCGGTAAGGGCCTCAACGTGAGCCGCGTGCTGTTGCAGCTGGGCGACGACGTGCTCGCGACCGGTCTGCTGGGTGGCCACATGGGTGCCTATATGGCCGAGCTTATGGATGCCGACGGCGTCAAAAACGACTTTGTTCCCATCGCCGGCGAGACGCGCATTTGCCTGAATATTCTGCACGAGGGCAATCAGACCGAACTTTTGGAGAGCGGTCCGCAGATCGCTCCCGCCGAGCTCGAGGCCTTTACGGCCAAGTTTGCCGAGCTCGCGGCGAAGGCGAATGTCGTGACGCTTTCGGGCTCGCTGCCGCGCGGTGTCGATGCCGGCTACTACGCCGAGCTGGTCAAGATTGCCGAGGAGGCGAGCGCCAAGGTGCTGCTCGATACCTCGGGCGCTTCGCTGGAGGCCGCGCTGGAGTCCGACGCTAAGCCTGAGCTCGTAAAGCCCAACCTGACCGAGATTAACGGCCTGCTGGGTACGTCCTTTACGACCGACGATGTCGATGCCCTGCGTGAGGCGCTTGCCGCCGACGGCCGCTTTTCCGGTATTCCCTGGGTTGTCGTTTCGATGGGTGCTGCCGGTTCGGTGGGCTTCCATGAGGGCCGTGCGTTCCGTGCCAAGACGCCCGCGATTGCCGCCGTCAACGCGACGGGTTCCGGTGACTCGACCATCGCCGGTTTTGCGCACGCCATTGCTGCCGGCGCCGATGATGTCACCGTGCTTAAGACCGCCAATACCTGTGGCAAGCTCAACGCGATGGATCCCAAGACCGGCCACCTGGTCATGGACCGCTGGGACGAGATCTACAACAGCGTTGAGGTCGTAGAGTTGTAGCGGTTGCGACTCCTAATAGAATGAGCGTGGATAATCTCCCACTTTGGGCTCGCAAATGGGCTCGAAGTGGGAGATTTTCCACTCTCATTAATGTAGTCGTTGGGGACGTTCTTTAATGACTAGTCGTTTAAGAACGTCCCCAATGACTACACTCAAAAAAGGCGCCCGTCGGCGATGTTGCCGGCGGACGCCTTTGTCGTGTGGGCGGAAATGATCCGTTTTCCTCCGTCCCCAAGGGATCTTCGAGGCTGCGTGTTACAGCGAGTCGATGAAGCGCTGCTGAGCGGCACGTCCTGCTTCGTCCCACTTAAAGACGCCGGCGTTGTCGAGCACGTGGCCAAACACCACGCCGACCTCCTCGTGCAGGATGTCGATGGCGTTGTCGGCCGTAAGTTCATCGGCGCGGCGGGCAAAGACATCCTCTGCCCATGCGGTGTGGCTGCGGCAAAGGTCGTCGCCTTCGAGCGCGGCGGCAAGGTCGTAGCTGGTGTCGACCTTGGCGGCCAGCAGGTGTTCGCGGACGGCGCCGAGCTCGGGAACCAAGCGCGGCGGAAGAATTGCCAAGCCCATAACCTCGATCAGGCCGATGTTCTCCTTCTTGATGTGGTGATACTCGGCATGCGGGTGGAACACGCCCAGCGGATGCTCGTCGGTCGTAATGTTGCAGCGAAGCGCCAAGTAGGCCTCATAGATCTCGCCACCGGCGTTGCCACGGGAGTCCACGCGACGGATGACAGGCGTCACGGTGTTGTGAGCCACGCCATCGGCTGTGTGCGCGATGACGCCCACGGACTCGTCGGTCCACTCGCGCCAAGCGAGGATGATCTTCTCGGCGGCATCGAGTAGCTTGGCGCGATCGTGCGAGCGCAGGCGCAGCACCGAGAGCGGCCACTGCAGCACGGTGCCGGCGACCTGGTCAAAGCCGGGCACGCTAAACTGCGAGACCTCGGCCGCGTGCATCATGGGGAACTCGTGCGCGCCGCCCTGGAAGTGGTCGTGCGACAGAATCGAGCCGCCCACGATGGGCAGATCGGCGTTGGAGCCGATAAAGTAGTGCGGGAACAGGTCCACAAAATCGAGCAGGCAGGAGAGGCCCTTACGGTCGACGTGCATCGGACGATGCTCCGAGCTCATGGCAATGCAATGCTCGTTAAAGTACGCGTACGGGCTGTACTGGAAGCCCCAACGCTCGCCGTCGAGCTGAATAGGGATAACGCGCAGATTCTGGCGGGCGGGGTGGGCGCCACCGTCGGCTGCAGCGGAGCGTCCGGGGTAGCCCTCGTTTTCGATGCAGAGCTGGCAGGCGGGATACTTCTCGCTCGTGTTCTTGGCAGCGCCGGCAGCGGCAATATCGCGCGGGTCCTTCTCGGGCTTGGACAGGTTGATGGTGATCTCAAGATCGCCCCAGTTGGTGGGGGTGCTCCATTTGATATTGCGCGCGATGGCGGCGCGGCGCACATAGCCGGCGTCGCAGCACAGGCCGTAGAACCAGTCGGTCGCGGCGCGGGGCTCGTTGACGCCCATGCGCCCATTGAACTCCTCGTTTACAACCGAAGGCCTCGGCATGAGCACGCCCATGATGCGCATGGCGATGCGGTCGCGTCCCGAGGCCGTGTCCTCGGCGGCACCGTTGGCAACGGCGGCCTCGGAAAGTACGGCGAGCGTGCCCTCCAGATCAAAGTCGGGGAGCGTATCGGGGTGCAGAAGCGAAATCTTCTCGGTCTTGAGCGCCCAAGTCATGTCGATCGCGGGGCCCGTGGCGCCAATGCACTCAAGAATGGTGTTGTAGGCCCAGATGCGGTCGTCCTGTCCGATCATGGATCGGTGGATGGCGTACTCGATGAGGCCCTGCGCGGCTTCGCGCACGTCGGTCATTACAGCCATGCTGCGTAGGCTCCCTTGTCAGAGATAGCGTAGTGACGGGCAGAACCCTCGCCCAGCCAGCCGTTCATCTTGGTAATGAAGGTATCGACCAGATCGAGCGGCACGAAGGCCTGGATGGTGCCGCCAAAGCCGCCGCCGTGGATGCGGACGGCGCCGCGGCCGTCGAGCACGTGCTCGGCCAGCGCCAGGGCATACATGGAGGGCTGCTCGGAGCCCAGCTTGGCAACGACATTCTGCAGGTACATGGCAGAGCTGGCGCCGGACTCGCGCGTCAGGGTCAGGAACTGGTCGATATCGCCGGCGTTCAGGGCTGCCCAGCGCTTGTCGACCAGGCCGTTCTCGTACCAGTAGTGAACGGCGCGCAGGCAGGCGCGGTCGCCCAGCTTGGCGCGCAGCTCGGGGAGCTTGGCGTCAAAGTCGGCAACGTCCACCTCGCACAGGCGTGCCTTGCCAAACTCGGCGGCAACATCCTGCATCTCGCGCGGAACGGCGGCGTAGTCGTCGGTGGCTGCCACATGGTCGGCGCCAACCTTAACAAGCACGAGCGCATAGCCGTGATCCTCAAAGTTGAGCTCGAGCTTCTGAGTTTTAGGCTGAGCTTGATCCTCAAAGTCCATGTAGGCGAGGCCGCCCAGGCACACAGCGGCCTGGTCCATCAGACCGCAGGGCTTGCCGTAGTAGTTGTTCTCGGTGCGCTGGCTCATCTGCGCAAGCGCGACGGGCTCAATGGCAGGCGCGCCCCAGAGCGTCTCCATGGCGCGACCGTATGCGGCCTCGACGGCAGCGGAGCTCGAAAGGCCGCCGCCCGAGGGGACGGAGCAGGTGAAGGCGAAGTCGAAGCCGTGGGGCTCAACGCCAAGGGCTGCAATCTCGTGGGCCATACCGCGGACGAGGCTTGCGGACGTGCCCTTCTCGGACTCTTGAATATCCAGCGTGTCGAGCGCGATTTCAAACGTGGGATAGCCCTCATCGGCAACGCGGACCTTGTTGGAGTCGGTTGCCACGGCGATGCCGTCGACAGCGACATCGAGCGAGCCGGCGATGACGTGGCCGCCCTCGTGGTCGGTGTGGTTGCCACTGATCTCGGAGCGGCCGGGCGCGTGCACATAGAGCACCTGGCGATCGCCGATGGGCCCAAACTCCTCCTCAAACAGCTTGGTGAGCGTGGCGAGTGTCTTTTCGTCGGGGGTGGTCATCGGAGTCCTTTCCTTGGCGCGTACTGGTAAGTTTTGCGCCGTTATGAGTACGTTAACAACTTGAAGCGGCATGAACCAAGTGTTCACGATGCCGCACGTTACGGGCTATGTTAACGTACTCATAACACAACTCTTGTCACTTTTTGAGAATCTGGTAATCGGTAGAAATTCAGCCGTGAACGGTATTGCCGTATGGACTTATAAAGCAGAAGAGATGCAGATAGAAAAAGTAGAGTACGTTAACATGCGTCCGACGATAGCGGGCCTCGGCGCGGGATGTATTACTGCCCGGGCCGGCATTCACGCTATTCAGATCTCGCAAGGGTGAAGGTGATCCTGTGGCAAGGCGCCCGTCCAACGATACCAGTTCGCGTCCGGTCTCCATGGCTGACGTCGCCCGCGCTGCCGGCGTTTCGCAGCAGACGGTTTCGCGCGTCGCCAACGGCTTGCCCAACGTTAACGAGCAGACGCGCCAGCGCGTGCAGGCCGCTATGCAAGAGCTCGGCTTTCGTCCGAGTTATGCCGGTCGCTCGCTGCGCGACGGCCGTTACCATTCGGTCGGCCTGTGCGTCAACGATGTCACCAAGTTTGGCAACCTCTCAATGATCGACGGCATCGCCAGCGCTGCTCGCGAGCATAATTGCGCCATCACGCTGGTCGAGATGTCCAAGACCGAGGAGTTTTCGCTTGCCGAGGCCACGCGTCGTATGGCCGCGCTGCCCGTGGACGGCATCATTATCGGCATGAGTCGCATGGCGCCCGATTTTGAGACGTTTGATCCACTGCCGGGCATTGGCACGGTCATCGTTACCATGTACGCGCACCCGCGGGTGACCACGGTCGATTCCGACCATTACGGCTGCTCGCTATTGCTTATGGATCACCTGTTTGAGCTAGGGCACGAGCAGATTCGCTATATTGGCGGCCCGTCATTCTCGGTCGACGAGCAATTTCGTCGCGCCGGTTGGCAGGATGCACTCGAGCGTAAACACATCGAGCCGGCAGAGCCGCTCGAGGGCGACTGGTCTGCCAACAGCGGCTACGAGGCCGGCAGGTACCTGGCCGAGCACGATCGCACCATGACGGCGATTTACGCGGCAAACGACCAGATGGCAAATGGCGCGATTGCAGCGCTGCGCGATAGCGGTCTGCGCGTGCCCGAGGACGTGAGCGTGGTGGGCGTCGACGATTCGCTCGATGATTTTGTGGCACACAACGAGCTCACGACCGTTCGATTCGATTTGCATCAGCGTGGACGCGAGGTGTTCGAGCACGCGGTTCCCAAGGCGGGGGCAACGGACAAAACCGTTGCCATTCGTATTCCCGGTCAGCTCATCGTTCGACACACCACGGCAGCGCCGCGCGCATAGTTTTCGCAGGTCAACGGCTCGGCGTTGCATATCAATAACAATCGGTAAGGATGCCGGCAGATAGCCGTGACTATGAAGGCGAGTGCTATGATAGACGGGTTCATTTGTCTATCTAGGAGGCTTTGCCTGATGGAGATCACCAAGGATATCCGCTACATTGGCGTTGACGATCATGACATCGACCTGTTCGAGGGCCAGTACGACGTGTCCGAGAACGGTATGGCATACAACAGCTACGTTATCTTGGGCGAGAAGATCGCTGTCGCCGATTCGGTCGATGGCGGATTTGTCGACGAGTGGCTCGGCAACCTCGAGACCGTACTCGACGGCCGCACGCCCGACTACCTGGTCATCCATCACATGGAGCCCGATCACTCCGCCGGCATCGCCGCCTTTATGGAGCGCTATCCCCAGGCGCAGATTGTGGCAAGCATGGGCGCCTTCCGCATGATGGTCAACTACTTTGGCACCGACTTCCCCGAGCGCAAGATGGTTGTCAAAGAGGGCGACGTGCTTGATCTGGGTGGCCACAGCCTGACCTTTGTCGGCGCCCCCAACGTTCACTGGCCCGAGGTACTCTTCTCCTACGAGGCTACCGACAAGGTGCTCTTTAGTGCCGACGGCTTTGGCAAGTTTGGCGCCAACGACATCGAGGATCCGGAAGGGTGGGCCTGCGAGGCGCGCCGTTACTACTTTGGCATCGTGGGCAAGTTCGGCAAGTTTGTGCAGGCCGTGCTCAAGAAGGCCGCCGATTTGGACATCCAGATCATCTGCCCGCTTCATGGCCCCGTGCTGACCGAGAACCTGGGCTACTACCTCGACACCTACAACACCTGGTCGAGCTATCAGCCCGAGGACGAGGGCATCACCATTGCCTACGCGAGCGTCTACGGCCATCTGAAGGCTGCCGTTGAGGAGCTTGCATCTGCGCTCGAGGCTCGCGGCCAGAAGGTTTCCGTCTTTGACTTGGCTCGCGACGACATGGCCGAGGCCGTTGAGGATGCGTTCCGCTATGACCGTCTGGTACTCGCTTCCATCACCTATCAGGGCGAGATCTTCCCATTCATGAGCACCTTTATCCATACGCTTGCCGAGCATGCCTACCAGAACCGTACGGTGGCGCTCGTCGAGGGCGGCTCCTGGGCGCCCGCAGCTGCCAAGATTATGACCAAGGAGCTCGAGGGTATGAAGGACATCACCCTGACGCAGAACAAGGTGACCGTCCTGGGTTCGCTCAACGACGCCTCGCGCGCTCAGATCGAGGCCCTCGCTGACGAGCTCTCCAAGTAGCGATACGTTCACGTTTAACGCTCAAACCACCACAAAGGTGCCTGTGAACTGCCTCCCATTTCTTGGACATCGGGAAATGGGAGGTTTTCCATGAGTATAGATCTCAGGTCGAAGCACGATCTGGAGTCCAGGAGGCGGGCCGTCGAGCTCTTCGACGCCGGCGTCGGCTGCAAGCCGGCGGCCGAGGCCCTGTCCGTCCCCCGCGAGACCGTGAGAGAATGGCAGTGGGTATACCGGGCGTTCGGAAGCGAGGCGCTGCTGTCCATGGACGGGAAACAATCCAGTTACACATTCGAGCAGAGGGTCGCCGCGGCGTCGGCCGTGGTCGACGACGGGATGGCGAAGGCCGACGCCATGGCCGAGTTCGGGATCAGGTCGAAATCCCCGCTGGAGCGCTGGTGCAGGCTCTACCGCGAGGGCGGCGCCGAGGCGCTGCGGCCCCGCCCGAAGGGCAGACCGAGGGGGTCGAGGTCGAAACCCCGGGCCCGCACCCGCGAGCAGGAGCTCGAGGAGCGCTGCCGCAGGCTCGAGGCCGAGGTCGCCTACCTAAAAAAATTGCGCGCCCTGGTCGAGCGGGACGGGCTCTGACCAGGGCGGCGGCCGAGGCGGTGAGGGCGCTGCGCGCGGAGGGGCACTCCCTGCGCCACCTGCTGGATGTTAGCGTCAATATATTTTTCACCATTTTCACCAACGTATTTTCGCCAATCGCGCCAACGCGGATGCGCCGGATTCGCTTACGCGGATGCGCCGCTTTCGGCGTCTAGGCTCCCTCCTCCTTCCCGTCCTCACCGCCGATGGATGCGTCCTTCAGGCGGTACGACCGTCCCGTTATCTTGATCATCGCGCAATGGTGGCAAAGCCTGTCGGCCACCGCCGAGGCCGTGACGTTGCTGCCGAACACGTCGCCCCACCTACCCACCGGCACGTTGGTCGTGACGATGGTCGACCGCTTTAGCGCGTAGCGCCTGTTGACCAGCTGGAACAGCAGGTCGGCACCCTCCTTGCCGATATCGAGGTAGCCGAGCTCGTCTATTATCAGCAGGCTGCAGTGCTCGTAGAACCGCATCCTGCGCGCCAGCGCCTCCTTCGCCGAGGCGTGCTTGAGGTCCTCGACCAGCCTCGAGCAGTCGGCGAAGTACACCTGCTTGCGGGCCATCACCGCCTCGTGGCCTATGGCTATCGACAGGTGGGTCTTGCCGACGCCCGGGCTGCCGACGAGCACGACGTTGTCGCCGCGGTCGATGAACTCGAGCGTGGCCAGCTGCTCGACCAGCCCGCGCGGCACGCTCGGCTGGAAGCCCCAGTCGAAGTCGGCCAGCGTCTTTATGTAGGGGAAGTTGGCCATCCTCGTGCGGCGCTCGTCGTCGGCGCGCCGCTTGAGGGCTATCTGGGCGTCGGTGAGCTCGAGCATGGCGTCGACCAGGCCCTTCCTCCCGTCGGCGACGAGCCTGACGTACTCGGGCACCGACGACGCCATGCCCTCGAGCCCCAGCTCCTCGAGGTTGGCCGCCAGGCGGTTGAGGGGGCTGGCCTGCACGGCGGCGCTCACAGCGAGCCCCCTATCGAGTCGAGCAGGCCGAGGTTGGCCGCGGCGGCCGCCTCGATGTCGCCGGCGGCGTCGCCGAACCACCGCTTGCCGGCCATGGCCTCGGCGTAGTGCGCCGGGTCGTAGGCCGGCCCGCCCGCCACGTGCGTGGCCACCAGCTCGCCGCCGACGTAGCAGTCCATCGCGCCGCCGGGCATGCAGACGATGCGGGCGGGCCTGCCGATGCAGCGCCTGGGCACCGACATGGGCTCGCCGTGCGCGCTCACCAGCATCGTGGCCGGCACCCTGGCCACGCGCACCACGTCGCCCATCGCCTCCTCGAGGGCGCGCAGGTTGCCGACGGGCAGCAGCGCGTCCTTCTCCTCCATGAACAGCGCGGAGGGCGGCAGCCCCGTGGTCTCGTTGGGCTCGGAGTTGCTGGCGTCCTCGATCCGCGCGACGATCTCGTCGATGTCGTCCCAGCCGTCGAAGTCGCCCTGGTAGGCCATGAGCCGCGACAGGAAGCGGTTCGACGACTCGACCTTGCCCTTCGTCTGGGGGCTGCGCGGGCGGCACAGCTTCAGCTCGAAGCCGGCGGCCTTGGCGAACTCGTACGCGCGCTGGACCTTGAGGCGCCTGCCGCCCTTGATCGTCACCAGGGCGGACATGTTGTCCGTGACCCACTCGCGCGGCACGCCGCCGAGCCTCGCGATCGTGGCGTACATGCACCTGACCAGGTCGTCGGTCGTCCTGGTCCTCGACCGGATGAATATGTGCCTGCGGGAATGGCCCAGCGTCGCCGCGAACACGTTGAACTCGAACAGCTCGCCGTCGCGGTTCGCCATCTTGACGGACTCCTTCCAGTCGAACTGCAGCTGCAGTCCGGGCGGCGTCTCGAAGCGCGGGTGTGGCTCCGGGCCGCCGGAGGCCCCGACGGCGATGCCGTTCTTGCGCATGAACTGGGTGAAGGCGTTGTAGCCGGCCAGGTCCTCGCCGGGATACCTGTGCAGCAGCCACTCGTGGATGCCCTTCTTGGTGACTCCCGGCAGCTGCGCCTTGGCGGCCACCTCCTCGATGTGCGCGTCGAACGAGCCCGCCCTGTCGCCGCGCCCGTCGTGGGGTCGCCCGCCCTCGGCCCTCCAGTACGACGCCACGGTGTGCCTGTCCTTGCCGTAGCGCTTCGCTATGTCGCTGAAGTTGGGCTTTATGCCCGCTTCCCTGTACATGTCCAACTCTCCGATCAGGTTCTTCTCCGCCACGGCCCGCTCCTCCCGAAAGCATCGTTCGCTCGTCGATCGAAGCGTAAGCCCCGGCGTTGGTGGAAATGGTGAAAATGCGTTGGCGCAAATGGCGGGATTGCGTTGGCATGATTGGTTGTTGAGCGTTGGTCAAAATGGTTGTTTTTACAGTAGCGCTAACACTGGAGTGCTCGGGGCTCAGGAGGTCGACCTACTACTACGCGCTGGCGCACCCGCGGAGGCCGACCAGGCCCGAACTGCGCGACGCCGCGGCCGAGATATTCTCGCGCACCGCCAACGGCTGCGGGCACCGGCAGATAGCCATGTGCCTGCGTGCCGAGCTGGGCGCGGTCGTGGCCGACAAGACCGTGCTCAAGATGATGCGCGAGATGGGCATCCGGTGCGGGATACGCCGCCGGGGCTCCCGCCGCCGGTACAGCTCCTACAGGGGGCTCGTGGGGAGCACGTTCGAGAACGTCATCGCGAGGGACTTCGGCGCCGAGGGGCCGTGGCAGAAGCTCGGCACCGACGTCACCGAGTTCAAGGTCGCCGGCGCCAAGGCCTACTGGGCCCCGGTGCTCGACTTCTGCACGAAGGAGATCGTGGCGAGCGACATATCGACCTCGCCGGACCTCGCCCAGCAGCACAGGATGCTCGACCGGCTCCTCGAGGCCCTGCCCGGCGGGGCGGCGCCGACCATGCACTCGGACATGGGCTGGCAGTACCAGCACGAGTCCTACACCTCCAGGCTGGAGGGGGCGGGCATCACCCAGAGCATGTCGCGCAAGGGGAACTGCATCGACAACGCCGCCACCGAGCAGCTCTTCGGCCACGTGAAGGACGAGTTCTACCGCGGCAGGGAGTGGGGCAGCTTCGGGGACTTCAAGCGCGACCTGGAGGGGTACATAGCCCATTGGAACACGCGGCGCAGGCAGGTAAGATTGAAGGGCCTGACGCCGGAGGAGTTCCGGAACCGGGCCCTTGCGGCGTAGTCGCTATTTATTCAGTCCAAGTTTCGGGGCGCAGTTCACAGGCACCTTTGTGGTGGTTTTTGTTTAAGTGCCGGCGATGAGGAGATTTGGGCGGGCGTCGTCGGCGACCTCGGCGATTGAGGTGGCGACGGCGTGATCGGGGTCACGGTCCATCACGATGGCGTTGACGTCGGTCAGCTCGGCAAAGCGGTACATGCCACGTCCGTTGACCTTACTGGCGTCCATGAGGGCGACGCTTTGATGGGCCGCGGCGATCATAGCCGTTTTGGTCTCGGCCATCTGGGGAAAGTCGGTCGTAAAGCCGCAGCTGGGGACAAAGGCGCCGGGGCACATGACGGCCAGATCGGCATGGACCATTTGGAGCGCCTGCATGGTAAGTGGGCCGTACAGATAGCGATGGCCTTTGCGCAGCGCCCCGCCCAGCATGACGACATCGACCGAGGGCATGCTCTCGTCGATGTAATCGGCAATGGTAATGTCGGCCGTGATGACGGTGATGCCATCGCGCTGGTCGAGGAGCCGGACAAACTCGAGCGCCGTGGTGCCCGAGTCGACGAGCAGCGTGTCGCCGTCATTGACGAGCTCGATGGCGCTTTGCGCGATGGCCTGCTTGGCGGCGACGTTGACATTGATGCGGCGATCCTGCGTGGAAACGGTTAGGCGTTTGTGGAGCGATACGGCACCACCATGTGTGCGGCGCAGCTTGCCTGCTTCGGCGAGCGCGTCAAGGTCGGCGCGGGCGGTGACGGAGGACACGCCAAAGGTCTGGGCGATTTCTGCTACCTGCACCGAGGCATTATGATCGAGCATTTCCAAAATGGCGGTACGGCGTTCGTCGGCAAAGGCACGGTTGGTGGCTTGGGCCATGCTTGCTCCATTCTCGGCTAAATTTGCAGGAATTGTGTTGACTCTATTTTCGTTCATTTTCTTTTTGAGTAAGAAAACACCTTTCGATTACTTATCTTTTCTATAAAAGAAAGACGCTGAACGTCCAAAATTCAATATCGAACATGTCCACTCGGCTCAAATTCCTTCCGTTTACTTTTCAAAAACGACTGTATTGACCTGCATCGGCTCAATATCTCGCGCGTGCAAAGCCGCTGAATTTCATACAATGAACGCAGCAAAACGCAAGGTAAAACGCCTTGTGAACAACTACGCCCGATGTCCAGATGCGGGCGAGGGAGAGGAGCAAACGCTCATGGCACTTGTTACCACCGAAAAGATGCTCAAGGACGCTCAGGCCGGTCATTACGCCGTTGGCGCGTTCAACGTCGAGAACCTCGAGTTTGTTATGGCCGTTCTGGCCGCTGCCGAGGAGACCAAGTCCCCCGTCATCATGCAGACCACCCCGGGCACCATCAAGACCGCTGGTCTGGACTACTTCTACGGCATGGTCAAGGCTGCCGCCGAGCGCGCTTCCGTGCCCGTTGCCCTGCACCTCGATCACGGCGACGGCTATGACCGCTGCATGCAGGCTTTCCGCACCGGCTACACCTCTGTCATGATCGACGGCTCGCACGAGTCCTTCGAGGACAACATCGCCCTGACCAAGTCCGTCGCCGATGCTGGCCGCGCCATGGGCGTGCCCGTCGAGGCCGAGCTCGGTAAGGTTGGTGGCAAGGAGGACGACGGTCCCGCGGTTGAGGGCGAGAGCCCCTACACCGATCCTGCCGAGGCCAAGGAGTTCGTCGAGCGTACCGGCTGCACCTCCCTCGCTATTGGCGTTGGCACCAGCCACGGCGTGTACACGAGCGATCCGCACATCGAGCAGTCCGTGGTCAAGGCCATCCGCGACGCCGTCGACGTGCCGCTGGTTCTGCACGGCACTTCCGGTGTGCCCGATGAGCAGGTTGCCGAGGCTGTGAAGAACGGTATCTGCAAGGTCAACTACGCCACCGAGCTGCGTCAGGCCTACACCAAGGGCTTCATGGCCTACATGGCCGAGAACCCTGCCTGCTTCGACCCCAAGAAGCCGGCCAAGGAGGGTATGCGTGAGATCACCGAGCTGGTTAAGATCCGCATGACCAACCTCAACTCTGTGGGCAAAGCAGAGTAACAGCAAGGGTACTCCGACTCGCTACATATCCCGGGGAGGGACGAGGGCTTAGTTCCCCAATCGTCCTCGGGCATGCAAAAAGCCTCGCTGCGCACTTCGTGCGGCGAGGCTTTTTGCCCCCTACGGAAAGATTGGGGAACTAAGCCCTCGTCCCTCCCAAGTTGACCTGCTTGAGGTCGTCGCCCTTGTGGCGTTGGGCGGAAAAATTGGAGCGTGAGGGCTACTTTGTTGATGAGGGATCAGTATGCCCGGGCTTGGTTGGGGAAGGTTTTGTCTAGAGATGCTTGGAGCTTTTCGAAGGATGCTCGTAAGTTGAGGCTCTGATCGGCTGAGCGCTTGGTTTTTGTGGTGGGGGAGTCGAGGAGGCCGTTTCTCTGTGTCGGGGGGAAGGAGAAAAGGTTTGCATGTTTTAGGGATGGCTGCTGTGCTGCATCATTGGAAGAATGCATGCTTTTGCGGCCTCCTCGATATCCACCAAAAGGATGCGCTCGGGGTTTGCTGCTAGGTCCCGTGCGCTGGCTACATTATGCCGCGGCTGCCGCAAAGAAGCGCTAAAGAAAGGCTTAACCTGGTTTGGTGTTACGATGAAACTGCAGGTCAGAGGTATCGAGTAACACTCTTGAAAGGTTTTGAGCTTAAGGGCTTTCTAAGGTTTGTGACGTGGATGTGGCGCGGACGTGCGTAGCGTGTGAATGCTCGCTGTTAGCGCTGCGGCTCTGTGGCGCGCACCTGCTCGATGACCTTTTCCATCGTGGCGTCGATGCGGTCTTTTTTGAGTTCGCATTCCCAGATGGTTATGGGCGTCCAGCCCATTTGAGTGAGCGCTGCCACGGCAGCACGGTCGCGCTCGACGTTGCGACGGAACTTTGCCTCCCAAAACTCAACGTTGCGCTTGGGCTGGCTTGGGTTGCACTTGGGGCAGCGGTGCCAAAAGCAACCGTTGACGAAGATGGCGATCTTGCGGCCGGGGAAGGCGATGTCGGGCTTGCCGGGTACCTTCCATTCCAAACGATAGCCCGTAAGGCCCGCGGCCCGTAGGCGCTGACGTACGAGCAGCTCGGGCTTGGTGTTGGCGCGCTTGTTGCCCTTCATGGACTTTTTGATGGCGGCGCGACGGCGGACCAGTTCGCGCTCGTCAGCGGAGAGGTCCGAGGTATCGATGCCGTCGAGCAGACCGGGCTTGGGACGCTTTTTGCTGCGGCGTTTAGGTGCGCGCTTGGGTTTGGTGGCGGGTTTGTCGGTTGTGTTGGGCGCGGCGTTATCGGCGGAGCTTGCCTCAAGCCGATCTTCCTTTAACTCAATCAGAGCATCAATGAGCCCCTTGTCGGCGGGCATCCATTCCACCGTGGCAAGCGAGGTGCGTGGAATCCAGCGGATATCAAGCTGGCGGTCGTGTTTCTGGGGCTCATCGGATTCATCGGCGAGCGAGCAGTAGTAACACTCCATGGAGAGATGAAAATCGGGGTAGTCATACTCAACGGTGTAGAAATCACGCAGGTTGGTGACTTTTACCTGTAGCTCTTCCATAAGCTCGCGGCGCACGGCGTCTTCGGGTGTCTCGCCGCGCATGAGCTTGCCGCCTGGGAACTCCCATAGTCCCTGCATGTCGCCGTAGCCGCGCTGCACGGCAAGCAGCTCGTCAGATCCATCCTTGCGAATGATCCCGGCGGCAACATGAACAGTCTTCAACAGGAGTCCTTCCTCAACATCAAAACGTTCCCTGCACTACCTTACGCAACGGTAAGGCAAGCGTAAGCCATATCGATGGTAGCCGACTCGGCTTCTTGCGACTATAGATGCCGTAGACTAATCGCAAGAAAGGACTCGGTATGCAAACCACGCACATGGCGACCCCGGTACTGGAGGTCGCGCATCTCGAAAAGGTATATGGAGCGCTGGGCAACGTGACCCGCGCGCTCAACGACGTCAGCTTTACCGTCAACCGCGGCGAATTTGTTGGCATCATGGGCGCCTCGGGCTCGGGTAAGTCGACGTTGCTCAACTGCGTCTCGACCATCGATAGCGCCACGAGTGGCACCATCCGCATCAACGGCCAGGATGTGACGCGCATGAAGCAGGCCAAGCTTTCGCAGTTCCGCCGCGAGGAGCTCGGCTTTATCTTCCAGGACTCCAACCTGCTCGATACGCTCACGGCACGCGAGAACATCGCCCTGCCGCTCACCATCGCCCGCACAAACTCGGCAGAGATCTCGACCCGCGTGCAGGATGTAGCCGCGCGTCTGTCTATCAGTCAGGTGCTCGACAAGTATCCCTACCAGATGTCCGGCGGTCAGCAACAGCGCGTTGCCGCGGCTCGCGCACTCGTCACCGACCCAACTATGATCATGGCCGACGAGCCCACCGGCGCCCTCGATTCCAAGAGCGCCCGCCTGCTGCTCGAGAGCCTAGAGGCCCTCAACCGCCGCCTGCGCGCCACCGTGCTCATGGTCACGCACGACAGCTTTGCCGCCAGCTACACGAGCCGTGTGCTGTTTATCCGCGACGGCAAGATTTTCACCGAGCTGCGCCGCGGCGACACCGACCGACGAGAGTTCTTCGACCGCATTATGGAGGTCGTTGCCATGATGGGCGGTGAGGGCTCCGATGCTCTGTAAACTCGCTTGGGGCAACGTCCGCCGCGCCGGCCGCGATTACCTTGTCTACTTGCTGACGCTCACCTTGGGCGTCACGGTCTTCTATGCCTTCAACACCGTCTCGATGCAGGTCGACATTGCCGGCATCAAGGAGGAGGGACTGTCCGAGCTCATGGGCAGCATGCTCGGCTACCTGACGTACTTTTTGGCCGGCGTCATGGCCTTTTTGATGGTGTATGCCAACAACTTCATCATGAAGCGCCGCAAAAAGGAGTTCGGCCTGTACCAGGTGCTCGGCATGCGCCGCGGGCGCGTCGCCACGATCATGGCGCTCGAGACCGTATTTGTTTCGGTCGGCGCTTTTGTCGCCGGCATTGTGCTGGGCGTGGGGCTCTCCCAGCTCATGATGTTCTTTACGGCCTCGCTCTTTAAGACACAGATCGCTAATTTCCACTTCTTTTTCTCGGTGCATGCGTTCAACCTGACCCTTGCCTGCATGCTCGTGATGTTTGTGCTCACGCTGCTGCTGAACCTTCGCGCCGTGCGCCGCACCAGGCTCATTGAGCTCATGGGTGCCGAGCGTCGCAACGAGAGCATCAAGACGCGCAACCCCTGGATCGCGATTGCCATCTTTGCCGTGGGCGTGGCGCTTGTGGGCGTGGCCTATTACCGTCTGCTACGTGATGGGTTCCCGCTGACTGCGACGGACAGCAAGCTGCAAGAGGCCATGAGCCAGTTTGGCATTACGACCGCTATGGTTACAGTGGGTACCTTTGCGCTGTTCTGGGGACTCTCGGGCATGCTCATCAAGCTGCTGCAGAGCCTGCGCGGCGTGTACTGGCGCGGCCTCAACATGTTTACCGTGCGCCAGCTTGCGGCCAAGGTCAACACGGTGTGCTTTTCGATGGGCGTCATCGCGATGATTCTGTTTTTGGCCATTACCTCGGTGACCTGCGGTATGTCGATTGCCAACGTGATGAACGAAAACCTGGAGCGTTATAACCCTGTTGACGTGTCTCAGACGTATGTCTATTACACGCCCGAAACGCTCGACTACTACAAGGAGTATGTCAATCCGTCTGAGGCCGATCGCATGGTGCTGGCCGATGCAACGGTCGATTTGTACGCTGCATGGCATGGCGATCGTAAAGATCCCGATAACGTTGCAGACGGTATTAAGGGCAAGTCGGCGGACAACAACGACGAGACCGGCAAGAAGGTCAATATCGCCGATGTTGCCGGTGAACATGTGCAGATCGATTCGTATCTGAGTTACCCGCTTGGCGGCTCGGGCCCCTCGGTGGTGGCGGGTGAGATGTGCAAGGCCATGGGCGAAAAGCTTCCCAAGGCGCTCGAGGGAAGCAACGCCGATGCGATGGGTCTGTTTGTGACGCCGGCGAGCCAGTACAACAAATTGCGCCAGATGATGGGCGAGGAGCTGGTGAGCATTGGCCGGGACCAGTACTTGCTTACGTGTGATATGGGCGGTGAGCTGGGCGACCTGTACACCAAATACATGGCCGGCGGCCATGCCCTCACCTTGGGCGGGCATGAGCTCAAGCCCGCAACCGATAAGTCGGACGAGGACACGGCGGCCATCGCCAACTCGGCGATGGGCAGCAATCCCGGTACCGTGGTCGTAGCCGATGAACTGCTGTCCCAGCTTAACCTGCAGCCGTATTCCAGTAATCTGCTCGTTAATTACAAACAGGGTATGGATACGACCGAGGCAGACGAGAGCATTAAATACACCTTGCTCGATAATCTGCTCGTTGACGGCAAGGAGCCGGGGTCGTGGGGAGTCTTCATCACGCGTTCCGAGATGTACACGCAAGCAGCGCAGATGAACGGCATGATTAGCTATCTGGCCATCTACATTGGCTTTGTACTGGTCGTTGCGTGCGCGGCGATACTGTCGATCCAGCAGCTCTCCAATGTGGCCGACGGCAGCCGCAGCTATCGTGTGCTGGCACAGATTGGCTGTGACGACCGCCAGATTCGTCATTCGGTGATGGCGCAGCAAGCGGTATTCTTCCTGTTCCCGCTGGCAGTGGGCCTGGCGCACTCCTTTGTGGCGCTCAAGGTGATCATCGAGCTGGTGAGCATATTCGGAGATATGAGCATCGCCGGCACCGTGGGCCTCACCTGCGCGATTTTCCTGGCGGCCTATGGTGGCTACTTCCTGGTAACGTACCTCATGAGCGCCGGCATGGTACAAGCTGCCATCGCCACCCGCTACAGTGAGTAACAGACGGGCAAAACCGTCGCAAAATCAGAGCGAATAACCGCCGCGAAGGGAGTCCAGCTCCCTTCGCGGCGGTATTTTGCGTATCTAGAGCATCTCAGATGCAAGTGAGTAGGCTTTTTGGATCTGCCGAGCACATCGCGGCAAGTGCTCAATAAAATCGCAGGTCAGGGCTGTGGCGTTTTGAGGTGTGCTCGGCATCCCGCCAAAAGCCTACTCACTTGGTTTTTACCGCTAGAAGACCGCCGCGAGGGAAAGCAGCTCCCTCGCGGCGGTTGGCGTTTGCCCAGATAAAACCTGCCAAAACAAACCTGTCCCTTTTTAGCAGGTTATCGCTTCCAAAAGTGGAGGATCAGCGTGGTGCCTTTTGGTGGAGGGGGGATATTGATTAATTCGGGTAACATTTTTTTAACGCCGGGAACGATGTTAAAATACCCAAAATGCTATCTAGGAGCTTTGATTTTATGGCAACCGAGGCAGCTACCCTGCAAAACGTGACGCGCTCGTTCCTCTGGCATTCAATTATGTTGTTTATAGGGGCGGCTGGTCTGTATTGTGTGGCGCCAAGTATTTATACGGGCCTTTCTGGCACCGTTCTTATCGGTCTGCATCTGTTTTCGGGCTTCTGTGTGGGCCTCATCTCTCGCCCTGTGAGACCGGGTATTTCCAAAAGGCTTTTTGGACTTATGCTCGTAGACATTGCACTTCTTGTGATGTACACGATATCTCTTAATGTCTTTCATCAATTTCATGTTGTGGTTTCGGCGCTCGCGTTCATTTTGTTGTTACTAGCCCCCTTGCTTGTCGCTTGCTGTTCTTGGGTGCTTGGCGGTGAATTCGCAAACATACGTGCGGGATTAAAGGGGAAACATGTGGCCGATGGCTCTGCTCTCCACGGGTATCCTGAGCTCGCACTTTACAGCCCCGTTGTGCTCTTGATTGCTTTGCTTGTTGGCCTTCAGTTTCTTCTCGTCCCGTTGATGGACTCCATCGGTTCTTTCCTTTCCGTTAACGCCGAGATGGGGGTTGCTGCCTCGCTCGTCGAACCTCTTGCGTTTGGTAATGCCGCCGTTATTCTCGATACGGATTGTTTGTTTTCGCGCAATATAAACATCGGGGCTGTGCTCCTGAGCTTTGGTGGGCATCAAGAGATCGTATTGCTTCTGGTTACCGTTTTGGGCAGTATCCTTGCCAGGGCCATAACGCGATTTTTCCCCGACTTAACGAGCGCTTTTTCTGCGGCCGCCAAATTAGGAGGAAAACACTCTGCAGTTGCCGATATCCTTACGGCTTCGGGTTTTTCTCAAAGGGAGTCCGCGGTTTTCTCTATGAGGATAGAGGGAAAAACGTACGAGGAGATTGCTTCTGCCTTGGACATTTCCCCGTCTACTGCCCGTACCTATTTGTCGCGGGCCTTGACTAAATCCGGATATAAAAACATTTCAGAGGCGACGGCTGGACTTCTCTTGTCAAAGGATGCGTGGCATCTTGACGCAACAAAAGGCCATGATCACCGTTCAGAATCGCTGGGGTCCTCATCGTTCAATCAGAACTGCAGGATAGTCTTCGTCTGCTTCCTGTTTATGTATGCGTCTGGAATGGGCATCGAGGAAATCCTCGTATGCTTCGGCTTTGAGCATGATGCGATAATCCTATCGATAGCTATAGTGCTTGTGGCCCTGTGTTGCCGTGCGGCTATACGGTGGATGTCTAAAATGCACTTGTGCCTTTCGCCTGAACTCACCCTTTCTTCGGTGTCTGTGGGTGCTGGAGCAGCGTTCTGGGTTCACGATGTGGTAAGTCGACTGTACATTTTCTTTGAGTCCGTTGGGAGCGGTGAGGCCGTTGGCGGCCTTATGCCTGCCTTACGCGTGACTGCGTTCCTTGTCGTACTTATCCTTATGGCTAATTCGCTGCTATTCTTGCGTTCGAAAGATACGGTTCGGGTGGGTGATCGACGCGATACCGTGCGTGAGGCCTTCTTGAGGCTTGGTTTCACGCCGCTTTATGCCGATATCATGACATGCGTTTTTGATGGCAATAGAACCACCGAGATTTGCGCACATCTTAACGTTGCTCGGGGAACCGTCAAAGAGGCCAAGAGCAAGAGCTATGCCTTGCTTGGAGTTCACTCGGAGCGTGAACTTAGAGATAGGGTTTTTAGTCTTATGGCAGATGTTATAGAAAATAGCAGGTAGAAGCCTGTAGACAAATAAGATTGTAAATCCATCCTACACGTCTACAGACAGTTCTGACGATGAAGGCGATACTTCCGGACAACGGGTCCGACGACTCGTGTGTTGCGAACCGGAGGTGCTTGCTGTGAAGACCTGTGATTGCCTCACATATGTACGGCTTAATTTAGAAGTTCTTGCGCGCAACCGGGGAATTATGTTGCTGACGGCGCTGCTCGCGCTCGTATTCTGCATCCCGGTATTTCTATCCGTTCCAACGGGAGCAGATTATCTATATGGTAGAGCTTCCATCGAAGACCAGAGAGCCCTTTTGGTCTCTCAAGTCTCTGACGGCGTTTATGACACTGCCCCACAGGAGCTCAACAGCATCATTGCCGACGAAAGGGCGTGCCTTGATCGGGCGCTTGAAAGCAAGGCGGACTCCAGAGAGTATTACGATGCGATTGCCGATTACGACAATCTATTGCTCAAGGAATACCGACTCGGTTATTTGAATGGTGTTGATTCGGAGTTATCGCTTGAAGCCCAAGAACGTCTTCCCCGAGCCATATCGATGCTGGCCCATCCGGAATCGTACGACTCAACAACAAAAATGCCCGGGATGATCCTTCTCGCATATTATTGCGGCGCTGTTCCTGCAATAGCGTGGCTTTTGGTCCCGGTCCTCGTCCTCTATATGTCGCTTGAGGGGGATGGAAAGCGGTTCTACGATCGAGCGTTGTTGTCAAAGTTAGAGATGAATGCATGCCGCGTTCTCGTCTCTGGTATTGCATCGATGCTGGTTTTGGTTCTGGCGTTGGCTCCCTGTTTTGTATTGGCAACGGTGTTTAACGGTGTAGGTCAGACAGAGTACCCAGTCGTATTCATTCAGTATGGTGACGTAGTCGAAAGAACTGTGTTAGTTCAGCTAGGGCTATTTGCCGTCTTTGAAGCTGTGCTGTCGATGATGTTTGCTTGCTTGGGCGTGTGCGTGTACGCCGGAAGCAGAAACAGGGCCATTTCGTCCATGGTGATCGCTCTTGTGGGGGGCATAAGCCAGCTTCCGTTTTATGCGAGCAAAGATGCTCCATGGCATGCGTTGCTGCCGTATATGGTGTCGAGCTATTCTGCCTCTTCGTTTGCGCTCGGCGGCGCATCTTACGCCAATGGAGCGGAGGTATCTCTCGTTCCTGAAGCCAGTGCATCGCACTGCCTCTTTGCCGTGATGGGCGCGTTTGCTGTTTGCGCGTTGGGGGTCATTTCGTTTTCGCGTCTAAAAAGCAAGAATCGCTGGGCCTGGAACCATATTCGCCCGGATAGTTTGGGCGAGAAAAGCTTGCTCTCTCTGTCGCTGGATGCGTTGACGGTTGGAAAAAACCAGCTGGTAAAGGGATTGCAGTTTGATATGCCCGCTGGCCAGATATGGGGTCTTGTCGCGCCAAATGGACATGGCAAGACTACGCTACTGAATACTCTTTGGGGAGATGCTGGGCCATCAGTGCGCGTGTCAGGTTCTCTCTGTTTTCATGCAAAAGTATGCGTCGACCGTGAGGAAATGAGAAAGGTATTCTTTTTGGTTCCGAATAGGCCGTCGCTATTGATTCCATACATGACCGTCGCTTTTCATCTCGACCGATGCAGGAGAATTTGGCATTCACCTCGCACTTTGGACCAAGTGCTTGATCGCTTTGACTTGACTGGGTTGAAGAATACGCCCGTATCTAGGCTGTCTGATGGAAATAGACAATTACTTAATGTCGCGATGGCGTATATGTCCTATTGCGAAGTCGTCCTTTTGGATGAGCCCATGAATGCACTTGATGTGAGACACGTTGCGATTGTTTCGAATGCTCTTAGAGATGAAGCGGGTAGAGGAGCACATGTCATTATCTCTTCTCATCTTATCGGAAACCTCGAATCGCTCTGCGATGCCTCCGTATTGCTCACAGGGGATGACTCGCGTGTCGTTACCAGAGAAATGGGAGGTGATTCGAAGTGGATCGGTAATGTATACGCGCAGCTTTTCAAGACGAACGACAGTAAAACTAGGAAAGGAAGATAACCATGAAACGCCATGTAACGAAGAACTTTGTGAAGGCAATGTTCGCATGTTTTATGCTTACCCTGTCGATGGTCACAATTCCCGTTTGTGCGACGGCGAAACCAGATGCAGGTTCTGTCGCGCCTTGTCGTCTTGTGACAGCGGACGTCTTGGACACTTACAAGTCGTTCTCCACTGCGAACCACCCGAGCGAGAATGTTGATTGTTTCGACCAGACATACAAGAGGCTGTCTTTCAAAACTTCGTATTCTCGTACGGGGCAAACGATTCTCTATACGGGTGCCGCGTTAAGCCCACGCGGCAACGGGATGCCCGGGTTTGAGACAAAATATCAGTGCACATATCGTACCTGGTAGACAACTCTAGGATCGGATCTCTCCGAATAACTTTGTGGCGGACTTGTTTAACGCTACCGCTCCTTCGTTTATCTCAATCTGTAACATCTGACTGGCAAAAACGCTTCTACCTGTTACAGATTGAGATTATTCGACGCGCGTTCTGTAACTCGTCTCGATCTGTAACAGTAAGACGGCGATTTGGTCTCCATATGTTACAGATTGAGACGAAAGAAAGCGTGAGCTAGAAAACCGCCGCGAGGGAAAGTAGCTCCCTCGCGGCGGTTGGCGTTTACCCAGATAAAACCTGCCAAAATAAACCTGTCCCTTTTTGGCAGGTTATCGCTTCCAAAAGTGGAGGATGAGCGTCGTGCGGTTTTGCTGTTCGGTTTTGACCAGGATGTTGTGGATGTGGGTCTTGACGGTGCCCACGGCAAGGAATAGCTCGTCAGCGATCTCTTGGTTCGATTTGCCCAGTACGACCAGACGCATAACTTCGGTCTCACGGTTGGAGAGCTTGTAGGCGTTGCGATAGAAGGGCATCTGCTCTTCGATGTGTCGATCAAGATCGCTGACGTTCTTTTCCTCGGGCGCCTCCTGCATGCGGATTGAAAGCACGTGGTAGGAGTAGATGATCAGCAGAATCGCAAAGTAGCAGGCAAAGACGTTTTCGCTAAAGTTGCGCTCGGACAGATATAGTTGCAGCCAAGAGGGCGCCAGACTCATGGGGACAATCAGAATGTTGTAGAAATCCTCGGCAACGATGCAACCGACCAGAATAGCGCCGATAATCAGGTGCTTTCGTTGGTTGTTAACGCGTGCCTTCAGCTCGACTTGTGTGCTCTTGCGTGCCGTCCAAAAGATATATAGCCCCACGAAAACAAGGAATACCTGACGCATCGTGTAGTAGAGCCATTGATGAATGGGGCCGTAGGGGACAGCGACGATAATCAGCAGCTCGCTCAGCAAGAACGTTGCGACGGGAATGACAAACTGCTTTTTTGAATGCTTGTCGAGCAAATCCATGGCAATGAGCCAAATAAAAGCCTGCGAAGCGGTCGCCACAAAGGTCCGCAACACAGGCATGGTAATTGAGTAATAGTCGCTGGCTGGAAAACTCTGGTTTTGCAGCGTGTATTCAAAAAAGAAAATCTCGGTCATCTCGATGGCATAGCAGATAAATACGCCGCTGCCATAGATAAAGAAGCGTCGACGAGATGAGGCATAGGCGGCAAGCGAGAGCACCGCCGTCACAATACAGATCACGAGTATCGCTAGGGTATAGAAGAACATCAGGGTGTTCATCTGTCACCGTCCCATCTCATTTATTCTATGGCCGAGTTCTGTATACCTTGTGGGATATAGACGTCTCAACCCTTCGTTTCATTGTGGATTAGGCGCCGAGATACAGCATAGCCGTATACCGTTCGCGGTTCTAGATGGTAAACCCCCTGTAAACTCTTGACCTGCGGGTTTATATTGGTTTAGAGGGGGTGTAACTCCGTGAACGGTCTTTAATCCCGAATAAACTAGGTAAAAATTGCATACGGGTGAATGATGGTCTTGTCAACACGAGGCGTGATGTTCGAGCGCCTCATAGTAATAGTCGGCAAGACCGGCGGAAAGGAAATCGACATGGCACTGCCTAAGGATTTCATCGACACCAACGACTTCACCAAAGAGCAGATCCTGGCTATCGAGGATCTTGGCCTGGCAATGAAGAAGGCCATCAAGGTTGACGGTTATTATCCGCACCTGCTCCGCAACAAGAGCCTTGGCATGATCTTCCAGCAGGTCTCCACCCGCACTCGTCTTTCCTTCGAGACCGCTATGACCGACCTCGGCGGCCATGCTCAGTTCTATGGCCCTGGCACCATCCAGCTCGGCGGTCACGAGTCCCTGGGCGATACCGCTCGCGTTATGGGCTCGCTGCTCGACATCATGATGGCTCGCGTTGACCGTCACAAGGACGTCGTCGGCCTCGCCGAGGGCTCTGCTGTGCCCGTCATCAACGGCATGTCCGAGTTCAACCACCCCACGCAGGAGATGGGCGACCTCATGACCATGCTCGAGAACCTCCCCGAGGGCAAGAATATCGAGGACTGCACCCTGGCCTTCATCGGCGACGCCACCCAGGTCTGCGTCTCCCTCATGTTCATCGCCTCCAAGGTCGGCATGAAGTTCGTCCAGTTTGGACCTAAGGGCCACCAGATCCCCGACGGCGGCCTGCACGTTGGCACCGTCGAGGAGCGCGCCGAGTTCGGCAAGCAGATGATGGCCATCGCCGAGGAGAACTGCAAGGTCTCCGGCGGCTCTGTCGTCATCTCCGACGACATCGAGTGCATCAAGGGCGCCGACTTCATCTACACCGACGTGTGGTATGGCCTGTACGACGAGGAGGTCTCGGGCGAGAACTACATGGACGTGTTCTATCCCAAGTATCAGGTCACCATGGACATGATGAACTTCGCCGGCCCCAACTCCAAGTTTATGCACTGCCTGCCGGCCACCCGCAACGAGGAGGTCGTCGACGAGGTCATGGACGATCCCGAGCGCTCCCTGTGCTGGGTCGAGGCCGAGAACCGCAAGCACTCCATCCGTGCTCTCCTTGCCGCCCTGGGCAAGCGCACCCCGCTCAACGACGAGGGTGTCGAGTACTCCGCCAAGGCTGAGCTCCACGCCGCTCTCGAGGCTCTCGAGCAGCTCTAAGCCTCAAGGCTTCTAAAAGCACGTTTGCGGGTGGCGGATGCTCGTCTCCTGTCGCCCGCTCACCGAGGCCCAAGCAATTGCCTTAATACCTTAGGGCCTCGGATCTGTCCAAGACTGAGCGAAGGAGCTCATCATGAGCGACGGAAAGAAAAAGCTTTCCTTCTTGACGGTCATTTCGACCATCATCTGCGTCGTCTTCGTTTGCGAGGCCGCCGCTCCTGCTGCTGCCATTGGCAACCAGCAGTTCTTCTGGTGGATCTTCCTGATCCTGACCTTCCTGCTTCCCTACGGCATGGTTGTCGCCGAGCTCGGTACCACCTATGACGGCGAGGGCGGCATTTACGACTGGGTACGCGATGGCCTGGGCGACAAATGGGGCGCCCGCATCTCGTACTACTACTGGGTCAACTACCCGCTGTGGATCGCCTCGCTGGCTACGATGTTCCCCGACATTTTGGGCATGGTCTTTGGCGTCGAGTTCAACTTGATCGCCAAGATGGGTATCGATCTTGCCTTTGTGTGGATCGTCTACCTCATGGGCCGCTCCAAGGCGGCCGACTCCGAGTGGGTCCTTAACGGTGGCGCCATCATCAAGGTCGCCGTCGCCGTTATCGTTGGCGCTTTGGGCATTTGGTATGCCATGGAGAACGGTTTTGCGAACGACATGTCCGCTGCCACCTTCCTGCCCGAGCTCACCAACACCAACGCTCTCGGCTACCTGTCGATCATCATCTTTAACTTCATGGGCTTCGAGGTCATCTGCACCATGACCGACGACATGGCCGATCCCGCTCGCGATATCCCCAAGGCTATCATCGTCGGTGGCCTGTCCATCGCCGTGATCTACCTGTTCGCTGGCTTTGGCATCGGCGCTGCTGTGCCGGCCGATTCCATCGACCCCGACTATGGCATGATTGTCGCAGTCCAGACCATGGTGGGCGACTCCATGATCTTCAAGGTCATCTGCATCGCCTTCCTGATCACCCTGTTCGCCAACATGGCCGCCTGGTCCTTCGGCGTCAACTCCGTCGCCCGCTATGCTGCCGAGCACGGCAACATGCCCAAGGTCTTCGCCTCGATGATCTCGGATGACGACATGCCCAACGGCGCCAACCTGGTCAACGCCATCGTTGCCTCCCTGGTGCTGTGCCTGCAGCTCGTGCCCATCGACGCCATCTCCAACGGTGTCTTCTGGATGCTCTTCGGCACCTCCGTCGTCTTCCTGCTGCTGACCTACATCCCGATGTTCCCGGCGTTCCTCAACCTTCGCAAGAACGACCCCGACCGCGAGCGTATCTTCACGTTCCCGTTTAAGGGCGCCATGATGAAGGTCATGCTGGCCATCCCTTGCATCGAGCTGATCCTGGCCATCGTTGCAACGCTGATTCCGTTCTCTGTCGATGAGATTGGCGATAAGGTCCCGATGATCGTTATCTTCATCGTGCTTTTGCTTATTGGCGAGGTTGTCCGCGTCGTCAGTGCTAAGGGTCGCGAGACCGAGTACAAGGGTCTCACCCCCGAGCTGGCTGCTCAGCGTCTCGCTGAGGAGGCCGCCGAGGCCGAAGAGGACTAGAGCACCCGGATTCGGGGCTCCAACCCTCCTCGCTACTTGACCATTCCCCGGGGTGGGTGTGAACGATAGCTCTGGTAACCACCGCCCGCCCCAATCTCTCTTCCGTATCCTTCGTGCGTTTTGTCTCCGCGCGCCAGGTTACGTCGTCGCTTGCCGGTGCGACTCCGTGAAAACCGGCGCCGGGCGCCCCGACCTTTGCCGGGGAACGGGCGTCCGCCACCTCTTGGTTTTAGGCTGCGGGTAACCCGCCTGCAGCAAGCGATCGTTCGATTTGGAGGAAATCTTATGCGTACGATCACCGAGTCCGAGTCCACCCCTAAGGCCGACGGCTACTTTATGCCTGCTGAGTTCGCTCCGCAGGATCGCGTGTGGATGGGCTGGCCCCATCGCACCGATACCTGGGCCCATGGCGCCAAGCCGGCTCAGAAGCAATATGCCGCCATCGCTCGCGCTATTGCCGAGTTCACTCCGGTTACCATATGCGTCAATCAGGCCGACTACGCTAACTGCAAGGCCGTCTTTGAGGAAGACGAGAACGTTACCGTTATCGAGATGACCACCGACGACGCTTGGTTCCGCGACACCGCTGCCACTTTTGTTATCAATGGCAAGGGCGATAAGCGCGCCAACCACTGGCACTTCAACGCCTACGGCGGCCTCGTCGACGGCCTCTATTTCCCGTGGGACAAGGACGAGCAGATCGCCCTTAAGATAGCTGAGCTCTCCGGCTGCCGTCGCTATCGTCCCGATGACATGATCCTCGAGGGCGGTTCCATCACCGTCGACGGCGAGGGCACCGTGGTCGTGACCGACCAGTGCCTGCTTTCCCCGGGCCGCACCTGCTCTGCGGTTCTGGAGGAGGAAGAGGATTCCGAGTCCATCTGGCCCAAGTTCAAGAGGAAGTTCGAGCCCTGGAGCGAGGAACTTCGCGCCTATATGGACGAGCACCTCAAGGATTACCTGGGTGTCGAGAAGGTCATCTGGGTCAAGGAGGGCATCGACCCCGAGGAGACCAACGGTCACATCGATGATGTCGCCACATTCATCGCTCCGGGCGTCATGGCCTGCATCTGGACTGACGATCCCGAGTATCCGTTCTACGAGCAGTGCCACGCCATCTACGAGACCCTCTCCAACGCCGTTGACGCCAAGGGCCGCAAGATGAAGGTCTACAAGCTCTGCATGCCCGTGAACCCGCTGTTCATGGACCAGACTTCCTGCGACACCATCGACGCCGACGAGAACGCCGAGCCGCGCGTCGCCGATGAGCCGCTGATCGCCTCCTACATGAACTACCTGGTCACCAACCACGGCGTTATCGTCCCGCAGTACGGCGACGAGAACGACCAGCTTGCCGTTGACACGCTCCAGAAGATCTACGACGAGGTCTGGGGCGAGGGCGTCTACAAGTGCGTCGGCGTTCAGTCCGAGCAGGTCGTCTTCGGCGGCGGAAATATCCACTGCATTACTCAGCAGGAACCGTCCGCTTAATCGTCTGGCTTTCCGAGGCACCCCATCTCGCCGCTCAAACCGTCGCTCGCGTACCAAAGTACGCTTCGCTCCTCTTTCGCGGCGACCTGGGGCACCTCGAAAACCCAGCCGATCAATCGGACAGGGGTTACCTGATTGATTGGCTGAATATTGGTGACGCTGTTCGACAATCCTGGTGTTGGTGCAAGGGGGACAGGTTACTTTGCACCAAAACAGTGACGCGCACCTTTGTGGCGGTTTGACTATCTTCGGGTTTGGGCCATGACAACGCCGCAGTTAGAGGACGGACAGCGAGCGGGCCGCATTTGAGGCAAGGTGACGCGAAACGAAAGGGCGCTGACCTTCTGGTCGCGCCCTTGAAGTTGAACGTCAGATTGTCCAAATGCGGCCCGCGCAGCGTCGGCCCGTTACGGCGTTTGGTAAAACGCCGTAACTCTAAATACGTTCCGCGATCTCGTGGATGAGGTAGTCGGTCTTTTCCCAGCCCAGGCACGGGTCGGTGATCGACTTACCAAAGACGCCGCCGTCGACCGGCTGGTTGCCATCCTCCAGGTAGGACTCGATCATAAAGCCCTTGACCAGCTTGGAGATTGACTCGTTGCGGCGGCAGCTGTCGAGCACCTCCTTGCAAATGCGATACTGCTCCAGCGGACGCTTGCCCGAGTTGTCGTGGTTGCAGTCGATGACCGCTGCCGGATTGGCATAGCCGGCGTGCTCGGTATAGCGCTCGGCCAGGCGCTCCAGGTGCTCGTAGTGGTAATTGGGGTAGGTGCGACCGTCGAGGCCGATGTAGCCGCGCATGACAGCGTGCGCAAGCGGGTTGCCGTCGCACTCGACCTCCCAGTTGCGGAAGATGAAGCTCTGGTGCGCCTGCGCGGCGTAAATGGAGTTGAGCATAACGGTGGTAGAGCCGGCAGTGGGATTCTTCATGCCGACGGGTACCGAAATGCCGCTCGACACCAGGCGATGCTCTTGGTTCTCGACCGAGCGTGCGCCCACGGCAACATAGCTCAGCAGGTCAACGAGGTATTGGTAGTTGGACGGGTAGAGCATCTCATCGGCGGTAAAGAAGCCGGTCTCCTCGATGACGCGCAGGTGCATGTGGCGGATGGCCTTGACGCCCTCGAGCAGGTCGTCGGGAGCCTCGGGGTTGGGGTTGTGCAGAAGACCCTTGTAGCCGGTGCCCTTGGTGCGCGGCTTATTGGTGTAGACGCGCGGAATGATGATGAGCTTGTCCTTGACCTCCTCGGCGGTCTTGGCCAGTCGGTTCATGTACTCAAGTACCGAATCCTCGCGGTCGGCAGAGCACGGGCCGATGATGAGCACCTTACGTGCGTCCTCGCCGGTAAAGACTTTGGCGACCTCGGCGTCAAATGCCTGCTTTTTGGCGGTAAGCTCGGCAGAAAGTGGCATTTCCTCGCGGATCTCCATGGGTATCGGCAGCCTGCGTTTGAATTCCATGGCCATAGGGGCCTCCTCAATCTATAGAAAGAGCAATAAGCGTATTGTCGAATGCTCGGCATTATCCGCTGTCGCACGCTAAAGTGCAAGCCCTTGTCACCCCGAAACCTACCAAAAAGAGACAGGTTTATTTTGGCAGGTTTTATCTGGGGAAACGTCGGCGGATGCCGGGAGGGAGCGGCGCCGCGCGGGACCCTAAGGCTGTTGTCGGTTCCCTAGGAAATACCCTGTGGGCAAAAAATGCCAAATATGAGTACGGTTGCTATCTTAGTAGCATATTGCCTTCGCAAAATAATAGACATAACAGCAAAATATGTTCATTAACGTAAACACATATAAGTTCGCTATAGGGCTGTTTGATCAATTTAGGGACGCGTGTAAGCCGTGAAAACGGCATTTGGGACTGTTTTGGCTGTTACTAAAAAAGTAACAGTACTCATATTTGCCATTTTTTGCCCACGGGGCCTCGAAGGGGCTGTCAATCAGGTCCCAGGGGAGGCGGTTTGAAGGTCGCAGAACAAAAAAACGGGGGCACAGGTTGTCCTGCGCCCCCGTTTTCTTGGCATTGCGGTTGTTTGCCGCCGGTTTTTACGCCGCTTCGTCGAACTGCGAGTTGTACAGGTCGGCGTAGAAGCCGCCCTGGGCGAGCAACTCGTCGTGCGTGCCCTTCTCGACGATATCGCCGTCGCGAATCACCAAGATCACGTCGGCGTTGCGGATCGTGGACAGGCGGTGCGCGATGACAAAGCTTGTACGGCCCTGCATCAGCGCATCCATGGCACGCTGGATGAGCTCCTCGGTGCGGGTGTCCACGTTGGAAGTCGCCTCGTCTAGAATCAGCGCCGGGCGGTCGGCCAAAATGGCGCGGGCGATGGTCACGAGCTGGCGCTGACCCTGCGACAGGTTAGTGCCCTCCTCATTGATCATAAAGTCGTAGCCGCCGGCGAGCGTATGGATAAAGTGGTCGCAGCGTGCGGCGCGTGCGGCGGCTTCGACCTCGGCATCGCTCGCATCGGGACGTCCGTAGCGGATGTTCTCGCGGATCGTGCCGTTAAACAGCCAAGTATCCTGCAGCACCATGGCAAACTCGCCGCGCAGTGCCGCACGATCCCAGTCTCGCACGTCGACACCCTCGACGCGCAGCGAGCCGCCGTCCACATCGTAGAAGCGCTGCAGCAGCTTGATGAGCGTGGTCTTGCCGGCGCCGGTGGGACCGACGATGGCGATGGTCTGGCCGGGCTGCGCCTCGCAGCTAAAGTCGTGGATGATGGTCTTGTCGGGCGTGTAGCCAAACTTGACATGGTCAAACTCCACGTGGCCGGGGCGCTTCTCGGGAATCTGCGCGTCGGCCTTCTGCTCCTCCTCGGGCGCGGCCAGGAACTCAAACACACGCTCGGTGGCAGCTGCCATCGACTGCATCGTGTTGCTCACGTTGCCCAGCTGCTGCACGGGTTGCGTAAAGTTGCGAACGTACTGGATAAAGCTCTGAATGTCGCCGGGCGTGGCATTGCCGGTCAGCGCGAGCTGTGCACCCACCACGACGACGCCCACGTAGCCCATGTTGCCCACCAAGCTCATAAGCGGCATCATCAGACCCGACAGGAACTGCGAGCGCCAGCCACTAATAAAGAGACGGTCGTTTTGGCGGTCGAACTCCTCGATCGAGGCCTCGGCGCGGTCGAACACCTGGATGACGTTCTGGCCGGCAAAGTCCTCCTCGATAATGCCGTTGACGGCGCCCAGAACCTGCTGTTGCTCGCGGAAGTACGGCTGCGAGAAGTGAATCATTACGGTCAGGATAATCGCGGCGGCCGGCAGCGTGAGCACGGTGACGCCGGTAAGCGGCAGGCTGATCGAAAGCATCATGACGAGCACGCCGATAATCTGCGTCACCGACGTGATGAGCTGCGTCACGCTCTGGTTGAGCGACTGACCCAGCGTATCGACGTCGTTGGTGATGCGGCTGAGTACGTCTCCCTTGCTGTGGCCGTTGAAGTAGCTCATCGGCACGACGGCAATCTTGGCGGCGATTTCCTTGCGCATGCGGTAACAAATCTTTTGCGTGACGCCGGTCATGAGCCAGCCCTGGATGAGGCTGCAGACAGAGCTCGCCAGATACAGGCAGAGCAAAAAGCCGAGCGTCTTGGCGATCCAGTCAAAGTCAACGTCGCCGGTGCCGTTGACCTTGGCGACCAGGCCTTCGAACAGCTTGGTCGTAACCTGGCCGAGCACCTTGGGTCCCACAATGTTAAAGATGACCGAGCACACGGCAAAGGCGACGGCGGCAAACACGGCAATCTTGTGCTGGCCGATATAGCCGAGCAGCTGCCTCATGGTGCCCTTAAAGTCCTTGGCCTTTTCGCCGCGACGCATGCCGCCCATGCGGCCCATGGGACCGCGCTGGCGGGTGGGCTTGGGAATCTGAGTCTTGGTCTCGTCGGCCATTAGCGCTCGCCTCCTTCCATGACGCCTGCAATTTCTTCTTGGGTAAGCCCCAGCTCCTCGGCGGAAAGCTGCGACTGTGCGATCTCCAGGTACGCCGGGCAGCTGCGCAGCAGCTCCTCGTGCGTGCCGGTGCCCACTACGTGGCCGTCGTCGAGCACGATGATCTGGTCGGCGTGCATGATGGTCGCGATGCGCTGGGCCACGACCACGAGCGCGGCGTCGGTAACGTTTTTGGCCAGCTCCTCGCGTAGACGCGCGTCGGTCTTGTAGTCGAGGGCACTAAACGAGTCATCGAACACCACGACCTCGGGCTTTTTGGCCAACGCGCGGGCGATGGCCAGGCGCTGGCGCTGACCGCCCGAGACATTGGAGCCGCCCTGGCTGATGGGGGAGTCGTAACCGCCCTCACGCTCGGCGATAAAGTCCTCGGCCTGTGCGATGCGCGCGGCCTGGCGCATGTCATCATCGCTCACCATGTCGCCGGCAAACTTGAGGTTGCTCTCGACGGTGCCCGAGAACAGACGACCCTGCTGCGGAATATAACCGATGCGGCGGCGCAGCTCGGAAAGGGTCATGTCGCGCACGTCGATGCCGTCGAGCGAAATGCTGCCGCCCGTGACGTCGTACAAGCGTGGAATCAGCTGCACGAGCGTGGACTTGCCCGAGCCCGTGGAGCCAATGATGCCGAGCATCTGACCGGCATGTGTGGTGAAGTTCACGCCGCTGATGACATCGGCGCGGGCATCGGGGTACTGGAAGCTCACGTCGCGGAAGGTGAGCTCACCGCGCGGCGCGCTGGCTGCGGGCAGTTTGGGCGAGGCAGGGTCGTTGATGCTCGTGGGGCAGGTGATGACCTCTTCCACGCGCTCAGCTGCGACCTCGGCGCGGGGCAGGATGACCGAAACCATGGTGAGGATCATAAACGCCATGACGATCTGCATAGTGTAGGAGATGAACGCCATCATGTTGCCGACCTGCATCACGCCGTCGGACACGCCCTGCGCGCCAAACCAGACGATAAGCACGGTGATGCAGTTCATGACGAGCATCATGAGCGGCATCATAAAGCTCATGGCTCGGTTGGTGTAGAGCTGCGTGGTCATCAGGTCGAGCGAAGCCTTGTCAAAACGCTCGAGCTCATGCTCCTCGCGGTTGAACGAGCGGATGGGCATAAGGCCGTCGAGCAGCTCGCGGGCGGTAAGGTTCACGCGGTCCACAAAGCTCTGCATCTTTTTGAACTTGGGCATGGTGAGGCCCATAAGCACGCCGACGACGGCCGAGACCGCGATGATGGCCACGGCGATGGTCCACTCCAGGCCGGTGTGGTTGGCCAGGACACGCATGACGGCGACGATGCCCATGACGGGGGCCATCAGACACATGCGGATAAACAGGGTTGCGGCCATCTGAATCTGCTGAATGTCGTTGGTGCAGCGGGTGATGAGCGAGGCCTGGCTAAACTTGCCCACCTCGGCCGGCGAGAAGTGCATAACCTTGTTGAAGGTCTCGCGGCGCAGGTCGCGGGCGATGGAGCAGGCGGTGCGCGAGGCCACGGCACCGGTCAGGATGGTGGCGACGAGCGAGATCAGGCACAGACCAAACATCGTGGTCGCCATGCGGCCCAGGTAGGCGTTCTGCACGTCGGCGGGGTCGATGCCCTGCGCCTTGTACTCGTCTTGCACATAGCTCACGGCGCGTTGGGTCACGATGGAGCCCGACATGGAGCCCATTTTGTCCGCCATATCGTTGGCGCCCTCGACGAGCTTGCTTTGGTCTACCAGACCGCCCTTGACACCTAGGCGCATACTCTTCATGGTGATCTTGCCGCCGTCGGCATCAATCTGCTTTTGCATGCTCTGCGCCGCTGCGGCCTTCTGCTGCATCTCGGCGAGTTGCTCGGGCGTCATCGCCGCCGTCTGCTCGGGCGTGGGCATGGCCTGGGCGCCGCTGTTGTCTTTCTCACCGGACGTGCCCATCATGTCGCCCATGGAGTTGGCATCGATGCCCTGGTTGAACGAAAGGACGACGGTCTCGGGCAGGCTCATGATGTCGGCAATCTTGCCGCCGTCGGCGCGCTCCTCCTCGGTGCCCTTGTACGTGCGAATCCCGTTTTTGTCTGCCTTGCCAAACGCAGCCTCTACCGTCTTGGCGTCTTTGGCGCTCATAAAGAGTTCGAGGTCGTCGAGCGATTCGGCGCGAATGGTGTCGGGCACGGGCGAGGCGATGCCGCCTTGCTGCACGCCCACGTCGACGATGTCGCTCATATAGGTAGGCAGCGCCAGATCGGCGTTGCAGCTGATTACGATGAGTACGATAGCTGCGAGTAGTGCCAGGATATGCTTTTTAAAGAGCTTGAGAATCCTCACTCGGCATCTCTCCTTTCTTGATTGCGGTCGATAATTTCGTTGGCACGTCTTAGAAGGCGCACCATCTCCTGGGTATCTGTTTCGCCGAGCTGCTCGAGGAAGGCCGCGGTGCGGTCCTCGAATTCCCGGCGTTTGATTTCGATGACCTGGAATCCCTTGTCGGTCACCGTGACGTGTACGCGACGACGGTCGGTCTTTGAGTGCTCGCGCTCGACCCAACCCTTGGCCTCGAGGGCGCGCAGGATATTGGCGATACGGGCGCTCGAGACCCAGGCACGATCGGCGAGTTCGCTCGGCGTGAGCGAGCCGCCGGCGCGCATGAGGGCGCGCATGACGGCCATCTCGCCACCCAGAGCCTGGACGGCAAAGCGCGAAACGCGCTGGTGCATGCTGCCAAACTCGGTAAAGAGCTGACGCCCAAGCTCATGGAAATCGGTATCTTCCACCGAAAACCCCTAACACTAGAAACTATTTTCGGTGAAAGATGATACCCCAGCTCAACCATCCCATTCGGTAGATTTCTAGGCATGTCCCAAAAAATCTACTTGGCCGCTAGGAAATATTAAGAGCATATAAAGACTTAAAATCATTCAATTGCTGAAGCGTTTCAAAGAACTATTATGCCCGCGGTTAGGCGAGGGGTTGTCACCACCATGACGACTGGGACTCATATAATCGCCACGTGCGATGCTCCAACTTCCCGCAAGGAGACACCTTATATAAAGGGGGTTGGAGTCATGGCATTTGACTTCACGGGCAAAACCGCGATCGTTACCGGTGGCACTCAGGGCATTGGCCTCGAGATTGCCAAGGGCATCGTTGCGGGCGGCGGACACGTCGCGCTCATCGCAAGGAACGCTGCTAAGGGCGAGGCCGCGGTGGCCGAGCTTGGCGAGGGCAACAAGTTCTATCAGCTCGATGTCGCCGATGCACCCAAGGCGCGCGAGACCGTCGAGCAGATTTTTACGGACCTGCCGCAAACCAACATCCTGATCAACTGCGCTGGCGTCATCAGCACCAAGAAGTTCGACGAGATCGATGACACCGAGTGGCGTCGCACCATCGACATCAACCTCAACGGTACCTTCACCATGATGAATGCCGTGTACCCGCACTTTAAGGCGGCCCATGCCGGCACTATCGTCAACGTGAGCTCTGTTGCCGGCAAGATCGGCGGCGGCCTGCTCGGCACCGCGGCCTACGCGAGCTCCAAGGCCGGCGTCAACGGTCTAACCAAGGCAGTCGCCAAGGAAGGCGGCAAGTTCGGCGTCCGCTGCAACGCCGTGTGCCCGTCGCTCACGTTGACCGATATGACCTCGATTCTCTCTGACGAGAACTCTCAGCGCATCATCAACGGTATTCCTCTGGGCCGCGCCGCCCAGGCCAGCGAGCCTGCGCAGATGGTGCTGTTCTTCGCTTCCGACCTCGCCAGCTTCGTGAACGGCGAGATCGGTGACTGCGACGGTGGCATCGTTCTGGACGGGTAATACTCCGCGACGATTATTCGGCGACGGCTCCTGCGACTCGGGACCGTCGCCTTCTTTCTGATATAGGCGCGTGCGGCTACGAATCGCATGCATCCAAAGGAGATATATATATGAGTGAATCGACTGCGGTGGAGGCGCCGGCGGCAAAGGAGCCGTTCTTTAAGATGTCCTCCATCCCGGGCGCCAATATCTTGGTGCCGCTTCTGTTGGGCTGTCTGCTCAACACGCTATTCCCCGACCTGTTCAAAACGCTCGGCAGCTTTACGCTTGGCATGACCCAGCAGGGCGCTGGCCCGCTCGTGGGCGCTTTTTTGCTCATCGTCGGTACGACGATTTCGTTTAAGAGCGCTCCTGCCGCCGCTGCCCGCGGCGCCATCATCATCGCCGTCAAGCAGATCGTGGTCGTTGCCATGTCGCTGCTCATCCTTTATGTGTTCAACGACAACCTGTTTGGCATCTCTGCCATGGTGATGCTGGCGGCTTGCACCGGCGCCAACAACGCTATGTACGCTGGTCTGATGGGCACCATGGGCAATGAGGCCGAGCGTGGCGCTGTCGCCATCACCACGCTGGTTGTCGGCCCTCCGGTCACGATGATCGTGCTCGGCGCTGCCGGCCAGGCTCCGATCGGCTGGTCGCTCGTGGGCGCCATCCTGCCGATCGTTGTCGGCATTATTCTGGGCAACCTCTTCCCCAGCTTTAAGAAGATGATGGCGCCGGCACTTTCCGCCGTCATCGTGCTCGTCTTCTTTGCCATGGGCTCGACCATGACCTTTGGCCAGCTCATTAATGGCGGTCTTCCCGGTATTCTGCTCGGCGTGATCTGCTCGGTGATCTTTGCAATTCCCGTCATCGCGGTCGATAAGCTCACGGGCGGTACGGGTGTCGCAGGTGCGGCCATTTCGAGCTGCGCCGGAGCCAATGTGGCCACGCCTGCTGCCATGGCAAGCGTCAACGGGGCCATGTACGGCGGCGCCGTGCTCGCGACGGCTACGGCACAGGTTGCTGCCTGCGCAATCGTGACGGCTATTTTGACCCCGCTGGTCACCAGCTGGTGCTACAAGCATTTTGAGGGCCAGGGTCACAGCAAGGCAACGACCGACAAGGCCTCCGCAGCCGCCTAATGCCAAGCGACAATCAAAGCTAAAAACTAGTCACGCCATAGGGCGGCCACGGGGGATCCTGTGGCCGCCCTGCAGTTTCTGTAAGGTCTCTGTGACACTTTACCCTGCTAAAGCTGGCATAACAGCTAGAGCGAACGTCGTACAAAGGCAAGGAAAAATAACATACAAATCGGTGAACGGTAGTTGTTCGCGCTCGCATTTCCTGCGGGTTTGTAAAAAACGCCCTTATGATATAAAAAAAGAAACATATAACAGCCCAGATGGAGAGGGTCGCTATGTTATCCTTCTCAGACGGGTGAAATCTTGGGTTTTGGGTTGTAGTTCCAAGGTGGACAAACGTTTTCTCTGCACCAGCGTGTGGTGAAGAACGGAAGAAGCCGGTAGTGCAAGTCGAAAATTCAAGAATTCAATAAGCAGCGGTGTGAGAGAGCGCCGCATAACACGTAACTAGGAGCGTGGTTACACAATGCAGGAGGCATGGGAAGGCTTCAAGGAAGGCATTTGGACGGGAGAGGTTGACGTCCGAGACTTCATCCAGAAGAACTACACCCCCTACGAGGGCGACGAGTCGTTCCTCGCCGGCCCGACCGAGCGTACCAAGGAGCTGTGGGGCGAGGTTCTCGACCTGCTGCTTAAGGAGCGCGAGCAGGGCGGTGTCCTCGATATGGACACCAAGACCGTCACGGGTATCGTGAGCCACCCCGCTGGCTACATCGATAACGCCCACCGCGAGAAGGAGACCATCGTCGGTCTCCAGACTGACAAGCCGCTCAAGCGCGCTCTGCACGTCAACGGCGGTATCCGCATCGCTTGCCAGGCTGCCAGCCAGCACGGCTACAAGGTCGACGAGAACGTTGTCGAGCGCTACACCTTCGAGCGCAAGACCCACAACGCCGGCGTCTTCGATGTTTACACCCCCGAGATGCGTGCTTGCCGCTCGGCTCACATCATCACCGGTCTGCCCGATGGCTATGGCCGCGGCCGCATCATCGGCGACTACCGTCGTGTTGCCCTGTACGGCGTCGACTACCTGATCAAGGACAAGGAGGCCCAGAAGGCTTCCACCCCGACGGTCATGACCGCCGACAACATCCGCGACCGTGAGGAGCTGCAGGAGCAGATCCGCGCCCTCGGCGAGCTCAAGATGATGGCTGAGACCTATGGTTTCGACATTTCCAACCCTGCTACCAACACGCAGGAGGCCATCCAGTGGATGTACTTCGCCTACCTCGCTGCCGTTAAGGAGCAGAACGGCGCCGCTATGTCCATCGGCCGTACCTCCACGTTCATCGACATCTACGCTGAGCGCGACCTTGCCAACGGTACCTTCACCGAGGAGCAGATCCAGGAGTTCGTGGATCACTTCATCATGAAGCTTCGCATGGTCAAGTTTGCCCGTACCCCTGAGTACCAGGCCCTGTTCACCGGCGACCCGCAGTGGGTCACCGAGTCCATCGGCGGCATGGGTGTCGACGGCCGTACGCTCGTTACCAAGATGAGCTACCGCTACCTGCACACGCTCGAGAACATGGGCACCAGCCCCGAGCCCAACATGACCGTTCTGTGGTCGACCCGTCTGCCCGAGAACTTCAAGAAGTTCTGCGCCAAGACTTCTGTCGCCAGCTCCTCGATCCAGTACGAGAACGACGACCTCATGCGCGTTTACCACGGCGACGACTACGGCATCGCCTGCTGCGTGTCCTCCATGCGCATTGGCAAGGAAATGCAGTTCTTCGGCGCCCGTGCCAACCTGGCCAAGTGCCTGCTGTATGCACTCAACGGCGGTGTTGACGAGGTCTCCAAGAAGCAGGTCGGCCCCAAGTATCGCGCCGTCGAGGGCGATACGCTCGATTACGACGACGTTGTGGCCAAGTACAACGACATGATGAAGTGGCTCGCTGGCGTGTACGTCAACTCGCTGAACATCATTCACTACATGCACGACAAGTATTGCTACGAGCGCATCCAGATGGCTCTGCACGACAAGCACGTGCACCGCTGGTTCGCTACGGGCATCGCTGGCCTTTCCGTCGTGGCTGACTCCCTGTCCGCCATCAAGTACGCCAAGGTCCACCCCGTCCGTGATGAGAACGGCATCATCGTCGACTTCGAGACCGAGGGCGAGTTCCCCAAGTACGGTAACGACGACGACCGCGTCGACCAGATCGCTCACGACGTTGTGCACCAGTTCATGGAGTACATCCGCATGAACGACACCTATCGCAACTCCGTGCCCACGACCTCGGTTCTGACCATTACCTCCAACGTCGTATACGGTAAGAAGACCGGCTCCACGCCCGACGGCCGCAAGGCTGGCCAGCCGTTCGCCCCGGGTGCTAACCCCATGCACAAGCGCGATAGCCACGGCGCCATCGCTTCGCTGTCTTCGGTTTCCAAGCTCCCGTTCCGCGATGCTCAGGACGGCATCTCCAACACCTTCTCCATCATCCCGGGTGCGCTCGGCAAGGAGGACCAGGTGTTCTTTGGCGATATCGACCTTGATCAGCTGGGCGAGTAACTATTGTTAGTGCTATACTAACAATAACGATTACTGATTAGCGCGCCGGTTTCGGCCGGCGCCTATCGATCGAAGGAGACACATTATGAAGGTTTCTGAAGTTTCCGAGACTCAGGCCGATAACCTGGTCCACATGCTCGACGCTTACGCCGAGAAGGGTGGCCATCACCTGAACATCAACGTCTTCAACCGTGAGACGCTGCTCGATGCTCAGGCTCACCCCGAGAAGTACCCGCAGCTGACCATCCGCGTTTCCGGCTATGCCGTGAACTTCCACACGCTCACCAAGGAGCAGCAGGACGAGGTCATTTCGCGTACCTTCCACGACAAGTTCTAAAGGGACTTAACTCCCGCAGGATCGCCGGGGCTGTTTGGGCTATCTCCCAAAACGTCCTCGGACATGTCGGAAGCCCCCGCTGCGCGCTACGCGCGGCGGGGGCTTCCTCCGTCCTGCGGAATGTTTTGGGAGGTAACCCAAACAGCCCCGGCTGGGTCCTGTGCAGTCACCCTTTAGGGGGAACTCTCCTAATTATTTGGATGAGTCGTTTACTTACTTGTACTGTTGCCGTCATCCCGCTGTTGTTGGGGTATGCTTTGTTCGTATGTAAACGTATGACATGTTGATGGGGGAGGGTGCTATGGCTCGCGAGAGTGCTCGTTCTAAGGATACGGCTAAGCCTGGCATCAAGGAAGTTGCGGCGGTGGCGGGGGTTTCGCCTACTACGGTATCTCGCGTGCTTAATAATCGCGGCTATATTAGCCAAGAGACCCGCGATAAGGTCCATGCCGCGATGAAGCGCATCAACTATACGCCCAACGATATCGCCCGTGCCATGCTCAACGGTCGCCTGAATCTTATCGGTATGATCGTCCCCTATGTCAGCAGTCCGTTTCATGCCCAAGTGGTTCAAGTCATTGAGCATACCCTGGCCGAAAACGGTTTTAAGATGCTGCTGTGCAATAGCGCCAATCGACCCGAGCTTGAGCGCTCTTATATCGACATGCTTCGACGCAATATGGTTGATGGCGTCATCGTCAACTCGCTTAATATCGGTGCCGAGGCGTATGCCGAGATGGGCTTGAGTCTGGTTGGTATCGACTGCGACCTTGGCGAAGCCTCTGTTCAGATTGCGAGCGACAGCTATAGCATCGGCGAACTTGCCACGCGTCGCCTGATCGATGACGGATGTTCACGCATCCTGTGCCTGCGCAGCAATAGCCGCATGCGCATGCCTGCCAATAAGCGTACCGATGCCTACCTCGATGTTGTTGAGCAGGCCGGTTTGCCCGCGCTTGTCCGTGAGGTTGAGTTCGTTAAGCCCGACGACGAAAAGAGCGCGGTCGTTGCGAAGATCCTCGATGAGAACCCCGATATTGACGGCATCTTTGCGGGAGACGACACGATGGCGGCCATCTGTCTCAACGTTATGAAGCAGCGAGGCTTGAGCGCTCCGGGCGATATTAAGGTCGTGGGCGCGGATGGTGCCCGCCGCACTATGACGTTTATGCCTGACTTAACAACCGTACGCCAAGATATCGATCGCATCGGAGAGCTCGCGGCGCAATCCATCATTGCTCTTATTAACGGCGAAAAGCCCGAATCGAATATCAAGCTCCCCGTTGAACTCATTGAGGGTAAAACCGCGTAGTTCATCCCGTGCCAAAAGAATTCCTCAAACACCTCTGATGACCGTTCGCCGGCATATGTCAACCGTTTGCCGACGACTGGAACTGCGAAAAGACGTATTGGTGTGAAAACGTTTGACATATGAAAACGATTGACATATCTTGCAGTTGTACCGAGTTAGTATCTCGTGAGAAAGGAAGTCTCGGATGCACAAGGTGTATTACCAGCCTGAGGGAATTTGGGTAGGCGACATCATGCCGTACGGCGAGGACGGCACGTTCTATCTCTATCATCAGCGTGACACGCGAAACCCCGGACCTTTCGGAGAGCCGTTTGGCTGGGCACTCGCGACAACCAAGGACTTCGTCAATTACAAAGACTTTGGCGAGAGCCTTGAGCGTGGCGGCGACGAGGAAGTCGACCAGTATGTTTATGCCGGCACGGTGTTTAAGGTGGGCGACAAGTACCATGCGCTCTACACTGGTTGCAATCGCGATAAGGTCAAGGCACGCTTGATGAAGCAGGTTCTTCTTCACGCAACGAGTGACGACGCCGTCAAGTGGGAGAAGAACATCGCCGAGACGCTGCTTCCGCCCCAGGAGGGTTACGATGACCGCAACTGGCGCGATCCCTTTGTGCTTTGGGATGAGGAGAACGAAGAGTACATGCTCATCCTCGGCACGCGTGTGGGCGAGGACAAGCGTCTGATGACCGGTCGTCTGGTCAAGTTCACCTCCAAGGACCTGGATACCTGGGAGTTCCAGGGCGACTGGTGGAATCCGGGCCTGTACACCATGTTCGAGATGCCTGATCTCTTTAAGATGGGCGACTGGTGGTATCTGGTGTTCTCCGAGTACAGTGATGGCAACAAGACCCGTTACCGCATGTCTCGCTCCATCAACGGTCCTTGGATCACTCCTGCGGACGATTCCTTCGATGGCCGCGCGTACTATGCCGCGCGTACCGCATTTGATGGCGAGCGCCGCGTTCTCTTTGGTTGGGTTCCTACGCGTGACGAGGGCGGCGACCCCAGCTCTTACCTGTGGGGTGGCACCTTTATGCCTCTCGAGATCGTTCAGCGTGCCGACGGAACGCTCGGCACCAAGCTCCCCGACAGCATGCTTGGCGCCTTTGGCGAGGGCAAGGCTGTCGAGACCTTTGAGCTTTCCTGCGAGTCGGGCAAGGTCGAGCAGGTGCTCGCCGCGGATGCCGGCTCCACCTACTTGCTCGATGCCGACATTGAGCTCGGCGGTAACGCTGCCGGCTTCTCGGTCAAGTTCGCCGAGGACGCCGAGACTGGTCTTGCCTATGAGTTCCGCGCCAACCTGCGCGAGGGCAAGCTCGAGTTCACGCCGGCTCCCCAGTACCCGTGGTTCCAGGTCAACAACATGGGCCTCGAGCGTCCGTTGTTCTTTAAGGGCGAGGGCACTCACCATGTGCGTCTGGTCGTCGACGACGACATCGCGACCATCTTTGTCGATGATGTTGCGCTTAACGCTCGCTTCTGCAATAAGCAGGGCCAGGGTGTGGCGCTGACGGTCACCGACGGTACGCTCAAGTGCGCAACTGCAACGATTGCGTCTCTGTAATGGCATCAAATCGTCTTATGATTTCGTAAGGGAATGGAGAGGAACATGGACTACAAGGCAGTGTCCCAGCAAGTCGTCGACAACGTCGGCGGACTGGAGAACATCGAGGGCGCCACGCATTGCGTGACCCGTCTGCGTCTGGTGCTCAAGGATACGAGCAAATACAACAAGGCCGAGCTCGAGAACATCGATGGCGTCAAGGGCGTGCTGTACAACAGCGGCCAGCTCATGATCATCTTCGGTACCGGTACCGTCAACAAGGTTTACGATGAGTTTATGGCTCTGACGGGCGTTAAGGAGATCAGCGCTTCCGAGGTCAAGGGCGCCGAGGCGGACAAGAAGGGCAAGTTCTTCTCGGTCCTCAAGGTATTCTCGGACATCTTTATCCCCATCATTCCCGCCTTCGTCGGCGCTGCAATCATCATCGGCCTTAAGTCGCTGATCGTTGCCAACGGCCTCTTTGGCATGGAGGGCAGCCTCGCCGATCACAGCGAGTTCCTCAAGAACCTCGCAAGCTTCTTTGCCATTATCGCCACCACGTTCGACTACCTGCCTGTCCTGGTTATGTACAGCGCGGTCAAGCGTTTTGGCGGTAACCCGATCCTGGGCATCCTCGTCGGTATCGTCATGGTTCACCCGAGCCTTATGAACCGCAACACGTTCGTTATGGACCCGACGGGTGCTGAGTACTGGAACTTCGGTCCGCTATCCATTCCCATGGTTGCTTTCCAGGGCGGTGTGTTCCCCGCAATCCTGACTGCCTGGTTTATGGCCAAGGTCGAGAAGATTGCCCAGAAGTACATCCCCGAGGTCGTTTCGTTCGTCTTTGTCCCGACCGTTACCCTGATTCTTGCTAACGTCGCCCTGTTCACCGTGTTCGGCCCGCTCGGCAACCTGATCGGCGACGTCCTCGCCGGCGTAATCGATATCCTGTACAACAGGATGGGCGTCTTTGGTGCCTTTGTCTTCGCCGCGTTCCTGCAGCCGCTCGTCGTTACCGGTACGCATCAGTTCATCCAGGGTATCGAGGCAAACCTTGTTGCCACGACTGGCTTCAACTACATCCAGGCCATCTGGTCGGTTTCCATCATCGCCCAGGGCGGCGGCGCCATCGGTATGTACCTCATTCACAAGAAGCACTCCAAAGAGCGCAACATCTGCATGTCGTCCTTTATCCCGACGCTGGTCGGAATCTCCGAGCCCGCTATCTTCGCTGCAAACATGCGCTACTCGATCATTCCGTTCATCTGCGCATGCATCGGTGCAGGCTGCGGCGGTGCCTTCGTCAAGCTCTTTGAGGTGCGCGCTATCGGTCAGGGTCTGACCGGCGTGCTTGGCCTGCTCATCGTCACGCCCGAGACGCTCGTGTGGTATGTGGCTGGCAATCTCATCGCCTTTATCGTGCCGATCGTCTTGATCTTTGCCTACAACAAGGCAAAGGGCGTTCCGACCACCGATGAAGAGGGCGCTGGCGCAGGCTTCGATGTCAGCTTCTAGTTGAGCCGTTCAGCGTAATCTGAGGATAAGTCCATTTGGGGAAGGGCGTTCGACTCGTGTGAGTCGAGCGTCCTTCCCCATAGACGAGAAAGTCAACGGCGATGTTAAATCAAAAAAACAAGGTGACACGCGCGGACTATGAGCAGTGGCGTGTCGGACAGGATGAGACGGCGGCTCGCATCGCGTCCGACCCCGATAGGCTTTTGTTCCATGTGGAGCCTGAGCTTGGCTGGCTCAACGACCCTAACGGATTGGTGCAGATCGGGGATACGTATCACATCTATCATCAATACGATCCGTTCGATGCTGCGCATGGTGGTCCAGTGCTTTGGAACCATCTGACGACAAAGGATTTTGTGACATACGAGAATCACGGCCCCGTGCTGTTCCCCGATTCCGATTTGGATTCGAGTGGAGCGTATTCTGGTTCTGCCTTTGTACGTGATGGCAAGATTCACTACTTCTATACCGGCAACGTCAAGCATTTTGACCGCGATGATTACGACTACGTGTTGACGGGCCGTGAGCAAAACCAGATTCATATGGTTGCCGAGAATCCCGACGAATTGGGCGAGAAGCGCATGGCTGTTGGACCAGTCGATTACCCCGACGATATCGGTACGCACGTGCGCGACCCCAAGATCCTTGAGCACGATGGTATCTACTACATGGTTCTGGGCGCTCGTACGAAAGACGACCGTGGCTGCGTGCTTGTCTATACTTCGCGTGATTTAGGGGTCTGGAGCTATGCGACGCGCATTGAGCTGGGCGAGAAGTTTGGCTTTATGTGGGAGTGTCCTGATCTGTTTGAGCTCGATGGCGAGCTTATTCTCGTTTGCTGTCCGCAGGGCGTGCCCGCCGATGGCTGGCGTTACCGCAATCCGCACCAGTGCGTGTGGTTTTCCATCGAGGCCGATTGGGAGGCGCCGAGCTTTAAGATCGCCGGGCAGGGCATGCCTCCGATGGTTGATGCCGGTTTTGATTTCTATGCCCCGCAGTCCTTTGAGGATGCGGCAGGTCGACGCTTGATGATCGGATGGTCGGGTTGCCCCGATACGATGGCAGAAAGCCCGACGGTGGCACGCGGATGGCAGTGCGCGTTGACGGTGCCGAGAGAGCTGAGCATGCGTAGCGGTAAGCTCTGCCAGCAGCCGGCGCACGAGATCGAAGTGCTGCGCGGCGACTGCGTTCGTGCTACAGGCGGTGAGACCGTTGAAGAGCCTGGGCGCCTGTTTGATGTCGTGGTTTCCTGCGAGGACGCCAAGATGGTCGAGCTCGAGATTCGCAAGGGTGTCTTTGTGCGCTATGCGGACGGGACGCTTACCCTCGACATGGGTGACGAAGGCTATGGGCGTGACCGGAGGTCGATTGAGCTCAGCGAGCTCCGCGACCTGCGCGTGCTTTCGGACACTACGATGGTCGAGATTTTTGTCAACGGCGGCGAGGCGGCACTTACGAGCCGTACCTATTCGCCGGCGGTACCGGCGATGGAGCTGCGCGCCGAGGGTGCGGCATCGATGGATTTTTACCGTCTTGCGCGTTAACCGTGCGTGGAGCACGATTGGACTTGCTGGGCGGAATGTGTCGCAGTTGCCGCAGCGAACTACCGTTTATCGCGTATAGCTACCGTTTGCGGAATAAGTAACACTCCTTAATAAACCGTGTAGAATCTCAGATAAGCACGGAGTTTTCCAGGGAGACGCTGTCCTTTGTTGTGTGCAAGGGGCGGCGTCTCTTTGGCGCTTGGACGCCGTTGTACAACAGTGCGGCGGCGCGTGCCATGTATTGAAAAGCCAATGTCGAGATGGGTCGTGATAAGAATGGGCAAGTACGTAATCGTGGTTGAGTCTGGGTCGGATGTGACGCCGGAGCTCTGCGAACGCTATGGCATCGTGCGCGTGCCCATGCATGTCACGATTGGTGACGAGACCGTCGAGGACGGCTCGATCGATCCGCTCGAGATTTATTCGCGCTGCAACGAGTTTGGTGTGATGCCCAAGACCAGTGGCTGTTCGCCAGCGGATTTTGCGCATGTGTACGACCGCATCCATGCCGAGCAACCCGACGCGACTATTTTGCATCTTGCATATTCTGAGGCCACGACCTGCTCGCATCAATCATCGAAGATCGCCGCCAAGGGTCGCGATTACGTCTACTCCATGGACACGCGCTTTGTCTCGGTAGGCCAGTCGCTCGTTGTCGTCGAGACCGCCAAGTATATTGAGGCTCATCCCGATGCCACCGTTGACGAAATTTTCGCCTTCACCAATTCGGTCATGGACCGCGTACTGTTGGGCTTTGTCCCAACCGATCTCGCCTTCCTTAAGGCCGGCGGTCGCTTGTCCAACGTGGCATTCCTCGGTGCCCATCTGCTCAAGATTAAGCCCTGCATTGAGGTGACGGGTGGTAAGTTCGTGGCGACCAAGAAGTTCCGCGGTTCTATGCTTAAGTGTGCCCGTGCCTTTATTGATCACATGGTAGAGAAGGGCGAGATCGACTACTCGCATATTGGCTTGGCGTATTCGGTGGGTCTTTCCGAGGAGTTGCGCGACGACATGGAAGTCTATGCACACGATCTTGGCTTTAAGGACGTTACCTGGACTCAGGTCGGCGGCGTCATCTCGAGCCATTGCGGCCCGACCGCCTTCGGCGCGGTGCTCACGCTCAAGGCGTAAGGCCTGGCGTCTATCGATATCTATTGCCTCGGCGGCGGGCGGGCTGCGATAACCCTCCCGCCGCTCTTGCGTGGGGTCAAATAGAACAACCCAATTGACCGCTAAACCATTTCACCATCATGCGTATGGGCTAGAATGGCTCTGGCATTTATGTAACTAAAACCAATGAGAGGCAAGGTAGCGGGAATGGCTGAGATGACGCTCGAGGGTGTGGACGCTCGTCCCGAGGACTCCGCGTTTGCCCTGGGCCGCGTACATTCGATTGAGACGATGGGAACGGTCGACGGACCCGGCATTCGCTTTGTGGTGTTTGTTCAGGGCTGTCCCATGCGCTGCGCGTATTGCCACAATCCCGATACCTGGTCGGTCAACGGCGGCACCATGGTGACCGTCGAACACCTGATGGACGAGTTTCAGAGTAACCATGAGTTTTACCGCAGCGGCGGCATTACCGTTTCGGGCGGTGAACCGCTCCTGCAGCCTGAGTTTTTGGCCGACCTATTCCGTGCAATGCACAACAATCCCGATGGCCGCGTGCATACCTGCCTGGATAGCTGCGGTTATGCGTTTGATCCCAACCGCCCCGAGAAGTTCGATGCCGTTCTCAACGAGACCGACATGGTGCTGCTCGACATCAAGCATGCCGATCCGGCTGAGCATAAAAAGCTGACCGGCTGCGATCCCGCACGCATTCTGGCGTTTGGTGATGAGCTCGCGCGTCGCAAGATTAAGGTCGTTATCCGCCACGTGGTAGTGCCGGGCATTACCGACACGGTGGAGGAGTGCGAGGCACTCGGTCGTCTAATCGCCCCGTGGCATAACGTGGTCGGCCTGGAGATGCTGCCGTATCACACGATGGGTGTCGTCAAGTACGAGCAACTGGGCATTCCCTATAAGCTCGAGGGCGTGCCCCAGATGGATACCGCGCGCATGCCCGAGCTGCGCAACGCCGTCATGACGGGCATGAAAAAGCGCCGCGCCGAACTCAAAAACGCCATCGGCTAGCGAGCCATTTTCGCTCCCCAAAGGCACTCATTGGGGACAGACTTAAATGAGTGCCCCTGGGCACCAAGTTGATTGCCAAAGAGCCCCGTCAAGTTGCGGTGGAATAGTTCTTGTTTTTCGGCTTATGCCGTTCAAACAGGAACTATTTCACCGCAACTGCGTTTTGGGTAGAGATGTGCAACAGAATTGGCAAAAATGCATAGAAACGCTTGTGGTTTCTTTAAAGACACCTTAAACGCCACTGAATATCTTTGGAAAGAAATGCCTGCTCGGTATCATGCTGCTCGTATATAAACGGTAGCAGTCAGGAGACCACGTGCGAAACATCGCATCGCGGGATGAGTATGTGCCGCAGCATAGCAGCAGATATGAGACGAAGGGCACGTCTTCGCGTGGCCTTGCCGACGCTCGCATCCGCGTGAGGAAGATTGCCGCCATTGGGATGCTAACGTCGGCGGTTATTATCCTCGGAATTACCGCCAAAACCTACGCATCGGAGCGAATGGCACACTCAGATGCGTCAACGGTACAGCTGCAAAACGAAAAGGTTTCAAAGTCCAAAGCGTCGGCAGATCTCAAGACGAGACTTTCGAAGGCGGACTTCAACGATATCCCTTCGAGTGATACCGTTCAGACCTTCTCGTTGGTGGATAAGAAGATTCCTACCTTGGAGGATGAGAGCCTTGCTTCGCTCCAGGATGCCCTGAGCCGGGTGCAGGAGCTGGGTGAGTGGGCGTAGTGTTCTACGACCTATCGAGCGGTAGAGGCGTGACGTATAACGCCGATGTCGAGGTGTATGGAGCGAGCAGTTACAAGGCGCTGTATGCGCTCTATATTTGCGAGACGTTGGTCGAATCGGATCAGGTGTCGCTCGATTGGCCTTTAGCCACGTATGGTGGCTACAACATGGGTTGGCAGACGGTACGCGACTTGATCGAGGCTGCGGTCGTTTATTCAGACAACGATTCGTTTATTGCGTTACGTGCGGCGTTTGACCGTGTCGGTTACGAGGATTGGATTGTCGGTCTTGGCATCGATTACGATACGGCACTGGATCCGATGAGTGATTTTCCGACCTACTGCCCGCGCACTTCTGCGAGGTTATGGCGTGAGATGAGCGAGTATCTGAGCATGGATACCGAGACTTCACAGTGGTTGTCGAGCCTTCTGGCATCAACATCGCGCTCGTTTATTCGCGATGGCATTGCGGACGAGCAGGTTTTGGTGCGCAACAAGGCAGGCTGGATTAGCGAGGATGGTTACTATTCGACATGCGATGCAGGCCTCATCGACATCGATGGCCGTACCTATGTCATGAGCGTCATGACATCGATGCCATGGAGTGACCGTTCGAGCGAGGTTACGGCCGCGATTGCAAAGGCTCTGTTTGATACGCGAGCTGCATTGGCTTAGCGTGTTCGTTTGGCGAGGTCAAACAAAATGCTGGTACCATACCTTGGTTGAGAATTTCGTATAGGTTTGGGGAATGGTATGGCTACCATCGCGATTATCGGTGCGCTCGAAAAAGAGATCATGCAGATTAAGGAAGAGCTGAGCGACGTTTGCGAGGCACGGGATGCAGGCTTGACCGTTGTGAGCGGTGAGCTCGACGGCCTGACAGTTGTCGCCACAACGGCGGGCATGGGCACGGTGAACGCCGCTGCTGCAACACAGCACCTCATTAGCAAGTATGCTCCGCAGGCTGTTGTGTTTTCGGGCATTGCGGGTGGTTTGAACCCCAAGCTCCATATCGACGACGTGGTCATTGGCAAACGCCTACGCTATCTGGATACCGATACCGCGCTTATCGCCGAGTCCGCACCGGGGCTCGAGGAGTTTGGCTCGACGCCCGCGCTGGTCGATATTGCCGCCGACGTGCTTGCTGAGCGTGGGTTTGTTGACGCTTCGAAAAATGCAGTCGCTTCGAACGAGGGCACCAAGCAGTTCCTGGTCGGCACGATTGCCACGGGTAACCGCTTTGTGACGGGCGCCACCATGCGCAATGACGCTATCGAGGCGACGCATGCCGATTGTGTCGGCATGGAGGGCGCGGCAATTGCCCATGTCGCAACCAAAAATGGTGTCGATTGCCTGGTGTTGCGCGCTATCAGCGATAATTGTGACGAGGCGTACGATGCAATTTGCGAGCGCGAGTTCGATCTGTTCGAGTACGCGCGTGTCGCAAGTGACATCACGCTCGATATCGTCCGCCGCATTGCCGCTGCGCAATAGCGCGTCTATTTGTAAGAACCTACGACCAAGGAGTGTCCATGGCCGATTCCATTAACTACCAGCTTGCCAAGTTCGTCGCCAGCTATGGCAAGGTTTCGCAGATTCCCGAGTCCACCTGCCCCGAGGTGAGCTTTGTCGGCCGCTCCAACGTGGGCAAGTCGTCGATTATGAACAAGCTATTTGGCCGCAAGAACCTAGTCAAGGTTTCCAGTACGCCGGGCAAGACGAGCAACATCAACTTCTTTGAGGCCGATGACGTGCACTTTGTGGACCTGCCGGGTTACGGTTTCGCCCGTCGCTCCAAGGCCGAGCGCGACCGCTGGGCCGAGCTTATCGGCGACTTTTTCGACTCCGAGCGCAGCTTTAACTTGGTCGTCTCGCTGGTGGACATTCGTCACGATCCCAGCAAGCTCGATCATGACATGATCGACTACCTGCAGGGCAATGAGTTCAACTTTATCGTCTGCCTCACCAAGGCCGACAAGCTCAGTCGCACCCAGCAGGCCCGCCAGGCAGCAGCCATCAAAAAGCAGCTCAACGTTCCGGCCGAGAACGTGATCATCACAAGCTCCCAGACCGGCACCGGCATCGACGAACTCAAAAAGCGCATCGCCGAGGCTTGCCTCTAGTAAGGGCTCTTGGCAGGCAATAGTTTGCATCTATCTATATCACCCCAGTGATAGTTGTTGGTACACTATCACTGGGGTGATATTTTTGTTTGGAGGTCGATATGGAGCTTTGGCACGGGTCGGAGGTTGTTGTCGAGCATCCATCGTTGGATAAATGCAGGCAATTCAATGACTATGGGCGCGGGTTTTATTGCACACCGCATGAGGAAATGGCAATGGAGTGGGCATGTCGGACCGAGTCTGATGGCATTGCCAATCGATATGAGCTTGATTTAGATGGCCTTGCGATTTTGGATTTGGAATCAGGTGAGTTCTCGATTCTCAACTGGCTTGCAATTCTGGCGAATAACAGAGAGTTCAATGTTTCAACGCCAGTAGCACGCGAGGGGCTTCGTTATCTGCTGGATAACTGCCTGATTGATATTTCTCCCTATGACGTTATTCGAGGCTATCGTGCAGACGATTCCTATTTCTCGTTTGCAAGACAGTTTGTCAACGGCATGATCTCGCTCAGGCAATTGCAGCGCATTATGTTTTTGGGGGATTTGGGCATTCAATATGCGCTTATGAGTGAGCGTGCATTCTCGGCGATTAAGTTCCGCGATTGGAAGCAGGCCTCGGGAGCTGAGTTTTATCCCAAACGATTTGAGCGAGAACAGAACGCTCGACGAAAGTACCTGGATACGGTAAACGGATTTGACTCTGATGGTGTCGACATTAGGGATTTGATGGCAGGAAGGGTTGATTTAAATGATCCAAGAGTTAACGGATTGTGGGCCGAGTAGGACATACCCCGTTTACTACCTAGAGGATGCAATGAACAACCTTGGCGACTGCTTTGACTATGCCGTTAACGATTATGGGGCAGAAGGATCGGAAGTTGCTGAACTCTTTTGCCTGAGCGGCGTAGCCCGCGAGTTCGAACGCGGCAACGCATGGGTAGTGTCGGGAAAATCGGGCGTTGAGCTGTTCGCGCTCATTGCCGAAAGGTCCGGCTATCAATCAAGACCGATGCCAAATCGAACCTACCGATTCGAAAAGACACCGGAATATTGGACGGGCTGGATATTGGCATACCTTCAGTGGCGCCTAGGAGAGTCTTTCGAAGATTTGCTGCATGTCGTTCCATTCGATGTGTTGCGCGGGCTGTACTACCCCTGGCACGAAGCCTCGGAGGAACGCGTGGCTCGCCTCGTCTGCGATATGGCGAAAAAAGCGTCCAGGCAAACCAAACTTGCGTTAGCAAGAAAGAGGCTCAAGAAAACCCAACAAGATCTGGCATACGAATCGGGTGTGTCACTCCGCTCAATCCAAATGTACGAGCAGCGTCAGAGAAACATCAATGAAGCCTCGGTAACAAGCGTACGAGCCATAGCAAAAGCCCTCCACTGCAACATCGAGGACCTCCTAGAACCAGTCTTCGAATACAAAGAAACCAGCGCCGCCTAAACCAAGCACACAGCCGATGCCCGCCTCTAGGAAGTGCTCCAGCCTAGCAAGAGCCCCTACCAATAAAAAGCCAAACTATCAGCCCGACGCCTTTCCAGAGCGTAGGTCCCTGTAGCCGCTGCCGGCGAAGTTAACATAGGGGAGGCCAGGGGGCTTTGCCCCCAAATCTTTCCGCAGGACGGCAGGACCCCCGCCGCACGAAGTGCGCAGCGGGGGTCCTGCCATGTCCGAGGACGATTTGGGGGCAAAGCCCCCTGGCCTCCCCGGCGAGTATACGGGACGGCGACTACAGGTATTCGATCTGGGCGCCTTCCGTGTCGCACGTCAGAATATGCGTATCACACTTAGGGAACTGCTCGCGCAGCTTGACCTGCAGGAATTTTGCCACGATGGTGTCGTCAGTCACGGCCATGAGGGTCGAGCCGGAGCCACTGATCCAGATGGTCTTGGCGCCTCCGTTAAGGCAGGTGTCGCGCACTGCGTTGTAGTCGGGGATGAGGCGGCGGCGATAGGGCTCCTGGATGCGGTCGTCGTTGGCGGCGGCAATCAGGTCAAGGTCGCCGGTCTCCAGGCCGCGCGTCATGCCGGCGATGCGGCCCATTTGCCATACGGCGGTGGAGAGTGGAATCTCCTGTGGCACAACCTTGCGGGCCTCGCTCGTATGCACCTCGTAGGGCGGAATCACGGTAATAAAACGCAGGCGATCGCTCACCTCGTAGCGCAGGCACTGGGGGAGCGAATCAGTCGGCGTAAAGGAGCAGACGGCACCGCCCAGGATGGCAGGGGCGACGTTATCGGGATGGCCCTCGACCTCGGTGGCGATGCGGACGAGCTCGG
>URRN01000002.1 GCA_900550185.1 uncultured Collinsella sp.
TAGAAAAAAATCTTTACTTTTGTCAAGCCACATTCAAAATTAGAAACTCATGTACGAATATCTCTCCGGTACCATTTCCGAACTCGCTCCCACCCATGCCGTGTTGGATGTCGGCGGAGTGGGGTACTTTCTTCAGATATCGTTGCAGACATATTCCGAAATCGAGCACTCCGACCGAGTGAAACTGTTCGTTCATTACGTGGTTCGGGAAGACGCCCAGTTGCTTTACGGCTTTGCGTCGAAGGCCGAACGGGAACTGTTCCGCCACCTGATAAGTGTCTCCGGCGTAGGCGGCAATACCGCCCGGATGATTCTCTCGACCTATTCGCCGAGGGAGTTGCAGGGGATCATCGCTACCGAAAACGCCGTCCTTCTCAAAAATGTCAAGGGATTGGGGCTGAAAACGGCGCAGAAGATCATCGTCGAGTTGAGCGGCAAGATGGCCGGCCTGGGACTGACGGGGGATACTGTTACGGCCCCCGTCGCCGGCGGGGATTACGAGGAGGCGCTTGCGGCGCTGGTCGGCCATAGCCTGACGGTCGACGATGCGCTGACGTTGCGGGGTCTCGCCGAGCTCTACCACATCAACCAAAAGCCCCGACGCGCGTAGGACGGGGGCTGGTGGGATAAGCGCCCCTACCTTTCACCTGCTACAATGGGTCAAACTATTGCGATTTCGGAGGTGTCTGCCATGTCGGACGATCTTCATCAAACCGCGTCGGGCAAGCGCCGCGACGTTATTAGCTGGGATGAGTTCTTTATGAGCGTGGCCATCGCCGCGCAGCGCCGCAGCAAGGACCCCAACACGCAGGTGGGTGCGTGCATCGCCAACACCAACCACCGCATCCTTTCGGTGGGCTACAACGGTACACCCTCGGCGCTCAACGACGACTTTTTCCCGTGGGGTACGAGCGACGACCCGCTGCAGGACAAGCACAACTACGTGGTCCATGCCGAGGCCAACGCCGTGCTCAACTACCGTGGCTCGCTCAAGGACCTCGAGGGTTCCACGGTCTACGTCACGCTGTTCCCGTGCCACGACTGCGCCAAGATTTTGGCTCAGGTGGGCGTGGGCGAGGTCGTCTACCTGGACAACAAGTACGCCGACACCGATGACGGACGCATCAGCCGCCGCATCCTCGACTCCTGTGGCATCAGCTACCGCCAGGTTATCGTCGATGTTCACATCGGCACCGAGGGGCGGGCTCAGCAGTAGCGCGTGGCAACGCCAGCTGGCAACAAAAGGCAGCCAAAAGAGCCCCGTCCCAAATTGACTACTCGTGAAAGTCGCGTCTGCGCGCATGGACGGCTCGTGAGCGGGTACACGGCTGTAGTAACATAGCTCTGTCCGCGGGCGCGCCCGCGTTATTGTGAGAAAGGAGCCCCTGTGGCTGTTAACGAAGAGCTGCTTAAGAAGGTTCTTGAGGAGATTCGCCCCAACCTGCAGGCTGACGGCGGCGATATGGAGTATGTGGGCGTCGACGACGAGGGTGTCGTCAAGCTGGAGCTGCAGGGCGCCTGCGCCGGCTGCCCTATGAGCGCACTGACCCTGTCCATGGGTATCGAGCGTATCCTCAAGGAGCATGTGCCCGGCGTTACCCGTGTCGAGCAGGTCAATGCCTCCGGCGAGACCGACGACCTGTACGACGAGTACGCGCCGTTCTAAGATGCGAAAGCTGCGGACGGTATACTCCGCATAGACGTTACGCCCAAATATGCGGCTGCGAGCGCAAGGCCCGCGGCCGCATTTGTATGTAGGGAGTAGGAGGGTCGACATGCTCAACGACTTCTACCATATGCTTGATCCTGTCGCGATCTCGGCGGGCCCCATCACCATCTACTGGTACGGCCTGGCCTACGTGGTCGGCGCTCTGCTCACGGCGGTCGTCATGTATCGCACGCAGCGCCGTTGGGGCTTTAACATCACGATTGATGACCTGACGAGTGTCGTGGTCGGCGTGGTCTTTGGCCTCATTATCGGTGCGCGCCTGTTCTACGTCGTCTTTTACGGTGATGGCTACTACTGGGCGCACCCGCTCGAGATCTTTGCCACCAACGAGGGCGGCATGAGCTTCCATGGCGGCTTGGTGGGCGGCATTATCGGCGGCGTGCTCGTGTGCCGCATGTACAAGCTCGACGCCTGGACCATCGCCGACCTTGCCGTTATCGGTGCTCCGCTGGCCTTATGTCTGGGACGCTGCGCCAACTTTGTCAACGGCGAGCTGTGGGGCAAGCCGACCGATCTGCCCTGGGGCGTGATCTTTGGCGGCACCGCGGGCGATATGCCGCGTCACCCCTCCCAGCTCTACGAGGCATTTCTTGAGGGCATCGTGCTCTTTTGCATTCTGCAGGTGCTCAGCCGCAAAAAGCCGCTACTGCCCCAAGGCACGTTTATGGGCGTGTTTGTGATGGGTTACGGCATCGTCCGCTTCCTCATTGAGTTTGTGCGCGTGCCCGATGCGCAGCTGGGCTATCTGCTGGGCGGCGTCATCACCATGGGTCAGCTGTTGAGTCTGCCACTCGTAATCGCGGGCCTGGCGCTCATCATCTTCGCTCGTCGCCGCAACCAGCCCCAGCGCATCTACCTCGACGCCTAACCACCGCAAAGGGGACAGGCACCTTTGTGGTGGTTCGCTGGGCAACGATGACAGAACCGTAACGTTTCCCCAGATAAAACCTGCCAAAATAAACCTGTCCCTTTTTGGCAGGTTTCTAGAAAGGCTCTTTGGACTGTGAAGGATTCCGATCTCTCCACAACGGCTGCGCGCGACGCTGCCCGCATCGTCTGGTTTAAGCGCTACCCCGCCAAGCAGACGCTCATCGCATTTTTGCTCGCGCTGTTGGCGACCACGGCGTTTTCCATCGATCCCGCCCCGGTATCGAGCAACGCAGTCTTGGCGATTGACCCCAAAGCCTCGGGCATGCTGTACGTGTGCTACGAGGTGCTCCTCTCGTTTGCCGGCCATACCGACGCGGTCATGCTGCTTGCGCTTGCCTGCCTGCTCACGCTGCCGTTTCGCTACGTGTTCTTTGGCCGTGGCGACACCTGGCGTCCATCGATCATTCTGCCGTCGCTGTTCTTCGCCATCTGCATGGTGTTCGGCCGCAGCTACGACCTCACCGACTCGGCCGAGATTGTCCTTGGCGACAAAGCCCGCATCGTCTGCGCCTGGATTGGCGGCGCGGGCTGGATGCTCTTAGCGATCGTGGCCTTCTATTTGGCTTTTGAGTGCCTGGATTGGCTGAGCTCTCGGCGCATTCCGTTTTCCGAAGCGCACTTTGGCCGCGTATGGCGTGTGACTCACGCCGTGCTCTCGGTCCATCCCTTTGCCGGGCCCTTCCTGGTGCTTATGATCGCCTGGGCGCCCACGCTCATCGCTTCGCTGCCTGGCCTTTTTATGGGAGATACGGGCGCGCAGATTCGCCAGTGGTTCAACTATCCCAACGGCACGAGCGACTACTTGCGTCTGCTCAATCCTAATGTGTTGCTCAACGGGCATCATCCCGTAGTGCACACGGCCATTATCGGCTCGTGCGTTCAGCTGGGGCTTTCGCTGTTCAACAGCGCTAACGCGGGTCTTGCCATCTACACCTGCGCTCAATTTGTCATCACGGCTGCCTGCATGGCCTATTCCATTTCGTCGCTGCGCAAATTGGGCGTGAGCCTGCCGGTTCGCGGTGCGATCCTGCTGTTCTTTGCGTTTATGCCGATGTTCTCTAACTACGCGGCGTTGCTCACCAAAGACGTGCTCTTTGCCGACGCGTTCTTGGTGCTGCTGGTACAGACCGTCAAGCTCGTGGCATGTGGCTTGCCCCGTCGTGATGCCAATGTCGAGCGAGCGGGCGAGAAAGCCCCCGTGTTCTTTGCGCGCCACGACTGGCTGCTGCTCGCTCTGGGCGCCATGGGTTCCACGTTTCTGCGCAACGGCGGCCTGGTGTTTCCCCTGGCGGCATGCGTAATCGCGGCGGCGTTTTGCGTATGGGACGTGCATGTGGCTCGTCGTGCAGCCAAGCAGACTGGTGCTGCGCCTTCGGGCACCATCCCGCGTTTCCGCTGGGTTGGCGTTCTCGCGGTGCTCGCGCTCTGCCTTGCCTCTAATATGTACTTCACCAAGGTCTTTATGCCGGCGCACGACATTACGCCCGGCTCCAAGCGCGAAATCCTCTCGATTCCGTTCCAGCAGACGGCTCGTTTCGTCCAAAAGCACGACGGCCTCAACTCGGGCGTCAACCCCACGGTTAAGGAGGACGGCACCATCGTGGAGGCTCCTTGCGACGGTTCGGTGACCGACGAAGAGCGTGCCGTGATCGACCGCGTACTCAAGTACGAGAACCTGGGCCGCCGCTACAACCCCGACAAGTCCGATGCCGTCAAGAACTGCTTTAACGAGTACGCCTCGCAGGAGGACATCGATGCCTATTTTGAGGTATGGGCTCAGATGTTTAAGAAGGATCCCGAGTGCTATATTTCGGCGCTTATCAATAACTACTATGGTTATTTTTATCCGAGCACGCGCGATGCCTGGGTCTACAGCACGGCGCGTAGTGCCGAGATCATGGCGCGCCCCGACAACCTCAAATACTTCGACTTCCATCCGGTAGACAGCAACGTGGTGCGCTGGTGCGACCACCTGATCAACCTGTATCGCGTGGCAGTACAACGCATCCCGTTTATTTCGCTCACCATGAGCTCGGCCACCTATGTGTGGATCATGATCGCCGTGGTGGTCTACCTGCTGCGTCGTCATTCATGGCGTGCGCTGGCGATCTGGGTGCCGCTGTTGGGCGTACTCGCTGTGTGCCTGATTGGCCCGTGCAACGGCTCGACCTACATGCGCTACCTGTATCCGGTCATCGCCTGCATGCCCTTCGCCATCGGCGCCACCGTCACCCGCAGCGACTTCCTCTGGTCCTAACTTGGTGCATTGGGGTCAGGTTTCTTTGCACCAAAGGGGCCATCATCACGACGCCTTCATTTTGGGGTTTATCTCGCAGGCCAGTAGGTATATCATAACGACTGATATTTACAAATAATAAACCAGCAGGTAGAACGCTTGCATAAAATGATTTGGTCCCTAAAAGTCCCTATGGAACAAGACCTGCTTCCTGAAACGCGTCCGCTACCGTGTTGACGAGCATCATTAAACTCGCGCGGACATAGTGCTTGGCCGACACGCTTGAGCCTGAGTGACCCATTAAGACTTCTAGGGTGTCTGGTGCAATCCTTACCTCGTACTGCCAGCTTGTGCGCCATGAGTTGCGGAGGTTGCGCAACGGGTGGTACTCGAACCCGAGCCGTTCGGCCTCGCGCTCCCATATCGCCTTCATCCTCGCGGACGTGAGCGGTCCGCCCTTCATGTTCTCGATGAAAAGGCAGTGTCCGCCATCGACTCGTTCATCGGCGATTTCCGCGAGACGTTCACCCCATCTGCCGGGAATGACGACATAGCGTCGGCTGCTCTCGGTCTTAACGCGCTCGACGACGCCTTGCCCGCGTACGGCCTCGCGCTCGATTGGGACGACGGCGCAGACCGTCCCGTTGCCGGCTCTGACAAGCTCGACCGACGCAGGGTCGACGGCGGCTGCCTCGCCAGGCCGGCATGATCCGAACGCACCGAGCAGGAATATACCCTCCATGCGCGAGCCGTGCAGCAGTTCCGCCATGCGGACAAGCTCCGCCATGTCATACACTCCGGCGTCCATCTTCGCCACATCGCCAGGCATCTCGAGGCCGACGGAGGTCGGGTCGGAATCGGTAAGCTCGAACTTGACGGCGGTGCGGTAGATTCCGGACAGCATGTTAACGGCACGCTGGGCCTGGTTTTTCGTCATGGAGTCTATCCACTCCTGGATGGCGAGCGGTCTAACCGATGAGAGCAAGCAGTCCCCGAACTTAGGCTCGACGTACCTACGCCATGTCGACCTGTACATGTTCAACGTGTTCTCTGCTAAACGCTTCTCGCATGACGGCCAGTACAGCGCGTCAAATACGTAACGCACTGTGTATGTCCTGCGCTCGTCGGTTGAGTGCAGCTCGATCAGCCTGTCTCGCTCCCTGCGAGCCTCCGTAAGCGTGCCGGTGAAGTTGGAGCTGAGTCTCCTGTACCCCTTGCCGTCGCGCTTGTCTCCCCAATAGCGTATGCGGTACCTGTTGCGGTCGAGTTTGGCAATCGAACCCTTCTCTGCCCTCATGCGTGGCATAATTTACCTGCCCTCCTGCTGTAAGCGGGTCGGTCCTGTGGGGCGTCGTGCATCTTGGCGGGTGGCGACGCCCTGCTTTCTAATCGTCTGACTCTCCCTCGGACATTTTCGCCTGGTCGCGTGCGTAGTCCAAGAGGCGTCTCTTTCGCTCGACAGTGCAGGCCTCGTAGCTGTCGAGAAGCCACTGTCTGAGATAGTCCTCCTTTCTTTTCGGCGGTGTGCGCCCGGCAAGCTCGTCCAGCGTGCACCCAAGCCTGTCAGCAATCTCCGCCGCACGCTCGAGCGACATCTTTCGCTTTCCGGACTCATAGCTCTGATACGTGTCGTATTTCATCCCGATTGCATCGCTGAAGGCCTTGCCGTTCGGGTACCCGGCCCTCGCCCTGAGCGCCCGGAGCCTCGTCACCATATTCGTCTCCTCTCGTGTTCGCGAGCCTACTCCGCACTCATCGCACCCTGGAACTCAGCGTATTCGGAAACCTTGTCCTTGGCCTCCTGCGTGCACTTGCGGTAGTCGTCGAGCAGTTCGGCCTCATCGTGCGTGAGCGGCGGAGGCGCGAAATGTGAAGGCTTTCTGCCAACAAGCTCGTCTAGGGAGACGTTGAGCGACTCCGCGATCGTGACGGCGCTTTTCAGCGTCGGCGTCTTCGCCCCGCTCATGTAACTGGAGATTAAACCGCTGCTCAGACCGCTAATTCTGCATAGGTCTGCTGGCTTCATTCCTCGAGAGGCGAGGATGTCTGGAAGACCCTTCAAAAGAATCATGGCAACTCCTTACTCCCTATCGAGAGTAATTTTACCCAAAAAGATGTTGACAAAGCTCCCAACGGGGAGCAATATCAGTAATCGAAAGCTCCCAACGGGGAGCAAGCGAGTTCCCAGAAAGGAGGAATGGGATGGACAACGACTTCGCAAGGAAAGTCTCGGCATATATCGCCGAGCACGGAATCACCCAGCAGAAGGTCGCCGACGTACTAGGCATCTGCTGGAACGCGGTCCACTACAAGCTGACTGGCGAAAAGCCGTTCACGCTTCAGGAGGCAATCAAGCTCGCCGACTGGATGGACTGCTCACTCGACTGGCTCACCGGGCGCAAACCCGAATAGCCGAAGCGTTTTCCCTCGCGGACTCGACTGAACTCCTCTCTGAAGACTGACCACTTCCTTCACGGGCAATTTTCACCTGCCTCCGACTCCTGGGCAGGCCTTCCCTACATCAGTCGAGTCCGCGCGGGAAACCGCACGCCCGTCCGAATGGGCGTGCACCTTGAGTACAGAATATGCGCCCCGGAAGGGGTAAGGCCCGAACGGCATCGCGCCGGGAGGGCGGCAAGCCGTGAGTGCCAAAGCCGCGACGCGCGGAAACCACGGCAACACGGGGGCGGGCGATTGCAGCGCCTCCAGACCAGCGGCCGCAACGGCCGATACGACATCGGAAAACCAAGGCAGCCCTGCCACTTGGCTGCCGCGTCGTAAGAAGATGTGTACAGCAGCGTATCGGTCGCCGCGGCCGCTGGTCGAAACGTTCTCGGTGGTGTAACAGTTCTAGCACGGTTGATTCTGATTCAGCCGGTCAGGGTTCGACTCCCTGCCGAGAAGCCATCGCGGGATAGAGTACAGGTAACTCACCGGCCTCATAAGCCGGGCCATGCGGGTTCGATTCCCGCTCCCGCGACCAACACGGGGCAAACCCAGCGGAGATGTATTGCCTCCGTATTGTTTGCCCCACCATTTGCGTGTAGCTCAGCTGGTAGAGCGCCCGGCCGTTAACCGGGAGGTCGCAGGTTCGAGGCCTGCCGCGCAAGCCACGCCGCCTTGGTTCAAAGGTAGAACACCGGTCTTCCAAATCGGTTATGCGGGTTCGATTCCCGCAGGCGGCTCCACTGTCGCGTAGCTCAACGGTAGAGCACCCTGTTGATAACGGGGAGGTCGTAGGGTCAGCACCTACCGCGACAACCATTTCGGAGCATTGGCGCAGTAGCTACCGCAGCGGGTTGCTAACCCGTAGACCTCATACGAGTCCCGTAGGTGCAAGTCCTACATGCTCCGCCAACGGAGGGTTGGCAGAGAGGTTTATTGCAGCTGTCTAGAAAACAGCCGGTCGTTGATAGCGATCCGTGGGTTCGACTCCCACGCCCTCCTCCACACTGCCGCAGTATTCCCCTAAAGACGGGGGCCTGACTGTAAATCAGGTGCCTATTGGCTGGCTGGGAGCGTTACCTAGATGCGGCACCATTTTCGTCGTCATAGCTCAATGGGATAGAGCGGCGGTTTCCTAAACCGCGTGTTGGGGGTTCGATTCCCTCTGGCGACTCCATGTGCTGCTGGCCGAACAGCTAGGCGGCGGACTGCAACTCCGTGAAACCAGGTGCGACTCCTGGGCAGCACTCCACAGGCGCGTAGCTCAACCGGTAGAGCAGCAGTCTCCAAAACTGTGGCGGTAACGCCGATGGGGGTTCGAGTCCCTCCGCGCCTGCCATTTTCCAAGCCTACAAACTAAGGACAACTAAATGATTCGACTCATTATCTGCGCCGGACTCGGTATCGCGGGTGCCGCCACGTGCGTGGTCGCCCACTCGCATAACAAGCGCGAGCGAGAGGAGTACGAGCGCAAGAACGAGGAGTACCTCGAGGCCCTCAAGGAGTACAAGGACCACAATCGCTGCTATAAGCCCAGCAGGCCCGATGAACCCGCAACCGTGCCGGTCGCAGGTGGCCTCGCTGTCATCGCGCTCGCAGCCGTCATCGCGGCCACCGGATGCTTCTACTCGCAGGATACCGGCGAGGTCTGCGTCATCCGCAATATCGGCGGCTCGCTCGCAGGCTCCACGTCCGAGGCCGGCTTCCACGGGAAGGCCCCGTGGCAGAACGTCGTCACCTACGACACCCGCAACAACCTCATCAACTTCTACGGGGACACCGACTACAAGGTGAACGGCGGCTCCTACGACGGCAAGCAGGTGTCCATCAACGACAAGTCCGGCGCTAGCGCGAACATCGACATCCAGGTCAACTACTCGCTCAACCCCGACGCCGCGCTCACGCTCTACAGCGAGTACGGCACGCAGGAGTCCTTCGTCGAGAAGTACATCTCCAACGACGTCCGCGCCGTTACCCGCGAGGTGTCCGGCAAGTTCGACACGGTGACTATGCTCACCGACCGCTCGCAGTTCACCAAGGCCGTGCAGAAGGCCCTCACCGAGAAGTGGGACGGCATGGGCCTCACGGTCGAGCAGGTGAGCGTGCAGGACGTCCGTTACCCGAAGAACATCACCAAGAGCTACAGCGAGGCTCAGGCCGCCGAGGTCGCGAAGCAGAAGGCCCAGAACAAGCAGGAGACTGCCAAGGTCGAGGCCGAAACCAAGAAGATCGAGGCACAGGGCCAGGCTGACGCCAACGCCATCCTCGCGAACTCCCTCAACGAGAACGTTATCCAGCAGAACTACATCGACGCGCTCAAGAGCATCGGCAAGAACGGCAACCTCGTCGTCGTGCCCGAGAACTCCACGCCGCTCGTCGACGTCAAGTAAGGAGGCTGAAATTGATTCGTTTTGACAAGATCGAACATTGCTCTGGGTTCACGATGAACCGCGATTTTGCAGAGTATGCGATATGCCCGGAACCCATTAACGCAGGCCACATGCTACTGACTCTCGACATTACGGGGAAAGACGCGGCCGCGGTCGATCTCAATACGTGCCGTTTTCAGCCACGCGGAATCATCGACGTGCTCAAGGGGCTTCCGAGCCTCAACGACTCCACCGCTATCAAGGAGGTCATCTTCCACGACCCCGCGACCATCGTCTACTGGGAGGACGGCACCAAGACCGTCGTCAAGTGCCAGGACGAGGAGTTCGACAAGGAGAAGGGCCTGCTCGCGGCCATCGCCAAGAAGGTCTACGGCAACAAGGGCAACTTCAACAACATCATCAAGAAGCACTGCGAGACGGTCACGAATGGATAGCAGCCTCGAGGCCCTGCTCGCCGGAGTCGTCAAGGATGCCGTCGAGCAGGCCATGGACTGCCGCGTGCCGTCAAGCCCGACCATCGAGACGGCGGTCGCCGCAGGCATCGGTGCACGCATGACGTACACGGTGTCCGAGGTGGCGAAGATAAGCGGCGTGTCCGAGCGCCGCATCAGGCTCGACAACGAGCGAGGGCTTATCGACTTCATCGAGCCGGACGGCGAGCGCGGGGCGCGCATCCGCGCGTCGGAGGTGGACAGATGGATAGAGACGATTTAGGGGGGTGCGGGCCTTGGTTTCTGCTAATGCTCGCCATGGGCGTGGCAAGCTGGGCGCTGATATTTGCCCTGCTTGCCCTCCTGCTAGGCCTCTAGAGTTCTTCATCCACGCTCCGAAGATAGGCGGCGTGCAGAAGCCGTGGGCATCCATCAACGACTGGATGCACGCGATGAACGTCAACCGGTTCAAGGGCAACGACCTCAAGAAGTACTACACGGGAATCGCCGCAGAGTACGCACACGAGGCCGCGCTCCAGGCCGGGTGGAAGACCCCGGAGGGGAAGGTTGACATCCGTCTCGTCTGGCATGAGATCAACGCGAGGCGCGACCCCGACAACATCATGGGCGGAATCAAGTTCGTCCTCGATGGAATCGTCAAGGCCGGTCTGATTCGCGATGACTCACAGAAACACATCAGGGCGATCCACCACGACGGAATCGCCATCGACAAGGAAGACCCGGGCGTGATGGTGACTATCGCGCCCATCTGCAAGGAGGAACAATGAACACCAGTCGTTACTTCAGCGACAACTGCCTGACGGACCACATCGCGGACAGCGCCGACGCGCTTGAGGTTGTCGTCACCACGAGCAAGGACTCCCTCCGCTCGCTCGCCGCTCATCGCGACACCAGCGCGCTCGCCTTTGCCATCGGCGGAACCAAAGATGATATGAGGGGCGTTGACCTCTGCGTGGCAATCGACCTCTTCTCCGTCATCGCTGCGTGCGAGGCCGTCCTCACGAGCGGCGTGCTCAACGAGGGTTCCGTCGCCGAGGCCTACGACTGCGTCTCCAAGGCGCACCGCGGGGTAATCGGGGAGCGTGACGAAGACGACGCCATCGCCGAGGCGAAGAAGGTCGTCCTCGAGATGGTCAAGGACGTTCTCAACGGGGACGAGTAGTGCCTGTCGTAGGAGAGGGGCGTGTCTTCGACCTCATTAGGTGCGACGGGAGCGACGAATGGCTCGACCAGCGCCGCCGCGGAATCGGAGGCTCTGACGTCGCGGCCATCATGGGGCTGTCTCAATATCGAGGACCTTACGAGGTATGGGCCGAGAAGCTCGGATACGTGCAGCCGGCCGACCTCAGCATGGTCGAGGCGGTTCAATGGGGCAATATCCTCGAGCCTGTGGTCGGCAGCCACTATGCTGCTCTACACCCAGGACGCACTGTCAGACGAGTCAACGCTGTGTGCAGGAGCATTGGACGACCTCATGCCCAGGCCTCTCTTGATTACGAAGTCAAGGACCCCGAACTCGGATGGGGAATCTTAGAGATAAAGACGGCGTCGCTATACAGGGAGCACGACTGGGATGAGGGCGTGCCGCTGTACTACCTGACCCAGGTGACCCACTACATGAGCGTGACAGGGCGAAAGTTCGCCGACGTCGCGGTGCTCATCGGCGGACAGAAGTACAGGGAGTTCCGAGTCATGCGCGACGAGGACGACGTCAAGGCGGTCGACAGGGCCGTCGACGACTTCTGGGCGATGGTCGAGGGCGGCACCGAGCCGCCAATCGGCGAGATCGGTGCGGAACTCAAGGCCCTGGCATCGAAGCACCTGCAACCCGGCGAGCTTATCGAGCTGAACGAGACACCAAGCGAGGCGACTGCGTGGCTTGCTGCCAAGAAGGCACGAGATGACGCCGAGAAGGGATACCAAGCCGCCACGAACGGGCTGTGCCAGCTCATCGGGGACGAACGAGGGTTAATCACGCCCGACGGAAAGTTCACGTGGACGCGCTTCATGCGCAACGGCAAGCCGAGCGGCGGCTACATCAAGTACACGGAGAAAAAGAAGGATTAGGAGGTCATATGGGAGCAATCACGCAGGCCAAGCAGGAGATTCAGCAGGCCAAACAGCCAGACAACTCGTTTGCCGGGCTAATCAAGCGATGCGCACCGCAGTTGCAGGCGGTCATGCCGAAAGGATGTACGACCGAACGTCTGACGCATCTTGCTATTGCGGCATACAAGCAAACCCCGAAACTCTCTGAATGCTCGGTGACGTCGATTCTGTCGTGCTGTCTGAGGTGCGCAGAGCTTGGACTCATGCCGAACGATGCCATGGGCAGCGCCTATGTCATTCCACAATGGAACTCGAAAACCCATCGCTATGAGGCGGAGTTCCGGCTCGGCAAAAACGGAATGCTTGATCTTGTCAAACGTCATCCTAATGTCATCGAAGTGTACACACAATGCGTTTACGAGGGCGATGATTTCACTTATTTCAACAACGAGACTGGGCACCATTTCACCTTTACGCCGAATTTCAAAGCGCAGCACGATGAAGACAAATTGGTCGTTGTTTACCTTGTGTGCGAGTTGAAAAACGGGAGCATCGCGTTCGACTACATGATGAAAGACGATGTAGACAAGATCAAAAAGGCATCTAAGGCCGGAGACAAAGGCCCTTGGGCTACTTACTACGAGGCCATGGCGGAGAAGAGCGTCATTCGTCACGCATTTCAGCGAGGCAAGCTGCCGTATTCCGTCGAGACTGCTGATGCGGTAAATGACGACGGAAACACGCCGGTCATCCTCGACGAGGAAGGCAACCGCATCTTCGAGGACCCGTTGGCTCCCGAACCGACCGAGGTCCCCGCGAACGTCGACGCCGAAACCGGCGAAATCATCGACGCGAACTAGCTGACAACAGATAGGAGAGACAAATGTCCAACCTGCCCCAGATGACCGACGAGCAGCGCCGCGCCGCGCTCGAGAAGGCGGCCGTCGCACGCGCCGAGCGCGGCAAGATTCGATCGCAGATCAAGAGCGGCGAGCTTAAGCCCGAGGAGGCCATCGACCTGCCCTACGCCAAGAAGATGCGCGTGCTCCAGTTCCTCATGGCGCTCCCCGGCGTCGGCAAGGCCAAGGCACGCCTGTTCATGGAGGAGGCCGGCATCGTGCCGAACCGCCGCATCGGAGGCCTCGGCGTGCGCCAGCGCGACGCCGTTCTCGAGTTTGCGAGCCGCTATGTCCATTAACAGGTGCATCCTCAGCGGCAACCTCACCCGCGACCCCGAACTCCGCTCCACCGCGGGCGGAACCAGCGTCCTGTCGTTCGGCATCGCCGTCAACGACAGGCGAAAGAACAACCAGACCGGCGAATGGGAGGACTATCCCAACTTCGTCGACTGCACCATGTTCGGTGCGCGAGCCGAGGCGGTTGGCCGCTTCCTGGCAAAGGGCAACAAGGTCGCCATCGAGGGCAAGCTGCGCTACAGCTCTTGGGAGAAGGACGGCCAGCGCCGCTCGAAGCTCGAGGTCGTCGTCGACGAGATCGAGTTCATGAGCCACAGCGACCGCGAGGCGGCTGGAGCGCCGGCCGACCGCGGCTTCCAGCAGGAGCAGCCCCAGCAGCAGTGGAGCGCGAAGGATGCCTACGACGACATCCCTTTTGATTTCTAGGGGGCCAGATGAACCTTGAGCGCGACGGCGCTCCCGACATCCCCGATGGGCAGGAGGAGTGCGGCTCCTGCCGCCACTTCTGCTTCATCGGCGAGAGCGGAACGGGCTTCTGCGCCCTCGACTACGACGACTGGCTCGAGGCGAGCGATGCCTTTGGCGAGCCTGTGACCAGCAGGCGCACGGTCAAGTGGATTATCGAGAACTGCATCGAGGAGGGGCATGAACCCTGCGAGCAGTTCGAGGAGTACAGATAGGAGGGCGCTTGGATAGCGAAAAGTGTCCCCTGCGTGACGGCGTGCGCCCTCTCAGCAGGGACGACTTCAAGGTGTGCGTCGCCTGCGAGCACAAGTGCGAGACGGTCGAGCGCGAGTTCACGCTCGCATTCAGGGCCAAGCCGCTCGAGGGCGATGGTACGGAATGAACGCTCGCGAGTTCTTCGTCGCGGCGCGTGACGCGGTGCAGCGCATCGTCGAGTTCGAGCGAAGGCTCGAGGCGAAGCGCGAGCTGTCGGTCATGCGTGCCCGCAGCGACGGCCCGCGCGGCAAGGGCGGCGTCACCGACCCGTCGAGGCGCATAGACGACCTCATGGAGTTCGAGGCCGAGTCAGAGCGCGAGCGCAGGCAGGACACCCGCCTCGTGCTGGATGCGAGCAGCGTTCTCAACGGCTATGCGGCAATCGACCCGAACGGGGCGGCGGTCCTGCGCATGAGGTACCTACAGCTCATGCCGTGGCGCGACATCGCCGAGACGACGGGAGCAGAATACGACGCGGTCCGCTCGATTGAGTCGGTCGCGTTCGACAGGATTGACAGCGAGGGCCTTGCCGCGATGCGCGACGGGGTCCTCATATCGACAGGAGCAGAACAGTGAACATCAAGTGCAAGGTCGCCAACAGGCGATTCATGCCCAAGCGTATGCACGCCGCGGACGCCGGCGCTGACATGCGGGCCAACATCGAGGAACCCCTGACCATCCCGAAGGGGAAGATCAAGTGGGTCGACCTCGGTGCCTCGTGCGACATTCCGGAGGGCTACGTCGGCATCCTCGCCGCACGCTCGGGACTCGGGTGCAAGCACGGTATCACGCTAGCGAACGGCATCGGGGTCATCGACTCCGGCTACCAGGGTCCCAACAAGGCGGCTCTGGTGAACCTCGGCGACCGCGACTACACCATCCGACCCCACGACCGCGTCTGCCAGCTTCTCATCATCAAGTGCGAGCTTGCCGACTTCACCGAGGTCGATGAGTTCGAGGCCGAGTCTGAGCGCGGCGAGGGCGGTTATGGCAGCACAGGGAACGAGTAGGCCGACCGAGCCGCTCGTCCGTGCGCTCACGAGGTACATGAGCGATAACGACTGCATGTACACGGCCATCTCAAATAAGTGCGGCCTGAGCTACGGGACCGTATTCAACGTCTCCAACGGGATGCAGAACCCGACCTACAGGGTCATCAAGGCGCTCCACGATGGACTCGGCATCAGCTACGACGAAATGTTTGGTGAGGCGTGATGGGATACACGAGCTGCCAGGTGTGCGGTCTGAAGTACCGCGGCGGATACGCGAGGATGCGCTGCCCGTCATGCGAGCGCAGGCACGCGGCGATGAAGTCGCGCATATCGCATATCAGGTCCGAGTGCGGGGTCGAACCGGTCGCCTGCCCGATCTGCGGAAAGATGACCGGCAGGGACAGCGGCTTCTGCCTGCACCACGAGGCCCAGCACAAGAAGGAGGAGCGCTACCTGCGCTCATATAGGGAGGCGAGGGTTGCCAATGGGTAACGCCAAGACGAGGAAGGTCGTGCTCTGCGACCTGTACTGCACGCTCTCAAAGAGCATCGAGAACCTCAGTCAGCGACCGACGGCAAAGTTTTCTGGTGCATCGGTTGTGACGGTCCTGAAGAAGATTCAGGACGAGGTCGAGCGTGCGCTGGAGGCCAGCGAGTGATGGCGAGGTGCGGGGAGTGCCGCCACTTCAGGGAGTTCTGCTGCGATTACGGCGTCTGCATGGAGGACGTCGAGCGCATCGAGTGCAAGAACCGCGGCGGGAACCCGGTGCGTTGGGCTGTGACGCTCGTTTTCGACCGCCTTCCGCATAGGGACGCGCAGGAGGAAATCGAGTGCGTGTCGTATGAGCCGCTCAGCCGGGCCGTCTGCTAGACATGGGGTGGCGCGACTACGACCTCCGCGCAGACGACTTCACGGAGCTGACATTTACGGGCGACCCGGCCTCGTGCCTGTGCTCAACGGATGTCGTCGGCTCCAATACGTTCTGCTCGCTGTGCAACGCGTGGTGCAACTGCATGAAGCGCGGGTGCTTCATCACGCCGGACGGCAGGGCGGCGAAATCAGATAACAGCCCGGATGCAATGGAGCGCCGGGTCAAACGATGGAGGGAAAGGGGTGCAGGTGCCTGTACCAATCACTGAAATAAGGGGCCATGACGGCAGCGTCACCAAGATTGATTGCCGGTACGCCTCGCACTACAGGCGCGGCGGGATGCAGACTGCCGACAAGATTGAGGCAGTTGCCAAGCTGCTCGGACAGAGCGGAATGGTCGGCGGCGATCAAATTGCCGACGTGGCCCACGGCCTCAAGTATTTCGCCCGCGCCGGGCTGAAAGACGACTACGACCTGGACATTTACAAGTGTGCCGACTGGCTTCATCGCCTGATTACGGGCCAATTCCTGAACGAAGTGGAGGATGAGAGTGGGAGCGGGGAGAAATAAGCCCATCGCCGGCAACAGCAGGGGCGGAAATCTCTGGTGCGATGACGAGAAAGGCTACTACGGAACGTGCTACAGGGCCACGACCGGGAAGATTGACAGAAAGCGCTTCCCGAAGGCCGACCGCCAGAAGGCAATCGCCGAGTGGACCGAGTGGTGCAAAGGGGTGCGGACCGCCGAGTACGAGAAGATGGCGGCCCGCTGCAAATTGAAGGACGAGAAGGCGGCTGCAACCGCCACCAAGGAGGCCTCCAACATGGAGAAGAATACCACTGAAACCAGCAACATGTACGTCCTGACCGTAGTCGGCGGAGCGCCGATCTACTGGTTCGACAGCGAGGACAAGGCCTTCGCCGTGTGCGACGCCCTGACCGCCGCGGCCGAGGCGTCCGGTTTCGCCGCCAAGTACGACGTAACCGTCATCAAGAAGTGGGTGGCGTAGTGCAACGCGTTGTAGGAGGAGAGATGATTCAGCTTCCCAGGGATGCCGAGGGGCGCGAGATTCCGCTGGACACCTCAGAACTGCTTATCGCCGACGGGACTAAAGTCCCTGTCGTGAGGTTCGAGTACGAATACCGCAGCTCAGACCAATCTGGCACTTGGTTTGTAAAAGTCGAGCGCACGCCGGGCGAATACTTGAATTTGCACACCAGTGACGTGCACCTCACAGCGGTCGACAGCTGGGGGAGGCTGCTAGGTGATTTGAATAAAACAAAAACCGATACAGAACACGAAAAAGTGGCCCCGTGCGCTTGGTTCAACCCGGGTTATATCACCCTCGATTGCAATAACTGCCGAGGCTTCAAAAAGACCGATTGTTCTACGGTCATGCTCGCCGAAATCATCGACCGTATCGTCAAACTGAGGAGCAAGAGCTGATGATTGAACTTAACCAGCCGGTCGACATGAACGGCGTTGATATTCCGATTGGCACCGGCTGCCTGTACGACGAGCAGGGCAACGAGCACGAGGTCCAGGAGTGGGTGTACAACCAGACTACTAGGAAGTGGTCCTTCAAGTCGGAAGGTTCCGACGGCTACGACCCTGGCCTGTTCTGCGTCTCCAAGCCGGCAGGCGGAAACAGCAGAAAGAGGCTGCTGCAAGACTTGCGTATTGCCGAGTTTACGGCTCGGAATGACGGGATGTGGTGCTGCACGTATCTTGGGCGCGGATATTTCCATTGTGATGGATGCCCCGCCGACGACAACTGCGCTGGCTATGTCATTTCGGACATCGCGGCACGCGTCCGCGCCGTCTTTGGCGGTGAGCAGGATGCCTAACCGCAACTATTCCGTCATCACCAACTTCGGGTGCCACTACCAGTGCCCGTACTGCATCACCAAGCAGACCGGTATGGCCCTGCCAGAGACTGACACACTGGCTGTGTCGAAAACCTTGCGCAACCTGCTGCGAGATGACTACATTGAGTTCCTCAGTTTCTCCGGAGGCGGCGACCCGATGCACGGCATTGTGACCGACAAGACGCGTGCCGCGTGGTACTCCATGACGCAAGAGATCTGCTATTGGTTCTCCATCTATACGGAGATGCACACGAGTGCCGAGACGCTCCGCCAATACATGCACGACGACGGCGTTATGCGTCTCCTGACTGGCTTCGACCGCGTCGTCTACCATTGTAGGACCGTCGAGGACCTGTCTCGCGTGAATAGGGCATTCTTGCACCACAAGGACTTCCGTTGGTATTTTCCCAGGATTCGTGCCGTGTTTGTCGTCACCTCGCAAGCAACAGCTGAAACTGTCGAGGAAATCGCGGAGGCGTTCCGAGGCTGCTCGGCCGTCGATGAGTTGACGTTCCGCCAGATGGTCGATGGAGATTTCACACCGGATGACACGCTCCGTGATTACCTGCTCGATGGGCACCGCGAGGGCCGCTGGCACTACACGGAGCAGGGCGACTACAACCGCTACATCGTCAACGACAAAGTGTATGACCGCTTCGAGGACATCGCCCTCGCCTACAGCCGACAGGAGGACTGATGGACAACGAGGAGATTGCCGCCAAGGCGCGGCTCGCCGCCGACTTCATGAACGACCTGAGTGGACGCATCGAGGCCCGCGAGGACTGGATTACGTCCCTGCACCTTGAGAGCGATTTTCATGTCCCAGCGAGCCTCAGCAAGACGCGCCTGCTCGAGTCAATCCGCATGGAGCGCTCGATGCTGCTCGAGCTTTACAAGATGGTGGAGGTGGATGACAGGTGATTACCGATAAAGAGCGTCGCGAGGTGGCAAATAAATTGTGGGAGCGCACCAAGCATAAGCTAGCCAAGGGCGAGAGTATGCAACATATGTTCAGTGAGACTCTCGGTGTGTACCGTACGTATGACTACGGAGAATTTGGCCTGGTCAAGGAGTCCGCGACGTGGAAGAACATCGTCAACCTCCTTGCCGATCTCATCGACCGCCCGACCACCACGCGCCACGGCAAGTTCAAGACCAAGTACGGTAGGGAAACCCCGTGTTGCGAGGTCTGCGGCTACTCAATCGGCGATATGCGGTGGAACCATTGTCCTAAGTGTGGGGCGGCGATTGTCGATGATTAGTGATGAAGAGCGTCGCGAGGTAGCGAAGAGGTTACGCGAGATCTCATACAAGCCCGGGTGGTCACTTGGCGATTGGTGGTTGCGTGTTCATGGGGCCGTGGTCGGCTCCGAACACTGCCTGTGTCCCCAAGAGGACGTGGCTGTAATCGCCGACCTAATCGACCCCGGCGTCTGTCACAACGTTTACGACGAGAACGAGATTGGTGCCTGCGTAAACGGCTTCGAGTGCTCCGCCTGTGGTTGTGTGGTCGAGGATTGCGAAGGTTACTACGTTAAAGGCGAGTGGAATCGGTGCCCGAAGTGCGCAAGGATGGTTGCCGATGATTAGCGAACGCGAACGCCGTGACATTATCGCGGCCCTCAAGAGCATCATCTTCCTCGAGGATGACGAGACGGGTGAGGAGTACTGCGAGGTCGGCGACATCCTAGACGCCCTCGATATTCACCCGGAACTTGGCGAGTACCTCTACCACGACGACGTGGAGCGCCTAGTCGATATTGTCGACGCTAAGTGGAGCCATGGGTTCGTCCCCATGCTCAAGTCGTCCGTCAGGTCGCACAGGTACAGGCTCAACGCGAAGGCGCTGAAAATCTGGATGATTGAGAACGACATGACCTGCAAGCGCTTGGGCGAGATGCTCGGAGTCGCATCCATGACGATCAGCAATTGGATTAACAATGGAGTCGAGCCTCGCGTCGGAGCCGTTCTTGCACTCGCCAGCGTCACCGGAATGGACATTTACGACCTGATGGAGGTAGCCGATGAGTTCTGATGCCATCAAGGAGATTGCCAACCAGCTCGGCGTAGGTGCCGACTACCTGCTCGCGCATCTGTCGGAGTTCGCCCCGAAGTGGGCGGCCATGCAGGTCGCAAAGAGTGGGGTTATGTGCGTGCTTATGGCTATCACGCTCGCCGTCTCGGCGTATCTGCTTGTAAAAGCGATGAGGTCGTATAGGGAGAGCGGTCTTGATTACGACAGGGAGAACGAATCTTGCGCGATGGTACTGGCGTTTGGCACCGTTGCGATCTGCGCTCTCATTTTTCTCTCCATCTCGGCGACTAACATCGCGACGCACGTCGCGTCGCCCGAGGCCGCCATGGTCGGCGACGTGCTTGAGGCGATGAAAGACTGACATGCAACTGGGTGAAAACTAGATTTTATTGATAGGGGGTAAGGCATGGCGGAGAGGCGAATGTTCTCGAAGTCCATCGTCGAGTCGGACTCGTTCATGGACATGCCGTGCTCGGCGCAGTCGCTGTACCTCCACCTCGGCATGGCGGCGGACGACTGGGGGTTCATCAACAACCCCAGGGCCGTCCGCCGCATGTGCGGGGCCTCGGAGGACGACCTGCGCCTGCTGGCGTCGAAGAAGTTCATCCTGGAGTTCCCGTCGGGCGCTGCTGTCATCAAGGCGTGGTGGATCAACAACTACGTCCCAGCGGACCGCCGGCACGCGACTCGGTACCAAAAAGAGTTAGCCATGTGCTACATTGACGAGAACAAGTCGTACACTTTGCGCGACACTGGCGTCCGACCTGCGGATATATTCACTTTGCCGAAGCCTGTATACAAATTGTATACAGAGGATAGGTTAGGTAAGGATAGGTTAGGAGAGGGTAGTAACTCCTCTAAGGTTGACACTCAGCCTGATCCCGAACGTATTCCCGCGTCCGCGGGGCCGGGCGGCGATGCCGCCGCGGCGAGCGCCAAGGGGAAGCCGAAACCGCAGAAGCACAGGCACGGCGAGAACGGCAACGTCCTGCTCACCGACGACGAGCTTGCCAAGCTCAAGGAGCGCTTCCCCGACTGGTCCGAGCGCATCGACAACCTGAGCTGGTACCTGTCGTCCACGGGCAAGTCGTACAAGTCGCACTACAGCACCATCCTCAACTGGGCGAGGCGCGATGGCGCGAAGGCCAGGCCGGCCCGCATGGACAGCGCGGTCCTCAGCGCACTGGACTCGGTGATGTGACGTGGACGTCGAGATGTGCCCCAAGTGCGGCCACCCCGTCGAGCGCGTCGTATACGACGGGACCCGCCCGGTGAAGGTCCCGGTGAAATGCCGGTGCGCCTCGCTTAAGGCCCGCGCCGAGACGGCGTTCGTCGCCCCGGAGATGCGCCTGATGGACTTCGCCCACGACGACGGGAAGTACGGCGGCGACCTCGTCGACAAGTGCCGTAGGTACGCCGCCACGCTGCCGGCCCAGAGGAACGGGCTGCTCCTGTTCGGCCCGCCCGACAGCGGCAAGACGTTTCTCGCCTGCTGCATCGCCAACGAGGCGCTCGACCGCGGGATGCGCGTCGTGTGCCGCTCGATGCCGTGGGTGCTGAGCCGCAGGTACGACGAGGTTCCGACGGCCGTCCGCCTTCTCACCGACGCGGAGCTGCTGGTCCTCGACGACCTCGGGGCCGAGCGCACCAGCAGCTTCGGCAAGGAGACGGTCTACAGCATCGTCGACATGCGCTACCAGCTGCACCGCCCGACCATCGTCACGAGCAACCTCACGAGGGAGCAGCTGGCGGGGGAGGGCGACGTGGCCGACAGGCGCACGTACAACCGCATCCTGGGCATGTGCCGCCCGCTCAAGGTCGACACGGGCAGGCACCGCATGACCCGCGACGTGTACGCCGAGATGGACAAGTCGTTCGGGTGGTAAGGCGGGAACCGGGGGCCGGAACCGAAATCGGCCCCCGGAACCGAAATCGAAATCGAAATCGAAATCGGAAATCAAAATCGGAAAATGGAATCGAAATCGAAATCAAAATCACAATTTGAAAATCGAAATCAAAATTGAAATCGAAATCGCGCACCGCGACTGAGTTGGAAATGCCGCCTGAAGGCCATGGGATTAGATTTGCGGGGCGCTGCGGGCCTTGGACCAGTCGGTGCAGGGCTATGCGTGGAAGTGCCCCGAGAATAGCGTCTCGTTGCCACAGGCGGCATTTCGCGTGGTAGGATATGCCGCAGCACATTGACAGAAGAAGGAGGGCCATGGCCTGCACCACACCGCTCTCGCCGGTGAAGGACCCCAGCTCCGGGGCCAAGCTGAAGGCGAGGATGAGGGAGACGGGAACCACCGTCGCCGAGCTGTCCGAGAGGACGGGAATCTCCACGAGGACCATCACCGCGCTGAGGAGCGGGGCGAGTGCCGGAAACTTCGCGACGTGGCGCGCCATCGCGCGGGCCATGCGCTGCGGCATCGAGGAGGTGGCCGGATGACGCCCGAGCAGGAGGCCGAGCTGGGACGCGGCATCTACGACCGCGAGAAGGTCCACGCGCTCATCTCCGCGTTCGCGGACTCGGCGGTCGAGCTGGGCGCGAACTTCCTCGAGGTGGCCGAGGCGGCGCAGGCCGTCGGGACATCGGCGATGGCCACGATAGCGGCGCAGGCGGCGATGGCGGACCGCGCCGATGCCGCCGCCGACGAGGAGGGCGCGGACGAGTCGCCCGAGCGCTGACGCTTCCCGCCCCGCGGCGCGGCGTGCGCTGCGCGTTTCCGCAGGCCGCACGCGCTTTTTGGGTGGCCGTGCGCGTATTATATCCATTTTTTCGGAACCGGCCGAAAAAACGCGGCCCCGCCGATAATATGGTCCAGGCGGGGTCGCATATTTTCCCGGCGTGCATAAAACCTCCGGCATAGCCTTTGACCTGCGAAAACGCCACCAGGGGCCACCAGATAGGCCTACACGGCCCGCTGTCGTGTCGTTGCTGTACACGATCGCGCCGGCCCAAAAACGGCCCTAAAATAGGCATTAGAGCGGCCCAGACGGCTATATACGGCCGTGGCCGTGGGCCTATATCGTCCCAGCGGCCGGCAGCCGTCGAGCGCCTGCGTTTGTGTGCGAGACGTGGCCAGGCGGCCGCCTGGATCGTCCTACGATCTCCAGGACGACGACCAGGACGACGACCAGGACGACGACCAGGACGACGCGCGGCCGCCTGGAGCGCCCAGGACGACGGCCGCGCGGGCTAATCCGGCGGCCCTGGAGCGGCAACAAAAAAACGCCCGGCACCGGTTAGGGTGTCGGGCGTTTTCTCGTTTTATTGATATGGGTAGCGCTAGCCGCCAAGCAGGATATTAATGATTGCAATGATGATTGCAATAAACGCGATGATCATGAATAGCGTAAACGGCAGTATGACAGGCTCCAGTAGTAGGCGTATTAGTGACCATATGAACTCGGCGTTTGCGTCGGCGTAGGCGGGCATGGTTGCATCAACTCCAGACGATGGCGGCCGCTCAAGGCGGCCGCCGGTTAGTAGTAATAGCAGATTATATTGTCTAGTCTGATCGTCTGCACGACGACGGCCACGGCCAGGACGACGACGACCACGGCCAGCGCGGCCACGGCCCGCCGGCTCACGTGCGCCGGCTGATTAAGCCACCGGCGCACGGCTACGGCCAGGCTAGCCACGATTGCCGCCCAGGCGTTTAAGGTCGTCGTCCGTAGCGCAGTACGGTATTGATCCGCAGCGTGCGCAGTGGTACCGGCACTCGGTATACTCCTCGCAGAACTCGCGGCAGTTGTTCCAGGTGTAGTACTCCTCGAAAACGTCGCTAACTGTGTACGTCTCGTCGGCATACCGGACGGCCGCCGCCGTGGGCTGATCGTCCCACAGCATAGGCTGCTCCAGGTCGTCGAGGTCTTCCCAGTCCGGCCAGCGGTCCGGGCTATCCCAGCCGTACGCATACGATCCGCAGCGGTATACCGGTTCGAACGGCCGCCAGCTGTCGTTGCTCGCATGGATACCCGGTTGCACGTCCTCCCAGCCGGCACCGGTTAGGCGTACGTTGCCGTGGCCGTCCATGATCGCCAGGCGTGAGCCCTGCGACGAGTCGCGCAGCATGTCGGCCGCCAGGCGCGACACTGCCAGGCCGCCGCACCGGCGTACCTCGGCATCATTGGCAAGGTATAGGGCAACGTCGCGAACGTATGCAACTGTATCGCTAACGCCGGGCTTTACGGCCGCCTGGTAGTCACGTAAAACGCCGTTATGCGCCACGGCTAGCGGTACGCTTGAATTGGTGGCGCGGATCATATCCAGGCTATCGACGACCGGGAACGGGTGAGTCAGTCCGGGCGTATTGCCGCCACCGGTCCCGATTCGCATATGCAGCACCAGGGGCACGTCCTCGGGTACGTCTGCGATAGCGGCCAGGTAGGTATCCAGGTCCATAAAGCCCTTACGGATCTGCACCAGGCCGCCGTCCGGGTACATTAGGCCAGCGCCGTCCGGGTTTGTGTAGAAGCACTCTTCGATGATAGAGGTAGCCGGACGCACGCCGGCGGCACACGATAGGATGATGCACATAATTAAGCACCTAACTATTTAATTTGGTTATTGATTCGTGGACAGCGCCGGCCGTGAGCCGGCGCAGATCGTCTAGAGGTTGCGCGTTTGCAGATACGCCAAAAGGTCAGCGCTAGGCAGCCTGTAGCGGTCGAGCGCCTTTACCATCTGCTTTACAAGCTCGTGCCAGCTCCAGGACTCCAGCGCCTCGACGTCTGTACGATCATCGCCGGCGATAAGTGCAAGCGCGGCCGTTGCCTCGATAGTAGCCCGCAGTGTCTGCTTTACAAGTGTCCCGCGCCACAGTCTCAGTTCGACGGTTGCGGAGTTCTCGCAGTTGATGGCGGTATGGTGCCCGGTCTTGCGGTACGTCTTGCGTCTCTTTTCCGCTGGACTGTCGTCCAGACTGATACCGGACTGGAAGTCACTTTCAAGCCTGCAATAGCTCATATTGTCGAGGTTTCGACGGCTGAACACCTGCCATTCGGCAGCGTGACCTTGCACCAGGCGTATAAACGTCGTCACCTTGTCGTTAGTGTCGAGCCAGGTACGCGATACGTGAATATGCAAGCCACAGTTTCCGCCGTTATGCGAGCGGGCGTTATGCTCGGCGCACGTGTCGAGGATCATATCCCAGAGCCGGCGGCCGCCCAGATCGTCGAGCGGTGCCAGGTGGTAGGCCGCGCTCATGGGTTGCGTTACGATCTCGCAGCCGTCGTCGAGGCTTCCGTCCTCCTTGCACACGATACGCTCATCTCCAACGGCCATAGTAACGTCCCTGGCCAGCGCTTCCGGGTCTTCCGTTCGGTATGCCTCGGTTTCAAGCTCGACGCCCAGATACAGGCCGTCGGGCGTCGGGTCGTCCTTTGTGCGGTAGTAGCTGCTTGCGTAGGTGTGACCGTAGCCGTGCAGGTATTCGTTCTCCGGCCTGCACTCGGCGCAGTAGGCGTCGCCGCAGGCGTCTCGATAGCAGTCTGTTTCAAGCGTGTTTCCGCAGCCGCAGCAGTGGGGTAGTTGCTCCTCGCATGACTGGCACAGGTGCCTATAGTGTTCTTCGCTGTCGCGGTTATATACCGTGGTTTCGCCGTCGCAGTCTCCGAAGCCGGCGTAAAGCTCCCCACAGCTGTCGCATGTATACGCGCTGTCGCCTCGGCAGCTTTCACACCACACCTCGTCGACCGTATAGCAACGTTCGCTGATCCAGACGTGCACAGTCTCCAGGTTTTCCGAGTTGTGATATTCGCCGCAGTGGTCGCACGGCTCGGCGTCGCTGTCGACGCACGCCGCGCACCACGTCTCGCCGTCAACCTTGGTCGTCTCGTCCTCGTCGATCCACTCTCCGCAGTGGTCGCATTTGACGTAACCGGCGGCTATTAAGCAGTCCGGGCACATGTCGTCGCCGTAGGCGTCCTGGGCCAGGTGATCGTACCTAACCGGGCGGCCGCACGCCGGGCAGGCAACAATATAGCCGCTCATATTGCGCAGCTGGTCGTTAAGCTCGGCATAGCGCAGCGCCTGGTCGAGGTTTGAGCGCTCCATTATATGGCAGCGCCAGTGCTGCGTAGCGGCCTTAACTATGCCATCCCTCACGCGCTCCACGGCCTCGAGGTCAGCCAGCGGCCCGGCCGCCTCGGCTGTCTTGTTGATGGTGCTATACTCGTTCATTGTCCCGATCTCCTTTACTACGTTGGGACGTTGGCCGGTATCCGTTGCAGCGGTGCCGGCCTTTTCTTTGACTGGTCGCCGGACGTTCTGTCCGTTGCTCCAGCCGTTGGCAAGACCTTACAACCGTTGCCGCTGATCTGTCCAGCACTTTCCCCAACATTTTTAGGACGGCCGGCATACTGGCTGCCGTCGTGCATAACGCCGTGGCCCTGGATCATAGGCCGGCAGGCGGCGGGCCGGCAACGTTTCCGCAGGTAGAGCAGCATAGCAGCAGGTAGGCGGGCCGTCTGTAGCAGTGCATAGAACGGCCCAGGAATTGAATAATTGCATAAAAACCGATAGTTTCTGTAACCCACCACCCCCCCCGGTATATAGGCATTGGTGCCCGGAGGGGGTCCGGCGCGGGGAGTCAATTTAATGCGAAAACCGAATTTGAAAAACTCAATTTTTGGACAATCTGTCGTATATTACGGACGTAGAGTACGGCTAAATGAATAAGACGAATGAAAGTAGGTGATTCCCCTGGCTAGGGAGTTCGCTAGGCGCTTCTACAAGTCGAAAGGCTGGGAGAGGGCGAGGAAACTCGCCATGGAGCGCACCATCACGTACCCGTCCGGTGCCGTGTGCCCGTCCGGGATGTGCCAGAGGTGCTTCGAGACTACCGGCAGGCTCGTCCCGGCCGAGATAGTCCACCACAAGGTCTACCTGACGCCCGAGAACATCACGGACTCGCGCATCTCGCTGGACCAGTCGAACCTCATGCGCGTGTGCCGCGACTGCCACGCAGAGATTCACTGCCCGGACGACTACAGGCCTCGTATGGCCTTCGGACCAGATGGAAGGGCGGTTCCGCTTGACTAAGAAGAAGGACGGGCGCGTCGAGGAGCTTGCGGCGCTCATCAGCAACCTCGACGGCCTCAACCTCGCGCTCGCGAAAGACATGCTCGAGGAGTACGTGTGGATGCTCGACCAGATGGACGAGCTTAAGGCGATGGTCGACACCTACGGAATCGTCGAGGTCACGGAGCGCGGAGGCTCCGGAAACCGCCATGAGGTCAAGGAGGAGTCAAAGTACTTCATCGCGTACCAGCGCCTCGTGACCAAGACCATCGCGGTCGCGTCGGCAATCAAGAAGTTCTGCAAGGACAACGAGCGCGAGGTCCCCGAGGACGACGGCTTCGATGAACTCTAGGAAGCCCTCCGGCGGGTACGTGCCTCCCGAGCGCGACGGACTCGAGGCAAAGAGGTATTTCCAGGACGTCATCGACGGCAAGATAACGACGAGCCAGAAGGTCATCAAGCTCGCCAAGAAGATGATCGGGCGCTTCGACGACGGGTACAAGTGCTGGCACTACGATGCCGAGAAGGCGCTGAGGCCCGTCAAGTTCATCGAGAGGTTCATCTTCATCTCACAGGGCAAGGTCGGAAAGCACCTCGTCCTCGAGGACTACGAGCTTGCCTTCATCGAGACGGCGTTCGGCTTCGTCGACGAACTCGGCATGAGGCAGTTCAACGAGGTCCTGCTCATCATCGCGCGTAAGAACGGAAAGACCGAGCTTGGCGCGGCAATCTCGCTGTACCTCATGACGAAGGACGGGGAGTTCGCCCCGCAGCTCTACTCCGTCGCCACGAACAAGGACCAGGCGTCCCTAATGTACGGCGCGATGCTGTCGATGGTTTCGCAGTCGCCGGCGCTCAACAAGCGCCTGCACAAGGGCATCATCCCGTCGCGACACCAGGACGGCCTCATCTTCGACTCGAACCGCGGCTACTACACGCCGCTGTCGTCGCAGACGCGCTCGCTCGACGGCCTGAACGTCCACTGCGCCGTGGTCGACGAGCTTCATGCCATCGTGAACCGCGACCTGTTCGACCTCGTCAAGCAGGCCACCGCCACACGCGACCAGCCGATGATTCTCGAGCTGACGACCAACGGCTTCAACCGAGACAACCTGTTCGACGACCAGTACGACTACGCGTCGCGCTGGCTCGACGGGCAGTTCGAGGACGACCACTTCCTGCCGTTCGTCTACGAGCTTGACAGCCGCGCGGAGTGGACCGACGAGTCGTGCTGGGTCAAGGCCAACCCGGGCCTCGGCACGGTCAAGAAGGTCGAGTACCTCCGCGCCCAGGTGCAGAAGGCCAAGAACGACCCGAGCTACCTTCCGACGGTCCTGACCAAGGACTTCAACATGCCGGAGAACCGCGCGTCGGCATGGCTCACGTTCGAACAGGCCGTTAACCGCGAGGAGTTCGACTGGAAGGACATGGGCTTCCGCTACTGCATCGTCGGCTACGACGCGTCGGACACCATCGACCTCACCAGCGCCCAGGCGCTCATGATGAGGCCGGACGACCCCAAAATCTACGAGATGTCTATGTACTGGATACCGGAGTCGCAGCTCGAGCACCACCGCAAGAGCGGCCTGCGCAAGAACCGCGACAACGTGCCGTACGACAGGTGGATTGACGCCGGGCTGGTGCGCGTGGTGCCCGGAAACACCATCGACCACCGGGTCGTGTTCGAGTGGATGCAGCAGCTCAGGGACGAGTTCAACGTCTACCCGTTCGCCATGGGATACGACCCGTGGCACCTCCAGGACGACTCGTGGAAGGACATGGCCCGCCAGTTCGTCGGCAAGAAACGCAGCGAGGAGGTCCGATTCGGCCCGCAGACCCTGTCCATCCCCATGAAGGAGATAAGGACCGTCTACGACCGCAAGGGCATCGTCGATAACAACAACCCCGTCAACCAGTGGTGCCGCATGAACGTCGGCATAATCACGGACACCAACGACAACATCAAGCCCGTCAAGGCCAACGGCTCGTCCGGCCGCATCGACGGGTGGGCCGCCGAGATTTGCGCCTACGTGTGCCTCAAGCGGCACTGGGAGGACTACGAGGCGTCCATGTAGCAGCAGGTTCCTTCGCCGCAGGTTTCTTCGGCGAAGGAACCTTCGTCTTGACTGCCGGCGTCACTGCCTTACATTTGGGTCATGGGACTTCTAGATATTTTCCGTCCCAAGCACGCACAGCAGGCCTCCAAGGTCGTGCTCGCGCCAGAGTTCAAGACGCTAACCGAATACGCACCGGCTTTCTCCACGTGGGGCGGACAGCTCTACGAGAAGGCCCTCACGCGCTCAGCAATCGAGAAGAGCGCCATGTTCGCGTCGAAACTCAAGCCCGAGGTGCTTGGCGACTCCAAACCGCGCATCAAGCGCATGATCCTGACCGCCCCCAACCAGTACATGAGCTGGCCTAAGATGTTGGCCCGCCTCATGACCATCATGCTCAACGACAACACGGCGGCGGTCGTCCCGTCGCTCGACACCGGCGGCAACATCACGGGCCTGTTCCCGCTGAAGTTCGCACACGCCGAGGTCGTCGAGTACGCCGGCGAGCCTTGGATTAGGTTCTACCTCGACTCCGGCGACACGATGGCAATCGAACTCAGGTACGTGTGCCTGCTGACGCGCTTCCAGTACGAGAGCGACTTCTTCGGCAGCGCCAACGACGCGCTGAACTCGACGCTCGCGCTCATGGATTACCAGGAGCAGGCGCAGGAGGTCGCAATCAAGAACTCCGCCAAGATTCAGTTCATCGGCGCTATCAACGGCTCCGTCAGGCCGGAGGACCTCGACAGGAAGCGAAAAGAGTTCTCGGAGACGAACCTAAGCTCAAAGAACACCTCGGGCCTGATGCTCTACGACAACACTTTCGAGAACATCAAGCAGGTTGAGCCTCAGAACTACACCATCGACTCCGGCGAGATGGAGCGCATCGAGACGAACGTCTACAACTATTTCGGAATCAACGAGGACATCATCCAGTCCAAGTACTCCGAGGAGACGTTCGGCGCGTTCTACGAGAGCCAGATTGAGCCGTTCGCGGTCCAGCTCGGAGAGGGCCTCAGCCAGATGCTGTTCACGCCCATCGAGCGCCGCCACGGCAACGGCATCTGCTTCAGCGCGAACAGGCTGGAGTACGCCACCAACGCATCAAAGCGAAACATGATCCGAGACATGCTCGACCGCCGCGTCATGACCATTAACGAGTCGCGCGAGGTCCTACAGCTACCGCCCGTGCCGGGAGGCGACGTCTTCATCGAGCGCGGCGAGTACGTCGTGTTCGACGCCGACGGAAACGTCCAGGTGCAGACGGGTGGAAAGACCCCGCTCGTGGCACGCCCGAAGGGCAACAGCTATGGCGAGGGCGAGCTTGACCTCGAGGGCGACGACGCCATCTACAACGACGTCGACACCAAGGGAAAGAAGGAGGAGGACGACTGATGCCCTACAAACCCGGCCAGCGCGAGTATCGCAGCTTCGCTGGCAACTTCCATGCGGTCGCGGAAACAGAGGACCGCAGGAGCGCGTACACGGTCGAGGGCTACGCGACCACCTTCGACGTCCCGTACGACTTCAGGCGCGCGAAGGAGTGCATCCGCTCCACGGCAATGGCCGGTGCCGACATGTCGGATGTCATCTTCCAGCTCAACCACTGCGGCCAGACGCTGGCGCGACTCAAGAACGGCACGCTTGAGCTTACCGTCGACGAGCACGGCCTGTTCGTCCGTGCCGACCTAAGCGGATCGCAGGCCGGACGCGACTTGTACGAGGCCATCAGCAACGGGCTCATCGACAAGATGAGCTGGGGCTTCAACGTTGCCCCCGACGGCTGGGAGTGGGACGAGGAAACCCGCACCAGCTACATCACCAAGGTCGAGAAGGTGTTCGACGTATCCGCCGTATCCATCCCGGCCGACCAAGACACAGACATTCACGCGCGTTCCTACCTCGACGGAGTGATCGAGCAGGAGCACCAGGAGTTGGTGCGCCGCGAGAACGAGCGCAGGCAGCGTCAGGCGGCCGCGCTCAAGCTACGTTTGCTCTAACGAAAGGAACAAGAAAATGGAGTTCATCCCCATGGACGCGGCCCAGTACCGCGCCCTCGATGACGCCTCCCTCGAGCACCGCCGTGCCGAGGTAGTCGCCGAACTCGACAACGCCGACAGCACCGTCGGCATGGACGTCCTCAACGAGGAGGTCCGCCTCATCCAGGAGGAGGTCGAGCGCCGCAACCAGGCCAACGCACTCCGCTCCTCCCGTGTCGCTGCCGTCGCCAACGGTGCCGGCGCACTCGTCACCGGCGGCGCTCAGACCGCCAACCCCGACGTCTACGTCACCCGCAACGAGGACCCGTTCGACACCGAGGACTACAACCGCGCCTTCTACGACTACACCGTCCGCGGCATCGAGTACCCCGACGGCCTCGTGACCCGCGGCATGGTCCCCGAGAACGTCCGCGCCGACGCCTTCACGCAGACCTCCGACGTCCCGCACTTCATCCCGACCACCCTCTCGAACACCATCATCCAGAAGATGTCCGAGTACGGCACCATCTGGCCCAAGTTCACCAAGATGAACGTCCAGGGCGGCCTTGAGATCAGCATCTGGGACTACCTGCCCACCGCCAGCTGGGTCACCGAGGCCAAGCCCTCCGACACCCAGAAGGCAACCGATGCCGACCGCATCTCCTTCCTCTACTACATGCTCGAGGTCAAGGTCGCCCAGAGCTTCCTGTCCCAGGTGACCACCATGGACATGTTCCAGCGCCAGTTCCCCGAGAAGTGCGCAGAGGCCATGGTCCGCGCCCTCGAGGCTGCCGGCGTGAACGGCAGCGGCTCCGGTATGCCGCTCGGCATCCTCAAGGACACCCGCCTCACCGACGCCAACAAGGTGACCTTCGACGAGAAGGCCATCGGCACGTGGGCAGGCTGGGTCAACGTCCTCAAGAAGGTCAAGGCCCCGTACCGCAGCCGCGGCGAGTGGACCATGACCCAGGCAACGTGGGACACCTACGTCGACGGCATGGTCGACGCAAACGGCCAGCCGGTCGCCCGCGTCAACTACGGCCTCGACGGCGCTCACAGCGAGTCCTACCGCCTGATGGGCAAGAACGTGAACATCGTCCCCGAGGACATCCTGCCCAACTACGAGGACGCCAAGGGCGGCGCTGCCGACACCCCCTGCATCCTGTTCGGCAACCTGTCCAACTACATCGTCAACCAGCAGATGGGCATGCGCTCCGTCCGCTGGAACGACGAGGACAAGAACGTCACCAAGCTCAAGATGCAGACCGTCGTCGACGGCAAGCTCGGCGACACCAACGGCCTGCTCGTCATCTCCGCCCCCAAGAAGACGGCTTAGCCCATGGGAGGTGACGCGGCATGGCGCTCCTAGACGAGGTCAAGGTGGCCCTGCGCGTCACCTCCGATGCCTTCGATACGGAGATTCAGGGCCTCATCGAGGCGGCCAAGCGCGACCTTAACCGCGTTGGCGTCGACGAGGCCCTCGTCGATTCCGACCCGCTCGCGAAGATGGCGGTCATCCTTTTCGCGAAGTCGAGGTTCGGTTACGACAACAGCGATGCGTCACGCTTCGAGGACGCATACAGGCAGACGGTCGTTGACATCCTCAACTCGCCGACGTCCTACGGGGGCGACGGCAAATGAGGTGGAACGACGTCTGCTTCCTGCTCGCGTGGCCCGACATGGTCCAGGACGAGGCTGGAAACGTGATTCAGGGGCAGCCTGAGCGCAGGATGCGCTACTGCAACCGCTTCACCGTCGGCAGCGACCTGTGGGCCACGTCGTTCGACGTCGGCCTCCGCGCCGACGCGCTCATCCAGCTCAGGGCAGACGAGTACTCAGGCGAGAGCGAGGTCGAGTTCGGCGGAGTCCAGTACGACGTCGAGAACGCCTCGGTTTCGGGCGAGTTCGTGAAGCTACAGCTGGGGAGGCACGTCTCCAATGGCTAGCAGGACTGTCGGGGCCGACGCCTTCGCATCGGCGCTCGACGAGATATTCGGAGACATCAAGGCCGTATCGTGCGACGACCTCCTCGAGTCCGTAAAGGACGGCTCCGAGGAGGCAAAGCAAGCGTGGCGCGAGGGCGCTCCGGTCCGCACCGGCGACTACAGCAAGTCGATCCGCTACAGAGTCGAGGGGACTGAGGAGAAGCCAGAGTCGCACGTCTACTCGACGAAACCGGGCCTCCCGCACCTCCTCGAGAAGGGCCACGCCACCATCGGCGGCGGCCGCGTGCCCGGAAGGCCCCACGTCGCCCCGGCGGCCGAGCGCGGCTTCCAGAAGGCATACGAATCGCTTGTCCAGAGGCTGGAGGCCGACCTATGAGCAATGTGGGCGTCATCGGCGCGACGCTGACCGGACCGCTCGGGAAGACCGAGGACGGAATCGTCATCGGCGCGAACGTTGAGGTCGTCGAGCCGACTGCGCACATCGGAGAGGCCATCGAGCTGTTCGGGTCGTTCGACAGGCTCGTCTACGAGGCGTGCAGGTCAACCGGCATCGCCGGAACGCACCAGGCGTACCCGGAGGGGTCGAAGGTCAAGCCGCCGTTCTTCGTCTACTCGCTCGACTCCGGCGGAGAGCAGTACGCGGACGACGACAACTGGTACTCGATGCCGAGGTACCGGGTCGAACTCATCGAGAGGCAGGCCGACCCGGTGGTCGAGACAGCCCTTCTGATGGCCCTGAAACGGGCGTTCGGACCCGTCCGCGTGTACGAGGACTGGTCGGAGTCGGAGCACGCGCGAATCGTCTCCTATTACTTCACAGTTACCAAGGAAGGGAACTAACCAATGGCAAAGGTTAAGTACGGACTCAAGAACGTCCACTATGCCGTCTGGGACTCCGAGAAGTCCCAGTACAAGACGCCTGTCAAGGCACCCGGCGCTAAGAAGCTCACCGTCGAGTACGACGGCGACGTTACCAAGTTCTACGCCGACGACGTCGTGTACGCCACCTTCGTCGACTCCTCCAGCATCTCCGGCGAGCTTGAGCTTGCCGACACCGAGGAGCAGATGCTCATCGACCTGCTCGGATACATCGACGACGGCGGACTCCTGCTCGAGGACATGGACAGCACGGGCGTCGAGTTCGCCCTGATGTTCGAGGTCAACGGCGACCCCTACAAGCGCCGCTGCGTCTACTACAGCTGCAAGCTGTCTCGCCCCAACACCGAGGCGAACACCAGGGAGGACACGACCGACCCCGACACCGACACCTACAGCTTCTCCGCCGCAGGCAAGCAGCTCACGTTCAAGGGCGAGTCCAAGAACATCTCCAAGGCCACCGTCAAGTCCACCGACAAGGCCAAGTACGACTCCTTCTTCGATAGCGTCCTGCTTCCGACCGCTTCGGCCTAGACAAACAGCTGAAAAGGGGCACCTGCGGGTGCCCCTTTTCTTTTGAAAGAAACACGCGGACCTCTCGTCGAGTAGGCGGGCGAGAGGCCCGCGTGTCTCTTTTAACGCCTACAAGGAAAGGTAGACAGCATGAAATACGACATCGACGGCACCGGGGAGCTTGAGTACATCTGCTCCGCGTACACGACCTACCTGTATGAGCAGGAGTTCGGACTGTCCCTCATCGCGGACTTTTACAACAAGGTCGACCTCGGTGACGACAGCGGCAAGGTGGTGACCGCCGAGTTCGTCGAGAACAGGCTCGCCGAGAACATGCCCGTCGACGAGAAGACCGGTAAGCAGAAGCCGTTGCCGAAGGCCACGTCCGCACTCGTGCGCAAGGCCTTCCCCCAGTACGTGAGCACCGTCATCGACTACACGAAAGACCGATGGGACGCGACCCTGCGCGTCATGTGGGCCATGCGCAAGACGGCCTGCGACGTCGCCGGCGACGCCTGCCCGACGTTCAGGCAGTGGCTCATGGGCCTCGGCCAGGTGAACATGCGCGACACCAACTTCGCTGCGTTCGAGGAGACGCAGCGCGGCCTGTTTCACACCCGCTCTTAAGGGAGTGCCGGCGCAGTCCGGCGAATCGGGCGAAGACCCGCTCCGGTACACGCGAATCTTCTCATCCGGCCTCCGCGCGGGCATCCCGTGGGACCGCCTGATGACGATGCGCCTGCCGGAGCTGCTGATGTTCCTTCAGTCGACCGTGCCGCAGCGAAACGGCTCCGACGGCACGCGCGACGCAACCCTAGAAGACATAGACCGGCTGCTCGGTTAACAGGAAGGGCAGGGTGACCCATGGCGGACGCATATCGCGGACTGACCATCAAGATCGGCGGCGACACCACCAAGCTCACCGCCGCCCTCAAGGCAGCTACCAAGGCCGGTGCCGAGACTCAAAGGCAGCTCAAGGCCATCACCAAGGCCTCCAACCTCGACCCCGGTAGCCTGACCAACGTCACGCGAAAGTACGAACTTCTCAAGGACCGCGCACAGGAGGCCGCCCTCAAGCTCAAGACGCTCAAGGAGGCCCACGAGCAGCTGTCCAGGGCGACCGCTACCGGTACCGACCGAAGCGTCAAGGAGCTTGCGGAGCACACCGAGAACGCGGCCCTGAACGCACAGCTCGCGCTCAAGCGATACAACGCGCTCAACGCGGAACTCGACAAGATGTACGGCCCAATCAACAAGGCCGCACGCGCGATGGAGGAGTTTCCCGACGACTTCAAACTCTCCTACGCCATCCGCAGCTCCAACGAGGAGTTCGAGACGACCGTCGCCAAGCTCAAGGAAGTCGGACTCGTCACCGATGACGACATCGACGCCATCATGGAAATGCGCGGTGCATGGCAGCAGGCGTTCGACGAGAACGAGGCGGCAAAGCAGGTCGCCGAGCTGAAGCATCTCGAGAACGAGATCGACGTTACCACGTCCGACGTGAGGAGCCTGTCCACGCAGATGGGCAAGCTCAATATCCCGTCGAGCCTGGCCCAGGGGTTCATCACGACCGACCGCGAGGTCGAGAAGATGGACGCATCCATCAAGGACCTCATCTCCGACGCGAAGCGCTGCGATGCGGCCCTCAAGATGAACCCGAACAACATGACGGCCGCCGAGCGCAAGCTGAACGACCTCGCGCGGGCCGCCGAGCTTGCCAAGCACAAGGCCGAGCTTCTCGGCGACAAACTGAAGGCGTACGAGGAGTCCGGCGTCGACAAGGTCGCCGCCTCTACCAAGAACGTCGCAATCGAGGCCCAGAAGGCCACAGAGCACTGGTCCGGCATCAACTCGGAGCTTCAGCACGCCAAGGCTGCCCTACAGGACGCCGAGAGCCGCATGAAGCAGGTCGACCAGTCTGCCAAGTCCACTGAGGACGACTACAAGCAGGCCGCAGAGGCCGTGCTCAAGGCGAAGACCGCCGTGTACGAGCTGTCCGCGGAGGAGAAGAAGGCGGCATCCGCCCGAGACTCCGCGAACATGCAGAAGGAGTACGTCGAGGTCAAGCAGACCGCCGAGGAAGCCAAGATTCAGGTCGACGAACTCGCATCGTCCATGCGCAACATGGGTGGCACCGTCGAGTTCGGATGGTCCACCGTGAAGTCGCTCGGCATGACACTGTCCGCCACGCTGACCCCGGCGATGGTCGCGCTCGGCGGCGCGTCCATCAGCGCCGCGAACGACATGGACTCCGCCTACCGCGACATGCGCAAGACCGTCAACGGCACCGAGCAGGACTTCGAGAGCCTCAAGCAGGCCGCAATCGACTTCTCCAACACGCATGTAACGTCCGCGTCGCAGATCCTGTCCATCCAGGCAATCGGCGGCGAGCTTGGAATCGCCACAGAGGCGCTCGACACGTTCGCGACGACCGTCTCGAACATCGACGTCGCCACCGACCTCAATGCCGACGAGGCCGCGACTGCCCTCGGACAGCTCGCGAACATCCTCGACGACCTCGACGAGAGCCACATGCCGGCGTTCTCCGACTCGCTCGTGCGCCTCGGAAACAACGGTGCGTCGACCGAGTCGCAGATCATCGACATCGCCAAGCGCATCGGCTCCATGGGTTCCATCATCGGCATGACCACGCCGGACATCCTCGCATGGGCCTCGTCCATCGCGTCGACCGGCCAGAACGCCGAGTCCGCCGGCACCGCCATCAGCAAGACGATGTCCAACATCGAGACTGCTGTGGCACAGGGCGGAGGCTCGCTCGACGCCTTTGCAAGGACGTCGCAGATGTCCGCGGAGGACTTCAAGGCCGCATGGGACAAGGACCCGACTGCCGTGCTGAAGGCGTTCGTCGAGGGCCTCAAGGGAATCGAGGAGAGCGGCGGTTCCGCCGACGCGACCCTCGTCGACCTCGGCATCACCTCGGTCCGCCAGAAGCAGGCGGTCGAGGGACTGATGCAGACGGTCGAGGGACTAGACGACAACCTCACGATGTCGCGCGACGCGTGGAGCGGAGTGAGCGACGAGTGGGGGGACGCGGGCGACGCCGCCGCAGAGGCGAGCAAGAAGGCCGAGGGCCTGTCCGGCTCAATCTCCCGAATCGAGAACGCCGGCGAGAACGCCGCGTCCGCGCTCGGCGACGCTCTGGCACCGATTTTCTCCCGTGTTGCCGACGTCGCAGGCGATGCCGCCAAGAATTTCGCCAAGGCCGACGACAGCTTCCGTCTGTCTGCCGCAGGTGCTGGATTGCTGGCGGCAGCCGCAGGCCCTGTGCTGTCCATTATCGGAACGGCGGGAACAGGAGCGAAGCAGCTAAGGGAGCACCTGTCCAAGCTGAACAGCGCGTCGGCGAACGCGGCGAAGATGGCAGCGGCCATGGCCGACGAGCTTTCGGGACTCACCGCCAAGGAGAAGCTCGCCGTAACGGGGACGAAGCTCCTGGCTGGTGCGAGCACCGTACTGAAGGCGTCGCTGCCGATTGTCGCCGTCAGTGCGGCAGTGGGCGTCGTCGGCGCACTCGTGGCCGAATATGCAAGGTGGAAGGAAAAGCAGGACCTCGTCAACGGCGCGATGCAGAGCGCCTCGTCCATCATCGACAGCCATAAGGGTTCAGTCGATGCGCTTGATGATGCCTATGCCGGACTCAAGCCGGACGTCGACGGACTCTATGAGTCCCTGAAAGACATCAACGATGGGTTCGCGTCCTCGCTCGACGACATCGGCTCGAACAAGTACCTCCTCGAGAGCTATATCGGCACCATCGAGGAGCTTACGTCAAAGTCCGAGCTGAACAAGTACGAGCAGGAGAAGCTCGCCGCGGCCGTGAAGGGCTACAACGACATCACGGGCGATTCCGTCGGCGTGACCGATGTGGTGTCCGGCTCCATCTCCAAGAGCACCGATGCGCTGAAGGCCAATGCCGACGCATGGGAGCTGAACGCCAAGAAGCAGGCGTACTCCAAGGTCGCGGCAGAGTACCTCGAGGAGGAGGCCCGCGCGACCGTCGAGGTCGAGAAGGCCACCGACGCATACAACAAGAGGCTCGCGAAGCACGACGAGTGGATCGAGCTGTACATCAAGAACAACTCGGCAGCCGGAAAGGTCACCAAGGAGCAGGCCGAGGCCGTGTGGGAGAGCGCGACCGCGACATCCGAGGAGAAGAAGAACCTCGACGAGGCGACAGAGGCCCAGAAGAAGGCCGCCGAGAACACGAAGTACCTGACGGACCGCATCGAGGACATGGACGATGCCACAGAGCGCGTCTCCGGCGCGTTCAAGGGGCTGTCCGACTCCATGTCCGGCTATGGCAGCAGCATCACATCCTCGCTGGCCCTCGGAATCGAGAACGGCAAGGTCACTGTCGACCAGGCCGTGGCGTTCGTCACGAACGGCGTCAACGCTGCCGTGGAGGGACTGCCTCCCGAGATGCAGCCGCTCGGACTCAGCGTGGCCCAGATGCTCGCACAGGGCATCGCTGGCGGCTCCATCGGGGTTGGCGACGCGACGCTCATCATGAAGTCGCTCGCCGAGGGGAACATCTCAGACCTGCCCGATACGTTCAAGCGCTACGGCATCGACTGCCCGCAGGCCCTTGCCGACGTCATCGAGCAGTACTCCAACCTGCCGGCCGACGCCACGCAGGCCATGAAGGACGCCGTCCTGCTCAAGCTCGACGACGAGCTTGTGACCAAGTGCAAAGAGGCCGGAATCAACATCGACGATGGCCTCGCCGAGGGCATCAGGAACGGAACGCTGTCCCCGGAGGCGTCCGCCGCGCTCGGCCAGGACGTCATCGACAGGGCCAAGGAGATTCTCGGCGTCCACTCGCCGTCGACGGTCTTCGAGGCCATCGGCGGCGACCTCGACGCCGGCCTCCAGAACGGCATCGACACAGGCAGTGAAGGCCCCATCAGCGCCATGTCCTCCATCGGGCAGGCGCTGTCCGACGCGCTCAACTTCCTCGCCCCCGAGATGAACGGAAAGGGCGCTACCGCGTCCTCCGAGCTTGCAAACGGCGCTGGGTCGAACCTCGGCTTCGTCGCGTCGACGGCCGCGAGGCTCGCAGGCAACGCCGCCAGGATGGGCGACGTCGGCGACATGCGCGGCAATGGCGCTACCGCGTCCGGAAACTTCGGCTCCGGCATCGGGTCGCAGGCGTGGAGCGTGGCCCAGAAGGCCGCGAGCATCGCGGCGAAGGCCGCCACGATGACGGTCGTGGGCGATACCTACAGGTCCGGATCGCATCTCGCATCGAACTTCGCCGCCGGCATCAACGCAGGAATCGGCTGGGTGTCGAGGGCCGCGACCAACATCGCAAACGCCGCGAGGTCAATCCTTCAGTTCTCGGTCCCCGACAAGGGTCCGTGGTCCGGCGCGGAGCGCGGCGGAAAGCGCTCCGGCCTGCACCTGGCCCAGAACTTCGCCGCCGGCATGGTGTCCGGCGTCGGTTCCGTCAGCAAGGCCGCGGAGACGCTCGCCTACGCGGCGTCGGTCGACGCCTATGCCGGGAACGTGTCCTCGAGGCTGTCCGGCGGACAGTCCTACTCGAGCGTCAGCGAGTCCAAGACGGTCAACTACTACGTGACCGTCGACGGTCGCACGGTCCAGGCGAATCCCGGCATCGAGGACGCCGTCCAGACGCTCATCAAGAGCACGGGCAGGTTCTACAAGATGAAGTGACGAAGGGGGTCATCAGGCCCCCTTCCTGTTTAAATAGGGAGTCGGCATGGCAGATGCCTATTCCGGTTGGTCCACGAACTACGCGGACTACCGTATGCGTGGATACGTCAACGCATACGTCTCCAAGAAGGATAACGACAACGTCTGGATCACCGTCGAGGGCCATGCGTACTTCGACGCCGCCTGTCTGTACGGAATCGCAGGACAGGTCGGCCATGCCGCCACGAGCGATGTCGCCGCCCAATGGAGCGGGGACATCGACTGGGCGTGTCTCAGTACGCACGCGAACGGTGCTTACGGCAGCGCCACATACGGTCCGTTCCCCCGCAAGGGGGACGCCTACAACGTCTACTGCTGGTACAAGACGTGGGGCAAGACCGTAAGCGGCTACGGAGCATGGCGCTGGGGCGGCACCGAGGCCGGCGTCAACGTGACGGTTCCGGCAATCGAGTACTACACGCCGCACCAGCCGAAGAACGTCAGCGTCTCGCGCGTGAGCGACTCCTCGCAGAAGGTCGCGTGGGAGGCAAACTACACCGGCATGAACGGGCACTACCCGTGGACTGGCGTGCACGTCGACCGTCGAACCGATGACGGAACGTGGGTCAACATCAAGGATGTCTCTTGGGACATCAAGAACTGGACCGACAACTCCACCGAGGCCGGCCACAAGTACGCATACGCGCTCCGCTCGTACGGCCCGGGAGGAGAGTCGGACCGAACGTCCGAGCTTGTCGTGTACACGACGCCGCTCGCCTTCATGCTGTCGACCTCAAAGAGCGACACCGGCAGCGTCGTTATGGTTGCGGCGTCCTCGCCCATGTACTACGAGTCCATCGAGTCGGAAATCTCGACCGACGGCAAGACGTGGGCCTCCGTCGAACTAAATAGGACCGGCAGGGGCTTCGAGGACACTGCACCGCCCGCCGGCACGGTCTACTACCGCATCAGGGCTGTCCAGTCCGGCCTGAAGGGCGAGTGGGCGTACAGCGGTGCGGTCATCACGATCTGCCCGCCCGGTCCGCCCGGCATCTCCGGGCTGTCCGGCGCATACGCGTTCGACGGCACGTCCGCGAACGTGGCGTTCACCATCATCCCCAACCATCCCGACCGCACCGACCCGTCCGCGCAGCAGGTGGAGTTCACGCTGCCCGACGGCAACATGGAGTCGATGACGCTGCCGGGCGGCCAGTCACTCGTGACGAAGGCGGTATCGTCCAAGGGAAGCTACAAGGTCCGCGCCCGAACCAAGGGAGTAGACCCGAGCTGGGGCGAGTGGTCGCGCTACTACGTGTTCAACGTGGCGAACGCACCGCAGGCGTACTTCACGAACCCGGCGAGCGACTCCGTCGTCATCGGCGAGATTCCCATCAACGTTTCTTGGAACATCTCCGACGAGACGGGCGTCAGCTACGTCAAAGTCTCTCTTCTCGACACCGATGGCAACGAGGTCGAGTCCATAACGCCGGCTACGGATGCGACATCGTGGAACGTCGGTGCGTACTCGACCATCAAGAACGACGCGTCGTACACGCTCGTGCTAGACGTCCGCGGCGGCTCCGGCCTTACCGTGAGGGCCATGAGGCGCTTCACGACGCACTGGTATGAGCCTGCTCCGCCCAAGATCGCCATTTCCTACGACGATGAACTCGCGGGCAGCATCCTCATCGAGAAAGGCTCGACCGAATACACGGTCGACGGCACGGTGCTGGTCGGCCCCATGTCAATCATCGACGGCGGTGCCGCGCTGAGCGGAAAGACCACGGTCGATGGAAAGACCATCAATCTGTCGAACGCGGTCGCCGAGGCAGTCTCGTTCGACGTCTCGCGCGTCAACCCGGACGGCACCATGACGAAACTTGCGTCCAAGCTGACGGGTGGTAGCGCCGCATTCGACCGCCTTCCGCCGCTTAACGTCAAGTTCTACTACGTAGTGACCGCGTACGCGTTCTCCGGAACCTCGACCGAGGTCGTCGTGCCGACCATTTGCCGCAGCAAGTTCGCGGCCATGAACTTCGGCCGCGACGGAGGCACGTTCCTGCGTGCCGGGTTCAACCCGACGTCGTCCCACGGCGTCGAGCACAGCCGCGAGCTGTACCACTTCGCCGACAACGGCGAGAACGGCGGACTCCCGATGAGGTACGACCTCGACGAGATGGACGTGAGCCTTGCCTCGTCGTGGCAGCTGTACGACATCGCGCAGGCCAACGCGGTCCGCGAGCTGTCGCGCCGCTGGTCGTGGTGCTGGTTCAGGGACCTCGACGGCAACCGAGCGACCGTGGCGGTCGACATGGAGGTCGAGCGCGAGTCGTCCGGCCTCAAGAGGTGGAGCGTATCCGCCTCCATGACCGAATCGGTGTGGGAGGAGCCTGTCAATGGCGACGTCTGATACCGAGCGATGGCTCTCGAAGGGCTTCAAGTCGAGGCTCAGGTTCATGGTCGTATCGCGCAGCACCGGTGCCGACCTGCGCCTACTGCGCGGCATCAAGCCGCGTACGCTCCAACTTTCATGGAACGACGACACGTCCATCAAGGAGTCCGGCACGGTCGACTATGCGGGCCGGTTCAACATCGGCTCCGACCTGCTGCGCGTCCATCTCGACGCAGAGTTCCACGACGGCTCGACCGCGACGTCGACGCTCGGCACGTACATCGTGAGCACGCCCGAGCGCACTGCGAACGGCAGCGCGTCGAGGGGAACGCTCCAGATGTACGGCCGCCTCCAGGAGCTTGCAGATTCGCAGTTCATGATGCCGGTCACCGTACCCGCCGGCGCAGACCCCGTCGAGGTGGCCGCCGGCTTCATCCGCGGCCAGGGACTCGAGTGCGTCTTCGAACAGACCGACTACAGACTGGGGGCCGAGAGGACGTACGGCGTCGGAGGAGATGGTGACGACTCAATCCTCGACGCCGTGAACGACCTGCTCAAGTATGCGGGGTTCCGCTCCGCATGGACCGACGGCTACGGCGTCGTCCACCTGACTAAGTACCGCGAGCCGTCCAAGAGCGCACCGGTCTGGGAGTTCATCGAGGGCGCTAACGCCCGATTCCTCAGCGAGGTAACGGAGGAGCGCGATACGCACGGCGTCGCGAACGTCGTGCGCGTCACCTACTCCACCCAGGAGAAGTCGTTCGTCGGAATCGCCCGAGACGACGACCCGGACAGCGAGTTCTCAACGTTGAACCAGGGCAGGACCATCTGCCGCACGGAGTCGCTCTCGGACGTGCCCGATGAGTCGACAGACGAGCAGATTCAGAAGCTCGTCGATGACAAGGCCAAGGAGCTTCTCGGCACCGAGCAGAGCGTCATCCACCGCATCACGCTATCGACCGTCTGGTGCCCCATCCGATACGGGGAGACGGCGCGAATCGAGTACCCGAGTGCCGACATCAGCGGCCTTTTCTCAATCAGGATCATGAGTCCGACCGGCGAGCCGGGAGTCCTCATGGACGTGGAGCTTAGGAGGTACGAGAGGTGACTGTGCGAAGCGTCGAGGATGCTGCACGCGAGCTTGCCTCAATGCTGCGCAAAAGCTCCGAGACACCATATGTGACCCGCAGGTACGCGACCGTGACCGCGGTTGCCTACCCGAAGTGCTCAATCCGCTACGACGGCGAGACGGCCTCGGACAGCCCGCACGCGGGTGTGTCGATGACTGTCTCGTGCAAGGGGATGGCAAAGGGCGACCGCGTGATTGTCGACATCGTCGGGCACCTGGCCACGGTGACCGGCGTCATCGCAAGGTAATGAAAGGAGTGGCACGACATGGCTGAGATGGCCCAGTTCCTCACGAACGAGAACGGCAACGTCGACCGCATCAAGACGACCGACGGAACCATCTACCGCATCGAGTCGACGATCTCGATGGAGGCCGCCGACGCTGCGAATAAAGCCGCAGATCTAGCCAACACGGCTGCAAGCGGCGCGAACGCCGCAAACGCAAGCGCTACCGCCGCGGTGAGCGCCTGCGAGACGGCCACGAGCGACGCCAAGCAGGCGAAGCAGCTCGCGGACGAGGCGACCGGCAATGCAAAGACAGCGACCGATAACGCGAACAAGGCAAAAGCCGCGACTATGGCCGCGACCACAAAGGCGGCCAAAGCGGCAGAGGACGCCAACGCCTCTAAGGAAGCGTGCGACGAAACCGCCGCCAAGCTGGCCGCATTGTTCCCCCTCGGAATCTACCTGGATGCCGAGGGCTTTATCTGTCAGAAAGCAAAGGAGTAGTCCAATGGCAGACGCAGACAACAGGCTCGTTCTCGACACCACGGGCAACGCGATCCTCGCATCGCTCAACGTGCAGAACGGCCTTCTCGCGCAGATGGTGCGCAACAACGCCGTCTCGACCGAGGTCAGCTGGGACGAGGTGAAGCACATCGCCCAGTCCGGTCAGGCCGACAAAGCCTTCTCCGTTGGCGACCAGCTCGTCGTTAAGCTGACCGACGGCTCCAACGTGTACGACGACCCGTGGGACGTCACGGGCTTCGGCAACGTGCGCAACAAGGTCGGCGACGTCGTCCCGGCCATGTTCCTCCAGCAGCACTACACGCTGCCATTCGCCACGAGCTTCGACGCCCGAGAGGCGTTCTACGTGGCCGGTGAGTCCGGCCTTCCCGCCGGCATCTACAACGTGACGCTCGGATACAGCCAGGGCACGATGGTCAAGGGGAAGACCTACCAGTTCACCCTCTCCGACCCGCTCGTCAAGGGCAACCAGCTCCTCGGCTTCTACGGGGCCTGGGACACAAAGGTGACCGACTGGAAGGTCTACGTGTTCGACAGCGCCTCCGCAGCCACCCCGAAGGCGACGCTCGCCGTGGCCGAGGGCGGCGCCGGCACGAGCCTCGGCACGCTCGACAAGCCCAAGAGCGGCGACCTCTGGTCCATCCAGTGCGCCGCCTACGGCAACGGTGACTGGGAGCACTCGAACCTCCGTCAGTGGCTCAACAGCCGCGACGCCAACTGGTTCAAGGCCAAGCACGACTACGACCACATTCCGTCCGCGTCCGTGTGCTACGGACCGTACGATTCCAAGGCCGGCTTCATGTCGATGCTGCCCGACGACTTCGTCGCGGCAGTCGGCGAGATTGAGGTCGTGACCGCCCGCAGCTACATCACCTACGGCGGCACCTCGGATGCGCCGGCGCTCTCCAAGACCTTCGACAAGTTCTTCCTGCCGAGCCTCGAGCAGCACTGGATCAACTGCAACGAGTCCTCCGTCAACGGCGTCGAGGGCGACCCGTGGGAGTACTGGAAGCTCGCCCGCGGCGGCACGTCCAAGGCCCCGCTGTGGCAGAAGGAGCCTGCGTACATCCAGTACGCGCTCAACGCCAAGACGGCTGCCCAGAACTCCTGGGTGCGGTCCGCGGCCCGCGACGGCGCGTGCTCCTCGTTCCTCGTGTACGCCGGTGGCGGCGTGAGCTACTACAGCGCGTGCGACGGCCATCGCGCGGCCCCCGCTTGCGCCATCTGCTAATCGTCAATCGCCGGGGCGACACCTCGCCCCGGCCCCTACAACCAAAGGAGGCCATTCATGACCGTACCCGCCAGCAGGCGCGGTAAGAGCAGGATGGAAGTGTTCGCGAAGGCAAATGAGCTTTGCTCCTACACGGTCGAGATTACGGCCAACGAGAGGACCTTCAAGCCCGAGTTCGCCATGCTGACGGCCCGCATCGTGGACGCCAGCGTGGCAATCGGCCAGTACCTCTGGAGCGCGAACAACATCAAGGTCGTCGACGATGACGACCTCGCCGAGAGGAGGAGCCTCCAGCGCAAGGCCAAGGTCAAGTGCAACGAGCTGATCTTCCTCATCGGCGTCGCGAAGAAGACGTTCCACCTCCGCGGCAGGCGGGTCCACCATTGGTCCGGACTCGTGAGTTCCGTGAGGTCGATGACCTCCGCATGGAGTGAATCAGATGCCCGACGCTTCCGTGCCGGGCATTAGAGATTCTTGGACCGGGGCTGATACTGCCCAGAACTCCTGGATGCGGTCCGCGAACCGCGACAACGCGTACAACTCGTTCCTCGTGAACGCCGATGGCAACGTGAACAACAACAACGCGTACAACGGCAATCGCGCGGCCCCCGATTGCAACGGGCATAGCGGCATGGAGAGGCGACGCATAGCGCCGTCCGCCGCAGACCCCGGCGCAAGGAGTCCCGGTCCAGTGCCCGAGAGGGCCGAACACCGCGGCGGCGACGGCCCCACCTCCGATGGATGTGCTGGGCCTGCAAGCGCCGTCGACCCCATGTCGTTCGAGTGCCTCTGGGAGGCAATGGAGCGATGCCGCAGGGGAGTGATGTGGAAGGGCAGCGTGGCGAGCTTCGTGCTCAACGCGCCGACCGAGGTGGCGAGACTCGCAGACGAGCTTGCGGACGGCACATACGTCCAGCGCCCGGTGAGGCGCTTCCCCATCTACTACCCCAAGCAGCGCGACATCGTCGCAATCCCGTTCAGGGACAGGGTCTTCCAGAGGTCGCTCAACGACTTCGTCCTCTACCCGGCCATGAGCCGGGACTGGATATACGACAACGCATCGTGCCAGACCGGCAAGGGCACGGACTTCGCGCGGAACAGGCTCAAGCGGTTCATGCGCGAGCACTACGCGAAGCACGGTGAAGACGGGTGGGTGCTGACGCTCGATGTGGCCGGCTACTACCCAAACATGCCGCACGCGACGGCGCTCGCACCGTTCGAGCGCCATCTCGATGCGAGGTACGTTGGCATCGTGGCCTCGATTCTCGAGAACCAGTACACGGGCGACGTCGGGGTCAACCCAGGCTCGCAGCTCGTACAGATAGCCGGAGTGTCGGTCCTAAGCCCGATAGACCACATGGTCAAGGAGCGGCTCAGGGTCCGTCACTACATAAGGTACATGGACGACTCCATCCTCATAAGCGACAGCCGCGAGGAGCTTGAGCGGGCGCTCGACGTCCTGACAGATGAGTACGCCAAGCTCGGCTTCGCTCTCAACAGGAAGAAGACCCACATAAGGCCGCTATCTCGCGGCATAGATTTCCTCGGCTTCCACTTCAAGCTGTCGCCGACCGGGCGCGTCTTCATGAACGTCCTGTCTGCGAAGGTCAAGCAGGAGAGGCGGCACCTCAAGGGCGTCGTCAGGCTCGCGAAGCGCGGCGTCATCTCAAAGGAGGACGCCGACGCGAGCTTCGAGGGCTGGGTCGCCCACGTCAAGAAGGGCGACTCGTTCAAGTTGATACGGCGCATGAGGCGCTACTACAGGGACCTCTGGAAGGGAGATACCGATGGTCGTAATCAAGCGAACCAATGGAGACATCGAGGGTAGCCGCAGGGAGGAGAACATCGTCGCCGCGCTCGACACGTACGACGCCAACATCACGTACCTCGCGTGCATGTGCGACGTCGACCTCCCCGAGAACGAGGGGGTGATTGGATATGAGCACGCTGGCATCGAGGATTAAGACCTGGTACGTCAACGACAAGTGGACCAAGACCATGGTCGAGAACGTGCATGGGAATGGCAAGATCACCGACGAGGAGCTTGCCGAGATTCTCGCCGCAAAGGGCGAGCCTGACACCGAGTAGCTACGGCCCCGCATGTGCGGGGGCCTTTTTCATCTAGGAGAGACAATGGAATACCAGCTCACCGAGCCGCAGGAGTGGGCAATCGTCATCGCGTGCGGCTTCATGGTCATGGACATTCTGACCGGCTTCATCGGCGCTGTCATCAACGGCAACGTCTCGAGCGCCAAGATGCGCGTCGGCCTCGGCCACAAGATTCTGCTCTGCTGCCTCATCGCGGTCGCAGTGATGATCGAGCTTGCCGGCGCTCACATCGCCGGCCTCGGCTTCAGCGGCGTCTCTGTGACCATCGTGTGCGTCTACATCATCATCATGGAGGTCGCCTCCATCCTCGAGAACGTGTGCGCCGCATACCCCGAGCTTCGCGACACCCCGCTCATGCGCATCTTCGACCATGACGGGACCGGCGAGTAGCATGGACTGGAAGAACCTCCAGCCCGACGTTTACATGCGCGTCGCGGCCGGCTTCACCAAGGGTCGCCCATATGGCATCTCCGGCGTGACCGTGCACCATATGGCGGGCAACCTCACGCTCGAGCAGTGCAAGGCCGCCCTCGACTCCAACGGCACCGGCGCTCACTACGGCGTCGCCGGCGGCCGCATCGCCCAGTTCGTCGACGACTACAACCGCGCATGGGCGTGCGGCGACGGAATCGGCACCGGTGGCGGCAACGACCGCACGATCAGCATCGAGCTCGCGAACGACCACGCCGACCCGTGGACCGTTTCCGAGGACACCCTCGACACGGGCGCACACCTCACGGCCGCTATCTGCGTGTACTACAAGCTCGGACGACCGGAGTGGGGTAAGAACGTCTGGCCGCACAGGCATTGGAGCGCCACCGCCTGCCCCGGTGAGCTGTACGGCAGCCAGAAGGACGCCTACATCGCCCGCGCACAGGCTTGGTATGACTCCATGGTCAACGGTGCCGCGGAGCCTGAGAAAGCGTCACAGGGCGCATCTCAGGCTCATTCCGGGGCATCGGCTAAGACCGAGAGCTTCGGCGGCCGCTACCGCTGCACCGTGTCAAAGCTGAATGTGCGCACCGCCCCGTCGCTGTCCGGCTCCGTCGTGGCCTCCTACGGCCTCGGCCAGACTGTCGTTATCGACGACTGGTACAAGTCCGCAGACGGATACATCTGGGGCCGATACACCGGTTATAGCGGAAACGTCCGCTATGTCGCCGTTGGACGCGCCACCGGCAAACCCGAGGCTGACGACTACCTCATCAAGGAGTGACATGAAGTTCAGCGAGAAGCTGCTTGGCTTCGCATACGCGGTGCTGGCGGTCATCGCCATGTTCGCGCTCATCACCGTCGCCTGCTCGCTTGCGCACCCCAGCGATGCAAGCGCGACTGGCGTCGCCACGGTCATTGATCAGTCCGACGGGCCGCTCTACGACCTGCCACAGAACGTGAACTCGTACATCGCCACCGAGCGTTCGACGAATCGAGCTTACATTGTGGTCGAGAGCGACCGCGGCATCGCCATCACGCCGTACCTCGACGAGGATGGCGACCAGGTCATCATCGACAGGCCATAGCAGACACACCACCCTCCTCGGCATCATGCCGGGGAGGGCTTTTTTGCTGCCGATACGGTCGAATAAAAGCAGAGCCTCCAAGTTTGCTGGAAGCTCTGCTTTTGGTCCCTATTTGGTCCCTGCGGTGCATCTTGGAGCGCCTTGTGAACCTTGTAAAATGAATAATGCCTGTTGTGCGTCTTGTATTTGCTTAAAGAGCCATAAGTGGTAATCTAACGACGTTTGTTTATATTGCCCGAGCATCTGCGCTGGGCTTTAGGTCGAAACCGATAGGAGACACGTATGTCCGGACACTCTAAGTGGGCCACAACCAAGCATCGTAAGGGCGCGCAGGACGCCAAGCGTTCCGCCCTCTTCTCCAAGCTCAGCCGCAACATCACCGTTGCTGCCCGTCTCGGCGGTGACCCGCTGCCCGAGAACAACGCCAGCCTCGCCGCTGCCGTTGCCAAGGCCAAGGCTCAGTCCATGCCTAAGGACAAGATCAAGTCCGCTATCGACAAGGCTTTTGGTTCGGGTGCTGACGCCGCCGTCTACGAGAACATCGTGTACGAGGGCTACGGTCCCGCCGGTGTCGCCGTCTACGTCGACTGCCTGACCGACAACCGCAACCGCACCGCCGCTGATGTCCGTTCCGCCTTCTCCCACGCTGGTGGCAACCTGGGCACCTCCGGCTCCGTTGCCTTCCAGTTTGAGCGCAAGGGCCAGATCGTCGTCGCCAAGGAGATCCTGGACGAGAACGCCAAGAAGGAGACCATGATCGCCAACGGTGCTGCCGGTGACGAGGATGAGTTCATGATGGCCATCGCCGAGGCCGGTGGCGAGGACTACGAGGACGCCGGCGAGGAGTGGATCGTCTGGACTACTGCCAACGAGGTTATGGCTGTCTCCAAGGCGCTCGAGGAGCAGGGCGTCCAGGTCAAGGGCTCCGAGACCACCATGGTCCCGACCACCCCGACCGAGGTCTCCGGCGCCGACGCCAAGAAGGTTCAGCGCCTCATCGACCGTCTTGAGGAGCTCGACGACGTCCAGGATGTTTACAGCACCATGGACATGACCGACGAGGTCATCGCTGCCCTCGAGGAGGAGTAGCGCCCGCACGGGTTAAGCCGTGCATATCTGGGCATAATGAAGCGAGCATGCAAGCCTCGTGGAATAGATGAGCCGGATCCGCGTGCGTAGAGCACCGGACCCGGCTCTTTTATAATGATGCGAACCGTTTTGTATTTCGGGAGCCGAGATTTGAAGGGAGCGCCGCGTGCGCGTACTCAAACGAGCCCTAGCGATCGTGTATCTTGCCGCCACCATCGTGGCGCTGGGTATGCTTGTCTGCCAGTTTTGGGGGCCGTATACGTATCGCTTTATGCTGCTGATGCGCGACCCCATGCCGCGCATCGTCGTCACGGCGTGTGCCGGCGTCGTGGCGATTGGCGTGCTGGTAAGCTTCTTCCGCCTGATGTTTGCTCGTCGCGAGCCGTCCTGTGTGCATCCGGCGGGGGAGCGCAATATCGAGGTCACCCTTGCGGCGCTTTCTTCGTGTGCTAGGGCTGCTGCCGAACGCGACAACCGCGTGATGGTCGAGCATGTCGAGGCCCGCGTCCAAGGCCCCGACGATTCGCACGTCCGATTTAAGGTCGAGGCTATCGCGCTTGACGATAAGGACGTGGCATCTCTGGCTACCGCGATGCAGCAGCGCATCGAGGAAGCCTGCGACACCATGCTCGGCACGCCGGGTACGACCGCGCGCGTCCGTTTTTTGCCGTCCAAGACTACCGTCCAGACCGTGGAGGTTTCCGGTGAGTGATACCAATCAAGATAAGACCGCTCGTACGCCGCGCCTGACGATTGACCAGAGCGCCACGCCGGCGAACGAACCTGTTGATTCCAAAGCAGAGGCAACCGAGTTACAAGACGCGGCAGCCGCGGATTTTGACGAGGCCATGGGCCTTATCAAGGGCACCGGCGCTGCCATCTGGAGCTACGCCGTTCATCATCCCAACACCACGCTCGGTGCCGTTGCGGGCTTTGTGCTTGCGGTGCTGGTGCTCACGTTGGGCCTATGGGACACGCTCGTCATTGCATTCTTCGTGCTGATCGGCGCTGTGATCGGCCAAATTCGCGACGGCGAGAACGGGATCGTCAACTTCTTCGGCCGTCTGTTTAGCGGCCGCTAATATGTATTCGACTGGCGCATCCGCGGCAGGCATAAGGAGGAACCATGGCTTTTAATACGAAGGTCGATGTGGCCGATACCGAGCTCGAGGCAGACGAGACCGTCACCGCCGAGGCCGAGGACGTAACGCTCGAGGATGAGGCGCTCGTCGAGGCCGAGTCCGCCGATGATGCGGACGAGGATGATGAGGAAACAGACGAGTCCGAGGACTCCCTGACCTATTCCAACGGTGTGATCGAGAAGATCGTCGCCATGGCCACCCGCGAGGTGCCGCACGTCCTGGGCATGAAGGGTAACCTTATGCACTTTGTGCAGGAGCAGTTTGGTGCCGAGAATCTGACCAAGGGCGTGACGGTCGAGGTCACCGATGACAATCGCGTGGTCGTCAACATCTCCGTCATTATCGAGTACGGCGCCTATGCGCCCGCGATCTTCGACGATGTCAAGGCACGTGTCACCGAGCGCCTTGCCGCGATGACCGGCCTTGAGGTGGCGGGCGTCAACCTGCGCATCGAGGACGTCATCACCCCCGAGGAGTACGAGCGCCACACCAGCCAGCACGAGTAACCTACCAAAAAGGATAGGTTCGTTTTGGCAGGTTTTATCTGCGGAAATGTCAAACGGCCGGCCGCGCATGCAAGAGCGCGGCCGGCCGTTTTCCGTGCGTCCCCGATGTTGCTATACCGCTTGTCTATCTAGGGGTTGCAATCCTTGCGTTCCGCGTTACCCTAATGGGCGCATTGTTTCCAAATTGTTAACGAGGGGTTGCCGTAATGGCTGACGAGCACGAAACAGAAAGCAAGGCATGGGCGATTGAGGCCGCCGCGGCGGAGGCCGCATCGCGTGCCGCCGAGGAGGCGCATCGCCCGCCCGTGGTGCCGATGGAGCGCGTGGTCGACCGTGACGTTATCGAGCGCGGTGAGCGGGTCGGTCGCAAGCGCAGCCAGGAGCCCGGTTTTCCGCGGTTCTTTGCCGAGCTCAACCTGGGTCTGGTCCTCACGGCCTTTGCCATCGTCGCCTTTAAAACCCCCAACCACTTTGCCTTTGGCGGCACCTCGGGTGTGTCGGTCATTCTGTCCACGCTGTTCCCGACGCTGCCGGTCGGCGTCTTTATGTGGATCATCAACGCGGTCCTGGTTGTCTTGGGTTTCATCTTCTTGGACCGCAGGGCAATCCTGTGGAGCGTCTTTGCCTCGTTTGCGCTCTCGGCCTACGTCTCACTGTTTGAGCTCTTTATCCCGGCCGACGTATCTCTGACGGGCGATATGTGGCTTGACCTGTGCTTTGCCGTTATCTTGCCCGCGCTTGGCAGTGCCATTGTCTTTGACATTGGCGCCTCGACGGGCGGCACCGACATTCTCGCCATGATCCTTAAGCGCCGCACCACGCTCGAGATCGGCCGTGCCCTGCTTCTGGTCGATATTGGCATCGTAGCCATCGCGGCCTTTTTGTACGGCCCGCGCGTCGGTCTGTACTGCGTGCTCGGTCTGTTTGCCAAGACACTCGTGGTCGACAAAGCAATCGAGAGCATTCACCTGCGCAAGGTTTGTACCGTTATTTGCTCCGACCCGCTTAAGGTCGAAGAGTTTATCGTTAAACATCTCAACCGCACGGCGACCATCAGCCGCGGCTACGGCGCGTTCTCGGGTAAGTGCGTGACGGTGATCATGAGCGTATTGAGCCGTCGCGAAGCTGTGCAACTGCGCCGCTATGCCCGCGATATCGATCCGGATGCGTTTATCACGATCGTTGACAGCTCCGAGATTGTGGGCAAGGGCTTCCGCGGCACGAACTAGCGCGGATATACCCTTCGAATCATTGAATAAAGCCGCCTACGTTGCAAATCGGTCATCTTGGGGTATTTGTCCCCACATTGGGCGATAATGATGCCAAAGACATCGTTTGCGATCCAGGTGATTCGCTCTAGATACGAAGGGATGATTTCGATGTTTTGTTCGCAGTGTGGCGCCCCCATGGGCGATAACGACAAGTTCTGCGGCGTGTGCGGTGCTCCTAATACCGAGGTCCCCCATGCCTCTGCCGGTTCCGTCCCGCAGGGCCAGCCCCAGCCCCAGCCCCAGCCGCAGCCGTTCGTTGCGCCCCAGCCGGCTATGAA
>URRN01000003.1 GCA_900550185.1 uncultured Collinsella sp.
CCCTACCGCCATGGTCTACAATCGAGGACACTATCATTCGTCCATCCAAAGGACCGTCCTTGAACCTAAGCAAGCCTAAAATCAACGCACTTCTGGCGCTCGCGCTCTTCACCTTCGCCTTCCTTGCCGCCGAGTTTCGCTTCGACATCAATGTCGGCCTGCTCGCCGGTGCCGAATGCGTTGTGCTCGCACAGGGCTTTATTCTGGGTGCGAGCGTGCTCGGCTTTATCGGATACGCTCCGCTGCTTGGGCACGCGCAGCGCAAGGGCAAGCCCCAGGCAGCTGTCAGTGCCGCCGTCCCCATCGCCATCTTGGGGCTGACTCAGATTCAGTCCCCCACGAGCCCGCTTGCGCTCGAGATTCTGGGATGCCTCGCATTCCTCGGACTCGGCCTACTGGGTGCCGCTGCTCACCACGCCTTTTCGTTGGCATTCCAGGATGACCCCAAACTCGCCACCGGCGCGGGAGCGGCCTATGCCGCGGGCATCCTGATGCAGTTCGCCGTCAACCTGCTCAATTGCGGCGGTATCGCAGAGCTTATCGTTCTCGGCACAGCGACGATCGCCATCTCCGCCCTCAGCGCTGCTCCTCAAAACACAGACACAGCCGCGAACCCCGCCATCAATCCCTTTATTGAGCCCTCTCACGCCCTCGCCAAGCAGGCGTGTTGGAGCATCGCGCTCGTCATGATTCTTGCCTGCTTGTTCTCGACCCTCGACAACGTGGTCACGCTCTCCAACGCTCACGGCACCATTGCCGTGCAGACCTGGCCGCGCCTCTTTTTGGCTGCAAGCGGCCTTGCCGCCGGTCTTATCTTTGATCTTGCCGAGCGCCGCTACATGGGACTTGTCATGCTCGGCATCGCCGTGCTCTCGACCATTTCCATCCTGGCCGTGGAGGCCGGCGCCGATCCCAACCTGGGCCTTGTCGTCTTTTACCTGAGCTCGGGCTTTTTCGTCACGTTCTTCACTGCCACCTTTATACAGCTGGCACCGCGCATGCATGCACCCGCCCTTTGGGCCGGCATGGGCCGCGCGGCCAATAACGTGTGCGCATTCACCACATCGGGCATCTCGCTTGCTCTCGTGACCTCGGGCAACGTTGCTCTCATCATGATCGGCGCACTCGTGCTGCTCGTCGCCGCCTGTGCGGCATTCGTGGCAGCCGGCCTGTTCCGCCTGCCCCAAACCGAGCAGGAGCGCAAGCGCGAGCAGCTTGCTGAGGAAGCGCTCGCCGCGCCCACCGTCGAGGAGCAGCGTCAGGCCTTCATCGCCAACCACGCTCTCACCCCGCGCGAAGTCGACGTGCTCATAGCCGTTACCCAGGACGAACGTCCACTTAAACAGGTCGCCGAGGAGCTTGGAATCTCGATGCGCATGGTGCAGCGCCACCTGAGCTCCATCTACCAAAAGACCGACACGCAAACGCGCGCCGGTCTCACCAAGGCCTTCCCCTCGGCCTAAAACAAAAACCACCACAAAGGTGCCTGTCCCCTTTGTGGTGGTTTTGGTCGGCTAGCCTTCGAGCTGCGCCACCTTGTAGCGGTAGGCAGCGGCGATGACGTCTTTACAGCCCTCGCGGCCCAGCTTGGCGCGGTTGACGACGATATCCTTGCCACTCGTCATCTTCCACTTTCCGGCGCTGTAGCGCTTATAGAACGCCTCGCGCGCCTTCTGCTGCTGCTTGACCAGCTTGGCGCCCTTCTTTTTGTTGAGGCCGCGCTTCTTGCGCACGATCTCGACGCGGTCCTCAAAGGGCGCAGTCACCAGCACGGCGATGTGGTTGGGGTTGTTGCGCAGCAGATAATCGGACAGACGGCCTTCGATAATGCAGCTCTCGGTCTCACCCAGATCCAAAATCACCTGGCTCATCTTTTGGAACAACTTGTCCGAGTACGAACGCGCATCGTAGCGGTCGGGCAGAAACGCCATGTTCTCCACGGCCAGGCGCTCGTCGTAGGCGGCCATCTTGTCGAGCGACTCGCCCGCGCGCAGCGAAGCACGCACCAGCAGCTCGTTATCGTACAGCGGAATCCCCAGCTCATCGGCGAGGATACGACCAATCTCGTGGCCCTCGGCGCCAAAGTCGCGCGCGATGGTAATGACCACAGGATTCTTCTTATTCTCCAGATCGCTCATCGCGATTCCTTTCTAACAAATGAGCAAAGGACTGTTTCCATCTCTCATTTTGTCCCTACCTCTGTCCTGGTTTCCCAAGTGCGGCAGATTGCCCCGAAAGAGGAGCGCCGCGTACTAAATGTACGCAAGCGACGATTGAGGGGCAAGGTGCCGTGCTTGGGGAAGCAGGACTATGCGGCTACGATGCGGCGTTGATATGCCCTCACCAGCAGCGAGATGCCAAAGTTGAGCACAAAGTACATCGCAAACACCAGGCCGTAGAGCATAAGTACCTGCGACAGGTCGATCGCATGGGCCATCACGACGTTTGCCGTGTACATGAGCTCGGCCACGTTAATGCCCGAAAGATACGAGCTGTCCTTGATGACGGTCGTGCACTGGCTAAACAGCGCCGGAATGATCGTCTTAAACGTCTGCGGCAGGATGATATAGCGCATGGTGGCAAAGAAGCCAAAGCCCTGGCTCTGCGCCGCCTCAAACTGGCCACGCGGAATCGAGTTGAGACCGCCGCGCACAATCTCGGCCATAACAGCGCTGGTAAACAGCGTAAAGGCGATGGTCGAGATCACAATGTCCAAACCCTGCACCGTAAAGTAGATAAACAGGATCCACAGCAGGTTGGGCGTGCAGCGGAACAGCTCAATGTAGGCACTCACCAGAATACGGAACGAGCGGGGCGCATAGCTTTTAACGAGCGCCAGCACCGTGCCAAAGATGAGCGAGAAAAAGATCGACAGCGCCGAGATCTCGATGGTCTTAACAAAGCCGCCCCAAATGTAGAGCAGGTTGGTCGCGTTGAAGATTTCCATGCGCTAGGCCTCCTCTACGTTGTCGAGCCCCAGCTCGGCCAGGCTCACACCGCGCGGACGCTCCTTGGAGCGGCGCTCGAGCCACTGCACCAGCATGGCGAGCGGAAAGCAGATGATGAAGTACATAAGGCAGCAGACGATGTATCCCTGCAGGTAACCGTATAGACTCACAAAGTTGTCGGAACGATACATAAGGTCGCCGCCGGCCACGAGCGCCAGCACCGACGTGTTCTTGACCAGGTTGAGCGCCTGGTTGCACAGCGGCGGCAGAATGATCTTGAACGTCTGAGGCAGCACGATGTACCAGTAGGACTGCACACGGGTGAAGCCCTGGCTCTGAGCCGCCTCCATCTGACCGCGCGGGACGGCCTCGATGCCGGTACGGATGACCTCCGAAATGTAGGCCGCGTGATACAGGCCCACGCCCAGAAAGCCCAGCACAAACGGCGCGATGCGCACTGGCTGGTCGGCGCCGGTTATGGCCTGCAAAAACTGCGGGCCGGCCATGTACATAAAGAGCACCTGCACGGGTAGCGGGGTATTCTGGTAAAACTCCACGTACACGCGGCTGATAACGCGCAGCACGCGCGAACGGGTGGTCGAGAACACGCCCAGCAGCATGCCCAGCACGAGCGACAGCAAAAGACCGGCAACAACCACCTGCAGCGTCACACCAAAGCCCTCCCAGAAGGGCCCCATGTTTTGAAATGTCGTCGACCAGCGGTCGGCGTCAAACAATCCTTCGAGCATTTGATTCCTTCCTTGGACGATTCGCCTAGACAAGACCCCAGGTCTTGACCTCATGATCGAGCCAGCCATCGGCCAGGCGATCGCAGATCACCTGATCGACCACGGCCGAAAGGTCACAGCCCTTCTTGGTCGCCACGCCGTAGCCCTGCTCGCCAAACTTGACCTCGGGCTGCAGCAGCTCAACGGTCTCGTTCATGTAACCGGCCAGCGTGGAGCGGTCCATGGCAAAGACGTCGATATTGCCAGCGTCGAGCGAACTCTTGATGATGGGGTAGCCGCTAAAGGCCCTAAACTCGGGCTTACAGCTAAAGCCGTTGTCCTTGATCATCTGCTCGATCAGGCTCTGCGTGGTGGCGCCCTGGCTCACGCCAATGACCTTGCCATCCAAATCCTCAATCGAGGTAAAGCCCGAACGCTTCTTGACCATGAGTCCCACGTAGTCGGTGCGGTACGGCGTCGAGAAATCCCAGCTCTTCTTGCGCTCGTCGGTGATGGTGTAGGTCGCCGCGACCACGTCGAGTTGGCCGTTATCGATCAGCGGACCGCGCGTCTTGGGCGTTACGTCGGTAAACTCGACTAGCTCCTGGGCGCGGGCCTCCTTGTAGCTCACGCCAAAGACGGCAGCGGCGATCTGGTAGCACAAATCGACTTCCATGCCCTCAAAGCGGCCCTTGGCGGTGTCGTAATAGCCATAGCCGGGAACGTCCTTCTTAACGCCGGCATTCAGATGGCCACGCGACTTGATGGCCGCAAGCTTGGACCCCTTGTCGGAGTCCTCGCCGCTGGTGGAGTTGTCGCAACCGGTAAGCGCGGTCCCCGTCAGCGCAAGCATGCCGGCGCCAGCCAACTGCAAAAAGCGACGGCGCGACACGGCCGCCCTCGTCATATCCGTCATGTCCATCACCGCGCCTAGTGCAGAATCTTGGACAGGAACTCGCGGCAACGCGGGTTCTCGGGGTTATCGAAGAAGTGCTCGGGCGTGCCCTCCTCCAGGATGCGGCCGTCCTCCATAAAGATGACGCGGTCGGCTACCTGGCGCGCAAAGCCCATCTCGTGCGTCACGCAGATCATGGTGATGTCTTCCTGCGCAAGCTCAATCATTACGTCCAGAACCTCCTGGACCATCTCGGGGTCGAGTGCCGAGGTCGGCTCGTCAAACAGGATGATGGGCTGCTTGGTGCACAGGGCACGAGCGATGGCGATGCGCTGCTGCTGACCGCCCGAGAGATTCTGCGGATACTCGCCGGCCTTATGCGCCATGCCAACGCGCTTGAGCGCGGCGATGGCGATCTCGGTCGCCTCCTCCTTGCTCTTCTTTTGCAGTTTGATGGGCGCGAGCGTCAGGTTGCCCAGCACCGTCATGTTGGGATACAGGTTGAACTGCTGAAACACCATGGAACTATACTTGCGAGCCATCTCCAGGTGATTCTTTTTGGTGAGCGGCGTACCGTCGATGAGGACCTCGCCCGACGTAGGCTCCTCCAGATAATCGACGCAACGGATGAGTGTCGACTTACCCGAGCCGGAAGGCCCGATCATTACGAGCTTCTCGCCGCGCTTGACGGTGAGATTGATATCTTTGAGCACATGCAGGTCGCCAAAGTACTTGTTGAGATGCTTGATCTCGATCATGTCTGCCATGAATGTCCCTTCCCTGCGTTTACACGAATTGCACTATTGTACGGAAAGAACCACGTTTCCGCAGCCCACGCTGCATCCCCGTAAAGAACCCGCAATCTTCCACCCACTCATTGGGCACTCGGGCACTCATTGGGGACAGACTTAAATGAGTACCCGGGAAGTGGGCACTCATTTAAGTCTGTCCCCAATGAGTGCCCTTCAGCTGCCATCAAAAAAAAGGGGGCGCGACCGCAATGGTCACGCCCCCTCAACATCAACTATATGCCGCTCGGTCCCTACGCGAGTTTGGCTCCAACGATCTTTGCTGCTGCCGGCTTATCGAAGTTGCCGCCAGTGGCCTTACCCAGAGCGCCCATGACCTGGCCCATCTGCTTCTTGGACGTGGCGCCCAGCTCGGCGATGACCTGCTCGATCAGGGCCTCGAGCTCCTCGCCCGAAACCTGCGCGGGCAGAAGGCTCTCCAGAATCTTGACCTGCTCGGTCAGGTTGTCGGTACGCTCTTGGTCGGTACCGGCCTTGATGGACATCTCCAACGTCTCGCTCGTCTGCTTAATCAAACGCTTGATCATGCTGTTGACGTCTTCCTCGGTCACATCGCGGCGCTCGTTGACCTCGATATTCTTCACCTCGGCCTTAACCTGGCGAATGATGGACAGGCGAACCTTGTCCTTGGCCTTCATGGCCGCGATCATTTCCTTCTGCAGCTCTTCGTTGGTCATCTGCTAATCCTCTCTAATAGCGTGGGCGGTACGCGCGCGAGCACCGCCCCATGATTACTCAGTCGTCGACGAATCGTCGGTCGAACTCTTGGTAACGCCCTTCAGACTGACGTTGTATGGCACGTCTTTGGGCATGGGGTTGACGGTGATGTCGGCATCCTTCTTGTACTGCTCCAGCCACTCGCTGTACGCGGTGCTAGCCGCTTGCGTCTTCACCACGTTGGAGACGTACTTTTTGATGGCCTTGGGCACCTGGTTGATGTCATCAACCTGATTATCGACATGGAAGTAGTCGGTGCACTTGATGATGTGGTAGCCATAGGTCGACTCGATGACTTCGCTCACGTCGCCCTTGTTGAGCCCCTCGAGCGCCGTCTGGTAGCTGTCGACAAAGGTGGTGAGCTTATCCCAGCCCACATCGCCCTTCTTCTCCTTGGAACCGGTGTCCTCGGAGTACTGCTCAACGGCGTCCTCAAAGCTCAGCTCACCGGAGTTGATCTTGTCCAGGCACTCCTGTGCCTTGGCCTTGGCGGCAGCCTTGTCCTCGTCGGAAGCGTCGGAATCAACCTTGATCAGGATGTTCGACGAGCGGCGAGCATCGTTGTAGTTAGACAGGTTCTCGTTGATGTAATCGACGATCTCGCTGTCCTTGGGCTTGCTGGTGGGCGCCACGGCATCCTTGAGTTTCTGTTGCGCCAGACTCTCCTTGAGCGAGTCCTTGTAGGTGTCCTCGGTATAGCCGTAGGTTTTGAGGGTCTTCTTAAAGGCCTTGGCACCGCCCGCGCTCTTGCACGCGTCCTTCCAAGCCTTCTCGACCTCCTCATCCGACACCGTCACGCCGTTCTCCTTCTGTGCCTGTTGAAGCAGAATCTGCTGCGTGTAGGAGTCGATGAGCTGCTTGCGGTACTTCTTGGGCGTGAGGTCGTTGTCAACCAGATACTGCGCCCAGTCCTTGTCCTTGGTGTAGCCGTAGGACGTGCGCATGCTCATGATCTGCTTGGTCACGGTGTCCTCGGTGAGGTTGGTGCCGTTGATAGTAGCAGCAACACCGCCGGTCAGCTTGTAGCCCGAGGTGTCCTCGGCCTGCGACATAGGGCCGGAGCACGCCATCGCCGAGACGGAAAGCAACATTGCCAGCACGCCAATAACCACCAGGACGATCTTGGCGGTCTTGGACACGCGGGTCTTGCGCTGCTTCTTGCGAGAGCTGGAGGCAGCGCGAGCCTGCTGCTCGGGCGTCGGCTCGGGTGCGGGGTTCTTTTTCTTATTTGCCATAGTTGGCCTTTCGCATAACGAATCGAACAAACGCCATTGTGTCACAACGCAGCCCCCGCGGCACGCTTGGTGCATTGGAGACAGGTTAATCTGCACCATTTTGGTGCAAAGGGGACAGTCCTTTTCTGCCGGCAGTTAGGGACAGTCCCCAAGTGCCGACTCAGCTCCACCTTAGAAGTGACGACGGATGGCGTCGACCATGCCCTGGGACGTGGTCTGGCCGAGCACGTCGGCTGCGGCATCGGCGTCCATAAAGATGTTCATGAGCGCCTGCAGGGCCTCGACCTGGCCGCCCGGCTCGGCAATACCCAAATTGATGACGATCTGCGCCGGCACCGGAGCGCCCATGCCAGCCATAGCGTTAAATGTCACGGGCGCGGCGGGCTTCACCACCGCGATATAGGGCTTGGCCACAAACCCCGGATCGGTATGCGGGATGGCGATGTTGGCCGCCGGCATGGCAAGGCCCGTGGGATAGGCATCCTCGCGCGTGCGGACAGCGTCGAGCCAACCGGGTGCAATGAAGCCGCGTGGGGCAAGTTCGCCCTCGAGCCGCGCAAACACCTCATCTGGCGCCGCGCACTCCCAATCAAAAAACACCAGCTCAGGCGTAAACAGCGCCTCGTTATCCGCCATATCGTCCTCCAAAGTTGCATGAGGGCCACAATGCTCAATATGATAGCGAAACGAAACGGGCAAGGTCAGTTGAGGATTCCGATCAGCTCGAGTGCGCGCGCGGGCGTTAGGCACACCTCGGGCATCGTCTCCAGCATACGTCGATCGCTCGTGACTACGTAGTCAACATCCGCCGTGTCGCCCGAGGCGATGATGAGGTTATCCTCAAGATCCGACATACGCTTTCCGAGCATTCGCGCCATCTCGCACTCCGCCAACGAAAGCGGAGAAGCCGTTGCCACCTGCATCATATGCTCGATGCAAGCCCACGACGCCGGCACAAACGACGTGTTGATCTCATTCACATTCCGTCGAGCTAGACGACGAGGCAAGATATAGAACACGTCCTTTGCCGTCGTCGGCGCGTACAGAAGATTGATCTTTCCCGCCTCGGCCAGCTCAACCAATCTTTTCGCCTCGTCGAACGCTCCCTCTTGCAGGTAATAATCGAGCCAAACGTTCGTGTCCACCAAGAGCCGCTTTGCCTCAATCACCGACAATTCGCCTCCATGTCGGCAATCATCGCATCGTACATATCGTCGCGCACGGCATCCCAGTTGTCCGCCGAAGATCCAGCTGATGCAAAATCCGACGCGCTCAGCCCCAACGAGGAAAAAGCGAGGCCGCAGCCCTGCTCGGCCAGGCTCTCCGCACGGGGCGTCTCGTGTTTATCCACCACCATGAATCCCGGTAACGTTTGATGTTCGACAAGGTAGGCCCAAAGCGCGCGAATCGCATCGCTCGGCCCTAGTCCATTACGAGTCAGGACCGCATCGCCGCCAGCCTTGAGCATAGGGTCGATTCGCGTGTTAAGCTGCACCGTTGCTGTACCCATAGCTGCTCCTCTCTACTTGCTAGCAGTATAGCAAATCTAATAGGCCGCACAAAAGGACCCCGCCCACGCACGGACGAGGCCCTGTCAGCTTTTTCGTTAGCTCACGTTGTAAAGAACGTTCAGCGAACTCTCTTGCACACGACTAGCACGCCGGATCAATTGCCACCTTGCCGCTCTCCAGCACGTGGACGCGGCCGTCGGCGAGCATCTGCACGACCTCGGGATACAGCACGTGCTCAATCGCGTGGATGTGCTCCTCGAGCGTGTCGACATCCCAACCTTCCTCGACAGCCAGCGCGCGCTGGGCGATGATGGGGCCGTTGTCGTAGATCTCGTTGGCAAAGTGCACGGTCACACCGGTTACCTTGACGCCGCGCGCAAAGGCATCGTCGATCGCATGCGCGCCGGTAAAGCTCGGCAGCAGTGCCGGATGCAAGTTGACCACGCGGTTGGGAAACGCCGCCAGCAGCGGCGTGTGCACCATGCGCATGTAACCGGCCATGACCACATATTCGCAGCCGCGCTCGAGCAGCTCGTGCGCGATGATCTCGTCGGCGGCGATGGGGTCGGCATAGACATCCTTGGACAGTGTGAGCGTCTGGATGCCCGCACGCTCGGCGCGCTGTAAGCCCTTGGCCGAAGGACGGCTCGACACCACAAGCTCAATAGAAGCGTTGAGCTTGCCGGCGGCAATCAGATCGATCAGCGCCTGCAGGTTGGTACCCGAACCGCTGATAAGCACGCCGATCTTAAGCGGCTCGGCAGTATCGGTGCCGGTCGGACGGGTGTAGGGCACAAAACCCAGACCCTCACCAGCAGCCATCTGCTCGTTAGCGCTCATCGGAGTACACGACCTTACCGGAACCCTCGACGCACTCACCCACATGGAACGGCTTCTCGCCTAGCGCGACCAGGGCCTCGGTAACCGCGGCCTCGTCCTCGGGGGCGACGATCAGGCACAGGCCAACGCCCATGTTGAAGGTCTTGCATGCCTCGTTGGGCGCAAGCTCGGCCTGGCGCGACACGTAGGTGATGACGGGCGGAACGTCCCAACCCATCTCGGCACCGTTGCGGGTGACCACGGCGTCGACGTCATCGGCGAGCGCACGGTTGAGGTTCTCGGTAATACCGCCGCCAGTGATGTGGGCGATGGCGTGCACGTTGGCGCCGCCGCGCAGCAGCTCCAGGATCGGCTTGACGTAGATGCGCGTGGGGGCCAACAGAGCGTCTGCCAGCGATGCACCGCCGAGCTCCTCGAGCGGACGGCTCAGCTCCTCGGCCTTAGCGACGGCCTCGGGCGTGCCCGGCTTAACGCCGTCGACGCCAATGACCTTACGCACGAGCGAGTAGCCGTTGGAGTGCACGCCGGTGGAAGGCAGGCCCAGGATCACATCGCCCGGGCGGACGTTTGCGGGGTCGAGCATCTTGGGACGGTCGACGACGCCCACGGTAAATCCGGCGAGGTCGTAGTCGGCAGGAGCCATGACGCCCGGGTGCTCGGCCATCTCGCCGCCCACGAGCGCGCAGCCCGCGAGCTTGCAGCCGTCGGCCACACCCTTGATGATCTTTGCCATGTGCTCGGCCTCGATGTGGCCGATGGCAACGTAGTCCAGGAAGAACAGCGGCTCGGCGCCCGAAGCCAAAATGTCATTGACGCACATGGCGACCAGGTCCTGGCCCACCGTCTCGTGACGGTCCATGATCTGGGCGAGCACGAGCTTGGTGCCCACGCCGTCGGTGCCGCTGATCAAGATCGGGTCTTCCATATCCTTGAGCGCGGCGGCCGAGAACAGGCCACCAAAGCCACCGATGCCGCCGATAACCTCGGGGCGGTTGGTGTCCTTGACCATCTGCTTAATAGCGTCGACGGCGCGGCCGCCCTCGGCGGTATCGACGCCGGCGTCCTCGTACGTCACATGCTTGCTGTCGCTCATCTGAGCCTTCCTCTCCCGCTACTGTTTGTCGCGAGCGCGCCAAACAGTGCTCATAGTTGCCCTCGATTCGGCGCGCATCCTGGCAACGCGCGCCGCCCAATCAACAAAACGGCAGGTAAAACCTACCAAAATAAACCTGTCCCTTTTTGGCAGGTTTTAGGCCTCGCCGTGCTCCTCTTCCCAGCTGCGGTCGTCGTATTTCTCGATCACGGCGTCGTCGTCAAAGTGCAGCGGCTTGTCCAGGTTGCGGGGCTTAAAGCCCTCCATAAACTTGTCGCGGCCAAAGCTCTCGGGAATCGCCACGGGGTAGCGGCCGGTAAAGCACGCATCGCAGTAACCGCCCTTGGGCATGACCTTAAGCAGGCCCTCGACCGAAAGGAAGGCCAGCGAATCGGCGCCGATATACTCGCAAATCTCGTCGACCGTCTTGTTGGCGCTGATAAGCTGCGACTGCACGTCGGTATCGATGCCGTAGAAGCACGGCCAGATGACCTCGGGCGAGTTGATGCGGATGTGAATCTCCTTGGCGCCGGCGTTGCGCAGCATCTTGACGAGCTGCACCATGGTGGTGCCGCGCACGATGGAGTCGTCGATGACAACCAGACGCTTGCCCTCGATGTTGTCGCGCAGCGGGTTGAGCTTCATGCGCACGCCCATGGCGCGCAGCTCCTGCGTAGGCTCGATAAACGTACGGCCCACGTAGCGGTTCTTGATAAGGCCCTCGCCAAAGGGGATGCCGCTCTCGTGCGAATAACCCTCCGCGGGCGGCAGGCCGGAGTCGGGCACGCCGATGACCAGGTCGGCCTCGACGGGCTCCTCGTGCGCCAGCTGACGGCCCATGTCGTAGCGGCAGGCATAGACGCTCTTGCCGTTCATGATGGAGTCGGGGCGGGCAAAGTAGACCTGCTCAAAGATGCAGTTGGCGGGCTCTTCGGCTGCAGGCACGCCCTGCTCGGATACCAGGCCCTCGGCGCTGATGCGCAAGATCTCGCCGGGACGGACGTCACGGACGTACTCGGCACCCACGATGTCGAGTGCGCAGGTCTCGGAAGCAACGACCCAGCCGCCGGCGCGCGTGACACGGACGGCGGAGTCAACCGTCGCGGCGCCGTCCTGCGACGGCAGCTGCGACACGGCTGCGGCATCGGCTTGGTCCAGACCCTCGTCCACCAGCTTGCCCAGCACGAGCGGGCGAATGCCGTGCGGGTCGCGGAATGCGTAGAGCGCCTGCTCGTTGATGAGCGTCATGGCGTAGCCGCCGCGCACGAGCTCCATGGTCTTGCGAATGCCCTCGCGCAGGTGGCCCGTACGCTGGGTAAAGTAGCCGATGAGTTTGGTCGCGACCTCGGAATCCGAATTGGAGAGGAACGGCACGCCCAGCTCGATCAGCTGACGGCGCAGCTCGTCGGTGTTGACGAGGGTACCGTTGTGCGCGAGCGCGATAATGACGCTATTGATGGTAGAGAGGTGCGGCTGAGAGGCTTCCCAGCTCTTGGCGCCGGCGGTGCCGTAGCGCACATGACCCACGGCCAGCTGACCGGAGAGCGTCGACAGGTCGGCATTGGAGAACACGCGGTCGAGCAGGCCCAGATCCTTGCGGACCATAACCGTACCGCCGTCACCCACGGCGATTCCCGCCGATTCTTGGCCACGGTGCTGCAGTGCACGCAGGCCAAAGTACGTCAGTCGAGCCACGTCGCGATCGGGCGCCCAAACACCAAAAACGCCGCATTCCTCATGCAGCTGGTCGGAGTCCGGATCATACGTCGACATGGCGTTCACCTGTCCCGCGGCACGCTCGGCCGCGCGGATGGTTTCTTGAGACATGGCATCCCCTCAGAGCCTCGTATTTTGGCGTTACCCGCCTTATTATACGCACGGCGCGACGTGCTCCCCAGCGCATGAGCAGCGCTTTTTAAAAGCCCACCGAGCTAATAATCAGTTTTGTTGCCAAACATTTTATCGGTCTGTCCAGTGTAAGTGCCCGCGCCCCCAGATGGCCGCCGCGTCCGCCGTTGGGGATTACAAAGTTGCAATTGGGACGTTCGTCCTGTCTTTTGGCAGGTCGGCGGCGTATCCTTATAACCTACAACAAAGCGAGAAAGGTTCTGTATGGATCGAAACGAACTCGACCCCAGCGTCCCCAGCGCCACGGAGGTCAAAAAGATTCCCCTTATCATTAAGGTGTACGCCGTCCTGTGCATCCTGTCCGGCGTGGGCACGCTCCCGTCGGTCGGCACCTTTATGTGGCAGGTCATCACCGCGCTCATCAACGGAAACGCCGCCGACAAGCTCGGCGACAACATGCTCATCGCGGTCGGCCTTATCGTCGCCGGCATCATGCTCTCGGCGGCAAGTGCCGTCATCCTAATCATCTTTGGCCTGGACCTTATCAAGAACCAGCGCCGCAATGCCGCCCGTCTGTCCTATATCCTTATCGCGTTTACCGTCGTCGAGCTTTTGGTCGACGTGATGCTCCAGGGTATCGGGCCCTTCTTGCTGCGTCCCGCTATTCAGCTCGGCATCCTCATCGCGCTTTCGGCCACCGTCGACCCCACGCTTCGTCAGGAGCGCGAGCTGCAGCGCCGCCTGCAGGAGATGCTCGACCGCGATGCCGCCGCCGAGGGCATGCTCGGCCGCGATGAGACCGGCGAAGGCTACATCAAGCTCAACTACTTCAACCTGTTCTGGGTATTCTTTGTCTGCTGCATACTCGGCCTGGTCCTGGAGGATATCTGGCATATGACCGTCAACGATCCGGGTGTCTACCAGGACCGCGCCGGTATGCTGTTTGGCCCCTTCAGCCCCATCTACGGCTTTGGTGCCGTGCTCATGACCATGGTGCTCAACCGCTTCTATAAAAAGAACCCCATCATCATTTTCCTGGTGAGCGCCCTGCTCGGCGCCAGCTTTGAGGTGTTCGTGGGCTGGTTTATGCAGACCGCGTTTGGCGTGGTCTCGTGGAGCTACTCGCACATAACGCTGTTCGGTTTGCCCGATCCGCTCGTGGTCCTCACGGGCGGACGCACCTGCACGGGCTTTGCCTGCCTGTGGGGCCTGGGCGGCCTCATCTGGATCAAGCTGCTGCTGCCGAGGCTGCTTAAGCTCATCAACAAGATACCCTGGAAGAGCCGCTACTCGGCCACCGTCATTTTTACCGTCATTATGCTGGTCGACGGCGTCATGACGCTGCAGTCGCTCGACTACTGGTACCAGCGCGTCAACGGCACGGAGCCGGATATTCCCGTCGCGCAGTTCTACGGCAAGTATTTCGATAACGACTACATGGAGAACCGCTTCCAGAGCATGACCATGAGCCCCAAGGATGCGACGCGCGTGTAGCGCCCACCGCGCCCAAAACGCAAAATGCCCGCCGGTATCACACGTACCGGTGGGCATTTTTATAAACGATCCTTCTATCGACGCAAGCCTCTACGCCTCGCGCTCGACCTCACTCACGCATTCGTTCTTAATGGTACCGACGAGCGCCTGCAGCGCATCGACCACATGCGGGCGAATGTCCCCGCCAATGAGCACGAGCATGATGTCGTCGCCCACGGTAAGCTCGCCGCTCGCCAGCCACACGCGCACATAGCCGATACCCGGCATCGCGCGCGTTGCCTCGATAGCGGCCTGCACCTTCTGAGCATCGAAGCCAAACACCATGCCGCCCACCTTATGTCCAGGCGCCACACCATCTGTCTCGACCCCACGCACCTCGGACTTAGGCGTCGCACGCACCACACCGTTATGCGCCAGGTACATACCGCACGCAGATGCCGACGAATCGGCCTTGGCCTCGCGCAGCCAAGCATCAATCGAAGGCATCGATTTGCCACTCTCGAGCATCATTTCTCCCTTACCGTCGTCGAGTAGCCAATTTGGGACGGGGCCTTTTTAGCTACTCTCGAACAACTTATTCCTCGACCGGCGTGAGCACCATGACGGCGCGCGTATTGCTAAATGACAGCGAGCGGCAGGTCACAAGCGTTACGACCTTCGTTGCCGAGGCGGCGCGGTCACCTGCGTCGCTCGCCACGGCAGAGGCACCGTCGAGCATCTCGGACAGGTAGTTCTTGAGCCCGTCATCGCCCTCAAAATTGGGCGTGCGCGCCTTGGCATACGTGTCCTCAACAACTTTGGTCGCCAGTGGTCGCAGCTTATACGTAGCATCCCGTGTGATGTAGTACACATATTCAATGCTATCGAACGTTGCCTGGTCAGTCGTATCCGAAATCACGTTGAACATCGACCCATCGTTCATATGGTGTCCGTAGATCGTGGTCTGCTGGTCAACCATTCCCGGCGCGGTGTCATCACTATCCAAGAAAATGGCACCGGACGCGTTAGCCGTACCGTCAAACAGCGTGTTGAGGTATTTGGAGTTGTTGTTGGTCTGCACCACGGGATAGTTGATGTTGGTTCCCGGCACGTAAATCCAACCCACAATCTCGGGGTTCGTCTGAGCAAGCGCATCAAAGTCGATAATCGGCACGCCGCTGGCGTCCTTATCGCTTACATATTGCTTCTCGATTTTCTGATACGAATCGCTCGCCTGCTTATAGCCAATCTGGGCATTAATAAAAATAGCGGCGGCGGCGACAATCAGGCCGATACCGATGATGATGAGCAGAATGGGAATAATGGAGCGGCGCTTTTTGCGCGGCGGCTCGGTGTAATCCGACGGCGCGGCATGCGATGAAGACCGGGGCGGTTTTTTAGCGGTGCTATAAGACGAAGGACGATATGCGGCCGGCGCGTCCTGTCGACGATGCGTCGCCGGTGTCACGGGGCGCGGCGCGCGCGGCTGCTGAGGAGAGGATGTCCGACCCTGCTGCGCCGCATGGGCAGCACCCGGCTTCGACGGATCGGGAATCTGAGAAGCCTTGAATCGTTTTCCCTGATAATCGGACATGGCTCTCCTTATACTGCGGTGAAACGGCGGAACGCTTAGGCGTCAGCCATCTCCTGCTTCATCTTCTCGATAACCTTGCGGTACTCGGGGTCGCATGCGCCCAGAATCTGCGTGGCGTAAATGGCGGCGTTCTTGGCGCCGTTGATGGCAACGCAGGCCACGGGCACGCCGGAGGGCATCTGCACCATCGACAGCAGAGAATCCATGCCGCCCAGGTCACTCGTCTTCATAGGCACGCCGATAACCGGCAGCGGCGTAAAGGCAGCCACGACACCACCCAAGTGAGCGGCCTTGCCGGCGGCGGCGATAATCACTTTGATACCGCGATCGGCGGCAGTCGAAGCCCACTCGTGGACCTTCGCCGGCGTGCGGTGCGCGCTCGCAATGACGAGCTCATAGGGAACACCCAGTGCCTCGAGCTCGGCGGTGCAGCCTTCCATAACGCCCAGATCGGACTTGGAACCCATGATGATCCCGACAACCGGCTTTTGATCTGCCATAAACATAGACCTCCTGTTGAGAGCGGTGACGCGGCGGATCCGCGACCCTTAACTACTGAGAGTAGTATAGCTGCTCCCGTCCCTGCGGTCTTTGTGGCGCTTCGCGGGCGGGCCAGGCTTTATCTTCACTCCGGTTGCTTCGCAAAGTCGTTCAGATAAAGCCTGGCCCGCCCGCGAAGCGCCCTGCGACCTACCGGGAATTGCCATGACGTACGTTGGCTGATGAATTGGAAGGAAAGGTCAACGGAGACTGAAGGCAATTGGTTCAGCGAAAAACCCTGACGAATCTAATTCGTCAGGGCCCCACCAACGCTCACTCGTCGTTCATCGTTAAAGCTAGATATTCTCTTCCGCCCATTTCTCGAAATCGAGTTCTCGTCTCTGAGCAGTTCGGTAGACTTCCATGTCTTCGCGAGCGCCTACCACTACGATGGCCATCTTTTCTTTAATTCTGATGAGGCGGTACACGATTCGAATGCCACTTCCCCTGAGCTTGATTTTCATAAAGCCAGTCAAATCCGTACCTGCCTTGTTTCCAAGAGGCTTGCCGAATCCACCTTCGTTCTGCGGCAATGGGTTCGTTCTGATTTTTTCTATAGCCTTAAGGACGATCTTTCGTTGGGAGCCGTCCAGACGCTTAATATCCTTGAGAGCATCCGGGTAGAAAGCGACTTCGTACCCACTCATTCAAACTCGACCTCATCCATCTGATCGAGTTCGTCCTGGCTCACACCCAGCTCTTCCATAACATCAGACAGGGAAACAAGCGCATCGTCACTTGCCACAGCCACTCTCTTAAGTGCCAACGTTAACAAGGCGAGGTCCTCCTCCGCTTGCTTCGCTTCCCTATATTCATCGGGTGTCACAATCACAAACGCTGGCTTGTTGTGTTTGAGAACCACAACTGGATTGTCGTCCCCAACCTTCGAAAATGCAGCCGAGCCCTTACCGTGGCTGAAATCGCTAATTGGAACAAGGTTGTCGAGCATCTGCAAAGCAGGCATACATACCTCCTAAAAATGAATTCTTTTTCGAATTCATTTTATCATTCTTTTTTGCTATATTGTACCACGCAACCGAAACAACCTTTTAGGATACGAATCCGAGCTTAGAATGACTGTTGGCCCTCGCACCGCCCTTGCCTCTTTTATTACGTCAAGTGGTATACAGCGAAGCAAAATGGCGATCTAAAGTGCGCGGCACTCACCTCGCATCGCTACAAAAAACAAACTGCTCCCCACCCACTCGGGCAAGGAGCAAGCCTCATTTTTAATCAGACTGAGAACCACGAATGCAGAAACACAGGCGACTTCAGTCCCTTATCGCCGAGAGACGTTATTGTACAGCCATTTCTTTAAGCTTCTCAGCCATCAACAAACACACGTCTTCCGATTGCGGGTACACGCCAAAATGATCGAAGAAACCATGGTCACATCCGGCATATTCGATGACCTCGACATCGATTCCTGAAGACCGTAATTTTGTAGCCCATTTTTCATCGGGGATACGAAGCGGATCGTATTCGGATGTCACGATAGTCACCGGGGGGAAATCAGTGCAGTCCTCAAGCATTAGCGCAGAAATCAACGGGTCATGAGGAGACATTTTTCCGTGTGCACAAAGTTCGACCATCGGGCCGTCCGAATCGCGAAGATGGTCGATGCGAAAACGCGCAACGTCCTCTTGATCGGCTATCGCAGGAAAATCCTCATATCCCTCGCCCTGTTCGCCCGCAAGGTCGACTTCAGGATAGATTTCGAAGGCATGGGCTACAGCTCCAGCACCCCTGAGCTGAACACACGCATTAGTAAGGCTTCCTCCCGCAGAGTCGCCGGCGACCATTATTTTATGAGGATCGATTCCGAGATCCCCGGCATGCTCGCGCACATAATCAAGAGCAAGAACGCAATCCTCGATCTGCCCGGGAAATGCCGTCTCCGGCGCCAAGCGGTATTCCGGATAAACCACCACTGCACCAGACTTTTCGGCGATGAACTCGAGCTGATGTTCAAATTGCAGAACATTCCCCGCCATAAACGCGCCGCCATGCAGGTAAACTAGCGCTGGACTTGCCTCCTTATGATTTGGTGGCGTCCAGACGAATAAATCTATATAGCGATCGGCTGCCTCCATGAGGACCTCATCGCGCTGAACCTCACCATCGAGTAGGCGGTATGTCGGCTTATCCGGGCGATGACGCATTCCAATAAGGCTCGTCCAGCTCGGAGACATGCTAACATTCCGCATCTTCTTGCGGGATACCTCGAGAATTCGTGGGTCAAGCACATGCTCTCTTTCATCATCAGGAACCGGACGAATTTGAACCTCGAGTCCCCTCTTCTCGGTTATAAACGAGCGACCGGAGATGGCGCCAATCAACGCCTCGTCGTATTGTCTGCCCATCTTAAATCCCCTCTCGGCGATAACGCCAAATCGATATTTCCATAACTTTTGAGATAACGGCTTATGATGTCCTCAGTTGTCGTATATCTATGTACTAAAGAAACTGAAGACCAAGGGGTCCACCATGCCTGCAGCAAAAGACGAGCTCACTCAGCCAGAGCTTCTCTATCAGACCGTTGAAAACGATATCCTCAAGAAAATAGTTTCTGGCGAACTCCCCGGCGGCAGTCAGATTCCCACCGAAACCGAGCTTTGCAAGCAATACAAAGTAAGCAGGATCACCGTAAGACGCGCCGTACAGAATCTCATTGACCAAAACTTGCTCTACCGCCTGCGAGGCAAGGGGACATTCGTAAACCCATCGAAGCTCACCCTGAAACGAGGAACAAGCACCATTTTCAATTTGAGCTCCGACCCCCAATACGGCGATAAAACAACCAAGTCCATCTTGGAAACAGGCTTGATCAAGGCTGATGCCCACATTGCACGGGAGCTCAAAATTGACAACGGAACCGTAGTGCAACGAGTTGCGCGCTTGGTTTATATCGAAAATGCCCCCTGCGCCATCGACACCATTTATGCAACGCAGGGCACTCTACCCGGACTACTGGAGCTTCTCACAGACAATGCCAGTCTTTTCGACCTGATCGCCAACCATTACGGCATCGCAACCGGTATTGAGAAACTCAAAATCACCGCAGGAATAGCGGGGCTCCAAGAAGCAAACCTTCTCGGTTATATCGTTGGAGCCCCCGTGAGCGTTGTCGAGCACGTCACATATGCCTGCAATGAAATGCCGCTCCACTATTCGAAAACCGTTTGGCGAGCAGACGCATCGTCCTTCGAGTTCAGCATCTCAAAAGATGGACGCCTTCTCTAGCCCAAAATCCCCAGGACGCCGAGCACAATACCCGCAGCGAGAATGCCCACAATCTGCCAAATAATTTTGACCTGTTTCTTATTGCAGAGACACATGATCCCGAACGCGCAGAGCGGCAAAAGAGCCGGGAATATCCCATCGAGCGTTTCCTGCAACTTAAACGCGGTGTCGCCGAAGTTAAGAGCGAGCGGAGTGGTAACTGCAACGGTGGTCGCCACCATTCCACCAACTACCATTAGTCCCACAATCGCCAGGCCGGACGTAACTTTGTGCATTACATCAGAATCGTTCAGCTTCGAAATCATGCCACTGCCAAGCGAATAACCATACTGAAGCCCAAACCAGCGGATCAGGATCGTTGGGACATTATAAAGAAGCAGGAACAGGATTGGGCCGAGCAGACTGCCCGAAAGGCAAAGTCCTGTCACAACGCCCGTCGCAATCATGCGAAGCGTACTGGCAATCAGTGAATCTCCAATACCGGAAAGCGGAGCCATAAGCGATGCTTTCATGGCGTTAATTGAGGCGGTGTCAAAGTCCTGATTGTTGGCGTTTTCCTCCTCCATGGAGGCCACAATGCCGGCGACCAGAGGATTAAACGTAACTTGAATATTGTAGAACTCAAGATGACGCTTATATGCCTCGATCCGGTCTTCAGGCTTATCGTATAACCGCTTGATTACCGGAATCATGTCGTAGCAGAAACCAACGTTCATTTGTCGGTCAAAGCTCCACATGATGTTGAGTGGAAAGCTACGCCAAAATAACGCCTTTAAGTCTTTCTTGGTTATTCTCTTATCGGTCGATTTATTTGACTCCGGCGAGAGCTCAAGAACATCATTAGAATTCGTTGTCATCGTCAACCTCCTTAGCGACCGCCGCACTGGCAGGCATAAAAATGTGAGCCATATTGAGAATCCCAATCAGGATCAGCGAAAACGCCACGATACCGATCGTCGGAATGTTTAGATAGGCACTCAGCAAGAAGCCTCCAAAGAATAGGAAGCTCAGCTCCTTGGTGGACAGGATTGACATAAGCTGCGCAAATCCAAGCGCGGGCAGAATACCCGTTGCGATCGTAAGCCCATTCGTAAGCCAATCAGGAATGGCGTCAATCAGTGCCTGAACAGCATCATTTCCAACGTAAAAAGCCACGCCGCAAATCAAGCCAAGCGCAATGATGTAGAGAATTCCATTGGTCCACATAGCGGCTGCAATCGTTTTGGGGTCGTCTTTTTCGGCACCACGATCAGCCCAGACAGCCATAGGAGGCGTAACAACGCTATACATAAGGCTGTCAAACATGCCGGCAAGCACCGCAGTGGGCATAGCAATAGTCAGAGCGGTCTCGGGACCCGCACCCATAGTAATCGCAAAGGCTGTTCCCAAAACTGAACCAACAATTACGTTGGGCGGCACGGCAGCACCAACCTGCCAGACCCCCATGAACGCGAGTTCGAGCTGGAAACCAACAATAACGCCAGTCGGAATATCACCCAAAAAAATACCGACGATCGCTCCGAGGACAATCGGCCGCTCGACCATCGCAGTACCGAGTAAATAATCCGATTGACCTATCGCAGCGGCAAGACCAACCAGAAAAGCCTGAAGCAGCATATTTCTCCCTCTTCCTACAAATCAAAACTTGTTACGATGCGTTTTTTCTCGCTAGCAACCTGCCTTACCTCGAACTCGATTCCATCAGCCATGGCTTTCTTAATTTCATTAATATCGGATTGGGAAAGGCGCACAGCAGGGCCAAGCTCCTTTACGCTATCCCCCAACGGTCGAGCGCCGCCTAAATTCACAGACGTTATTTTTGGACACGCACGCGCAACTTCACAGGCGTCATGTACATTTCCCGCAACAACAATTAGCTCGTATTTATCCACCGCGCTTCCGTTAAGGGCCACGATGGAATCTTCTACACTTTTGACAACCAATTTGGCATCAGCGGGTTTTGCAATTCGCAGCGCTTGAATTCGCTCTTTGCTTGCGGCGTACTCATCTGAAACCACAAGAATAGCGTTTGCTTCAAGCGTTGGATACCAAGAGAACACGGTCTGCCCATGCACTAACCGGCTATCGACGCGACACAGTTTAATCATTTTGCCCCTTTCTCGACTTGAACACAGACAATCATCCTTGACTGCTAATGGCATATTACGTCATATGACGTAATATGCCATTACATAATATCTTGAACGGTTGAATATCACCGCTAAATGGTATTTATCTCTAAAAACAGGAGGTGCAGTCCGTCTAGACACAGTGCGTCGGGGCGAGAGGGGCCGAGTTTCCTCCTGAGCGACTCTGCTTGCAGCCGGAGCGAAGGGGGAAACTCGGCCCCTCCCGCCCCGGCCGGACAGCTCGACCTACACCGTGTGCTGCGGCAGGTCCTGCAGGGCGATGACGTCCATGCCCATGTCGTTGGCGCTGCCGTGGCCCTGCTGGTCCTCGCGCACCGCCTCGATGGCACTCACGTACGTGTTGGCGGCAGACATCGCGGTCACGCAGGTCACGCCGCGGCGCACCGCCTCGGTGCGCAGCAGGTAGCCATCGCCACGCGAGCCCGGACCGTACGGCGTGTTGATGATTACCGCGATCTTGCCATCGGCGATGAGGTCGCCGATGTTGGGGCGCTCGCCGTCGTGCGGGCCGCTAATCTTCTCCACGATCTCGCACGTCACGTTGCCGCCGCGCAGCACGCGCGCCGTGCCCTCGGTGGAGCAGATATCAAAGCCCAGGTAGCGCAGGATACGCGCGACCGAAAGGATATGACGCTTGTCGCGGTCGCACACGCTGATGAACACCTTGCCGGCGCTCGGGTCGGGCAGCTTGTAGTCGATCGCCAGCTGCGTCTTGGCGTATGCCTCGGGATAGCTCTTGGCGATACCCATGACCTCGCCCGTCGACTTCATCTCGGGTCCCAGGATAACGTCGGCTCCCGGGAAACGGCCCCAGGGCATAACGGCTTCCTTCATGCAGAACCAGTCCAGCTGACGCTCGTCGCTCGGCAGGCCCAGGCTCGCGATGGAATCGCCCGCCATGATACGCGCCGCGCACTTGGCCAGCGGTACGCCGGTGGCCTTGGAGATGAACGGCACGGTACGGCTGGCACGCGGGTTGGCCTCGATCACGTAGACAGTCTCGCCCTTGATGGCATACTGCACGTTGACCAGGCCGCGTACGCCCAGCGCCATCGCGATGCGGCGCGTGGTCTCGCGGAGCTTCGCCTGCAGGCTCTCGCTAAAGCTGAACGGCGGGATGCAGGTCGCGGAGTCGCCGGAGTGAATACCGGCCTCCTCGATATGCTCCAGAATGCCGCCGATGTAGACCTCTTCGCCATCGCATAGGGCATCGACATCGGACTCGATCGCACCCTCCAGGAAGCGGTCCAGATACACCGGGTAGTCGGGGCTAATGCGCGCAGCCTCGGCCATGTAATCGCGCAGATGCTCGGCATCGTAGGCGATCATCATGCCGCGGCCGCCCAGCACGTAGCTCGGACGCACCAGCAGCGGGTAGCCAATATGCGCGGCCACGGCCTCGGCCTCCTCAAACGAGGTTGCCTGGCCCGCCGGCGGATACATAATGCCCAGCTTGTCGAGCAGGGCGGCAAAGCGCTCGCGGTCCTCGGCAAAGTCGATGGCATCGGGCTTGGTGCCCATGATGTTTACGCCGCTTTCCTCGAGCATGCGCGCCAGCTTAAGCGGAGTCTGGCCGCCGAGCGTCACCACGACGCCGTCGGGTCGCTCAACATCGATGACATCCATGACGTCCTCGTAGGTGAGCGGCTCAAAGTAAAGGCGGTCGGACGTGTCGTAGTCAGTCGAGACGGTCTCGGGGTTGCAGTTGACCATGATGGTCTCAAAGCCGCGGGCCGCCAGCGCGTAGCTCGCGTGCACGCAGCAGTAATCGAACTCGATACCCTGGCCAATGCGGTTGGGGCCGGCGCCCAGGATCATCGCCTTGGGCTTGTCCGCCGGCGTGGTCTCGTCGGGAGCCGCGCACTTCTTGGCATCCGGGCTCGTGCGGTAGATGTTCTCGTACGTCTTGTAGTGGTACTCCGTGGCGCTCGAGAACTCCGCAGCGCAGGTATCGACCGTCTTCATGCTGGGAACCACGCCCAGGCCCTTGCGGTAGGCGCGCACAAAGCGCTCGTCCGAGCCGGTCAGCGCGGCGATCTCGGCATCGCTCGTGCCGTACTGCTTGAGCAGGCGCATCGCGTCGGCGTCGATATCCTCCACACGCAGGCCGCGGATGCTCTCCTGGACCTGCACCATGTCGTTGATACGGTTGAGGTACCACGGATCGATGCCGCAGATAGCATGGATGCGGGCGATGTCCCAGCCACGGCGCAGGGCCTCGACCACAAAGAAGATGCGGTGCTCGGTCGGGGTCGCCACGGCCTGAGCGAGCTCGTCGTCGCTCAGCTTGTCGGCACCCTCCTTGCCACCGGCGCAGATGCCCTGGTGACCGTCCTCCAGTGAGCGCATGGCCTTGCCGAAGGCCTCCTCAAAGGTGCGGCCGATCGCCATAATCTCGCCCACGGCCTTCATGCGCGTGGTGAGCGTGGGGTCGGTACCCTTAAACTTCTCGAAGGCAAAGCGCGGCACCTTGACCACGCAGTAGTCGATCGTGGGCTCAAAGCAGGCGGGCGTTGCCTTGGTGATGTCGTTGACGATCTCGTCGAGCGTGTAGCCCACGGCCAGGCGAGCGGCGGCCTTGGCGATGGGGAAGCCCGTGGCCTTGGAGGCCAGTGCGGACGAACGGCTCACGCGCGGGTTCATCTCGATGACGATCAGGCGGCCGGTCTGGGGGTTCACGGCAAACTGCACGTTGGATCCGCCGGTCTCGACGCCGATCTTCTCCAGAATGGCGAGCGAGGCCACGCGCATGCGCTGATACTCAAGGTCGGAGAGGGTCTGCGCCGGTGCCACGGTGATGGAGTCGCCGGTATGCACGCCCATGGGGTCGAGGTTCTCGATGGAGCACACGATGATGCCGTTGCCGGCGTGGTCACGCATGACCTCCATCTCATACTCTTTCCAGCCCTCGATGGACTCCTCGACCAGCACCTCGTGGGCAGGCGAGAGCTCGAGGCCCTGGCTCACGATGGAGACGAGCTCCTCGTGAGTATGAGCGATGCCGCCACCGGCGCCGCCGAGGGTAAAGCTCGGGCGCAGTACGCAGGGATAGCCCACGCGCTCGGCGATGGCCTCGGCGTCGGCCACGCTGTAGGCATAGCCCGAGCGCGCGACCTCCAGGCCGATCTCGGCCATGTCCTCGTTAAAGAGCTTGCGGTCCTCGCCGCGCTCGATGGCGGCAAGGTCGCAGCCGATCATCTCGACGCCGTACTTGTCGAGCGTGCCGTCCTTTGCCAGTTCGACGGCGGCGTTCAGACCGGTCTGGCCGCCCAGCGTGGGCAGCAGCGCGTCCGGGCGCTCTTTCTTGATTACGCGCTCGATAAACTCGGCAGTGATGGGCTCGACATAGGTGCGGTCGGCCAAGCCCGGGTCGGTCATGATGGTCGCCGGGTTGGAGTTGACCAGGATGACCTCAAAGCCATCCTCCTTGAGCACCTTGCAGGCCTGGGCGCCGGAGTAGTCGAACTCGCAGGCCTGGCCAATAACGATGGGGCCCGAACCAATAACGAGGATGCGCTTGATGTCAGTACGTTTAGGCATGTTAGTTCTCCTCGGTCGCAGCGTTCTCGGACTCGGCGAAATTCCAGCCGGCGAGGCGGTCCTTCGCGGTGTCGATGTCCAGGTAGTTCTCCTCGCCGTCCATGAGTCGCGTAAAGGCGGTAAAGAGATAGTGGGCATCGGTGGGGCCAGGCGAAGCCTCGGGGTGGTACTGGACCGAGAAACACGGGGTGTCGAGCAGCTGGATGCCCTCGGCGGTGCCGTCGTTGAGGTTCACATGCGTCAGGCGAATACGACCAAAGCGCTCGTTCATCACGACCGGCGCGATGCCGCGACGCACCCAGGCGCGCAGGTCGCCATCGGCCGCATGCTCGGTTTCGCCGCCGGAAAGCTCCGGAATCAGTTTGCCCAGACTGGGGAACAGCAGGCCAAAGCCGTGGTTTTGCGCGGTGATCTCCACGCGACGGCTCACCAGATTCATAACCGGCTGGTTACCGCCACGGTGACCGAATTTAAGCTTTTCCATTTGGGCGCCGCAGGCCAGGCTGATCATCTGGTGACCAAGACAAATGCCAAAGACCGGCACCTTGCCGATCAGCTGCTGCACCTGCTCGTAGGTCTCCACCACGGCGTCGGGGTCGCCGGGGCCATTGGACAAAAAGACGCCGTCGGGATTCATGTCGAGCACCTCACTCGCAGGCGTGTCCCACGGCACGACGGTAAGGTCGCAGCCGGCGCGGACCAGCCCCTCCAGAATGCCGCGCTTCACACCGCAGTCGTAGGCGACCACTTTGTGACGGGCAGGAGCGGCAGTCGAAAGCGCAAAGTCATGCGTGGCAGGCAGGTCGACGGCGGCAAACTCGTGAGGCGCGGGGCAACTTACGGTCTTGACCAGGTTCTCGCCTACCAGCGTGGGCGCAGCGGCCAGACACTCGGCAAGCTCGTCGACGTCGAAGATCTCGGTCGAGATAATGCCCATCTTGGAACCATTGTCGCGCAGATGGCGCACCAGAGCGCGGGTGTCGACGCCCTCGATAGCGACGATGCCGTGGGCGCGCAGATACTCCGGCACGCTAACGGCCGAGCGCCAGTTAGAAGGCGTGGCGCACATGTCGCGAACGATCATGCCGCGCATGGCCGGAGCGCTCGCAGGGCGCACGGCGTCGCCGGGGAAGGCCGACTGGACGTCGGTCTCGTCGATACCGTAGTTGCCGATCTGCGGATAGGTCATGGTTACGATTTGGCCGGCATAACTCGGGTCGGTCATGACCTCAAAGTAGCCCTCGAGCGAGGTGTTGAAGCAGACTTCGCCGGTCGCGGTGCCCTCGGCGCCGCATGCACGTCCATAAAAAATGGTCCCATCCTCAAGATACAGGATACAGGGACCGCAGGTGCCCTTACTGGTTTTGGCCAGCATACGCTGGCAAAGCTCGCTGGGCGCGAAGGTGCGGGCGGCAGCGCCCGCGGTATGGTTGTTCGCCATAATTCTCCTTCCCGGTCTCACAGGACCGGCTTAAAGGTGTGTAGTTAGGCCTCGCGGTATTGTAACCGCAAGTATGCCTCATGGCGTTAATTTCATCGAAATGTTTACGAAATGATAATTATGACTTTCTATGCATAATGATTTTTCTGGGACGGGGATTAAAAAATCATCCCGCGAGGCTTGTGGCTCACGCGGGATGATGACGTCTTATTATTTCTTGTCCTGCTCCAGCAGTTCGGACGGTGTGCGATCGGGCTTGCCGCCGCGGAAAATCTCGCGGCCATGCAGACGATGCTCCAGGTCACGTTCGGCCTTTTCCTCGTCAATCTTGGTCTGGCTCACCACCGGGTCCTCAATCAACGACGACACCGAGTTCACCTGCTTCTGAATGCGCTCGGCGATGGTGTCATCCATACTCACGATGCGCATCTTCCAGTCGATACTCGTGGCGTTGGATGAGCTCTTGGTCCACACGAACGTCAAAATGGCGCTCTGATGACCCCGCGCGGGAAACATGCCAAAGAAGGAATCGTGTTGAATGTTGCTATCCTCGTCGATATAGGCATGCACGTTATACACCACGCGGTCGATCTTATCGTTGAGCAGCGCGTTGGTCGCAAGCGCCGCGGCCTGGATCTGACCATTGGACAGCAGTTCGAGCTCATTGGCAGACGACGTATCCAGCACCGTTACCTCGACCGTGCCCGTACGCTCATCGGCCTCATCGACAGAAAAATCGAGCGGAAACTGCGTAAAGCCGTTGCCCCACTCAAGGCCGCCCTTCAGCGCCGTCGAAACGGTATCCACCGAAACGCTCTCGGACAGGTTGGCGGTGTTCAGGCGTCGCATCACGCCGTAGCCAATCTGCATGCCCACAATCAGCACCAAGATGCCAATGACCACGGCCATGGCAGTCTTCGTAATGGTATGGCTCACCTGCGAGCCCGAAGGGTCGTCCTCGGACAGCGGGTCGATATGTTTTGCCTGGCTCGCGCGGTCCTCGCTGCGCAGCTGCGCTAGCGCCGCTTTGTCACCGCGCTTGGCCGCAGCCTCCTTCTCACGCATGCGCTCGGTACGCTTTTTGGCAAGCGTAGGATCCAAGACGCCGGATGCATCGATTTCGGAGAATAACTCCGTCACTTCTTCCGGAGTCAAAGGGTTCTTGTCAGCCATAAACTTCCTGTCATATCAATCAGTCGAGCTCGTGCGCACGCGCACCTTCGAACTGCATTCGATAGTAACGGGCATAGGTGCCGCCACGGGCGAGAAGCTCCTCGTGCGTGCCACGCTCCACAACGCGACCATGCTCAACGGTCGCAATCTCATCGGCGTGTTTAATGGTCGAGAGACGGTGGGCGATGATAATCGTGGTGCGGCCGCGTGCCAGCTCTTCGAGCGACTCCTGCACCGCCTCCTCGCTCTCGTTATCCAAAGCACTCGTCGCCTCGTCCAAGATCAAGATTTTGGGATTCTTGAGAAACACGCGCGCGATGGCAACGCGCTGCTTCTGTCCGCCCGAAAGACGGCTGCCGCGCTCGCCCACGACCGTGTCATAGCCCTGTGGAAGCGACTCGATAAAGGCATCGATGTTGGCGCGACGGGCGGCCTCGGCGATCTCTTCTGCCGTGGCGCCCGGCTTGCCGTAGGCGATGTTCTCGCCAATCGTACCGTCAAATAGATAGACATCCTGCTGCACCAGGCCGATGGCGCGGCGCAGGCTCTGCTGCGTCACATCGCGCACGTCCTGGCCGTCGATGCTAATGGATCCGGTAGCCACGTCATAAAAGCGCGGCAGCAGCGAACAGGTCGTGGACTTGCCGCCGCCCGAAGGGCCAACCAAAGCGATGGTCTGCCCGGGCTTGATGGACAGATCCATATGGTCGATAACGGGACGCTCGTCGGCATCGCCCTCGCCCAGCTCAACGTCCTCGTAGTTAAAGCACACGTCGTGATACTCCACGGCGCCGGCAGTCACCTGCAGATCCGTGGCGCCCGGCTTGTCCTGGATATCCGGCGCGGTCGAGAGCACCTCGTCCATACGCTTAAAGCCGGCGATAGCCTTCTGATACGTTTCGGCCGAATTGACGAGCGTCTCAAGCGGCGTGCAGAACAGCGAAATATAGAGTGCAAAGGTCGCCATATCGACCGCCTGCAGCTGTCCCTGGGCGACCAGCCAGCCGCCCAGCAGCACCACGATCACATAGAGCACACCCGAGAGCAGGCCATACGTCGCGGTATAGACGCCCATGGCGTGATACATGTTCTCCTTGGACGAAAGATAGCGATTGTTTGAGGCGCGGAACTTGAAGCGTTCGGTCTCCTCATTGGCAAAGCTCTTGACCACACGCATGCCCGCCAGCGAATCCTGCAGCTGCGCATTGATGCCGCTGATTTTTTTGCGGTTGTCGCTAAAGACCTCGCGCATACGCATGTTCTGCCAAAACATGATGACCGCAAACGCTGCCGTCACCACAGCCATGGCAAGCGCCAGCACCGGGGCGATGGTAAAGAGGATCACAAACGAGCCGATAATCTCGATACCGCAGATGATGATCCACTCGGGCACGTGATGCGCCGCCTCGCAGATATCGAACAGGTCGTTGACCACGCGGCTCATCATATCGCCCGAGCTGTTGCGGTCGAAGTACGCAAAGCTAAAGCGCTCATACTGGTCGAACAGGTCCTCGCGCATTTTGGACTCCATACGCGCGCCCATCACGTGACCCCAATAGCTCACAAAATAGCGGCAGGCGCAGCGGACGGCATACATCAGCACCAAGCCCACCGCGATCATGCCGAGCGCCTGCATAATGGCAGCCTGACCCTGAGTAAACAGCCCACCGGTCAAATTGCGCAGGATAATGGGGAACGCCAGGTCAATGGCGGCAAGCACCAGAGCACAAACAGTATCAGCAACAAAAAGCCCCATCTGGGGCTCGTAATAAGACAAGAATCTTCTAAACATGCAGTCCTCGGAGATAAAACAACAACGTAAAACCCTGGGGCAAAACAATCAGTAGTGTTTGCCCCAGGGTCGCCCTCGCTTTTAAAGCTCAGTTCCGCCCAGCCTGTGTGCGATGCTGTCGCAGGCAAGCGCGCCTACGACGGTCTTAGCGTCTTCGATCTTGCCGTCGAGCACGGCATCGATCAGCTCGTGCAGCGGCACCAGGTCCACGTTGACAAACTCGTCATCATCGGGGTTGGGCGCATCAAACTCGAGCTTGGTAGCCAAGTAGATGTGGATGATCTCATCGCAAAAACCGCAGGACGTGACAATCGACGTCAAAAAGCGAATGCGACCTGCCCTAAAGCCCGTCTCCTCATGCAGTTCGCGCTTGGCGCAATCGAGCGGGTCCTCGCCTGGATCGAGCTTGCCGGCGGGAATCTCGACCGTCACACGGTCGATGGCGGTGCGGTACTGACGCACCAGTACGATCTTGCCGCTCTCGGTCAGCGCCACAACGGCCGCCGCACCCGGATGGCGAACGATATCGCGGGCGCTGCGGCGACCGTTGGGCAGCTCAACCTCAAGACGGTGGACGTCGAGGATCTTGCCCTTCCAGGCGCACTCCTCCGAAAGAATCTTCTCGTGCAGCTCGACATCGTGCGGGTCGTCGTCGCCCAGCACCAGCGCCGGCTCGTCAGCGACCTCGCCACCAGGCTCGCCCTCGGCGTGCCCATACATGCGGCTGTCCTCTTCAACGATCTGCGCATCCACGAGCTCTTCGTTCTTCTCGTCCATCCGTCTCATTCCTCTCGGATTTTAGGCATCCCAGGCGTCGCGGCCGCGCAGCGCGCGCAGGCCGATGTCGTGACGCAGGGTCTTACCCTCAAAATCAATCTTCTCGCAGGCCTCGTAGGCAAGGTTGCGAGCATTCTCGAACGTGTCGCCCAGAGCGGTCACGGCAAGCACGCGACCACCATTGGTCACGAGCTGGCCGTCCACCACAGCAGTGCCCGCGTGGTACACGGTCACGTTCTCCATGGCCTCGGCATCCTCAATACCGGTGATGACCTTGCCCTTCTCGTAGCTGCCGGGGTAGCCCGCGCTCGTCAGGACAACGGCCACGGCCCACTCGTCGCGCCAGTCGAGTTCAATCTGGTCGAGCTCGCAGTTGGCACAAGCCAGCATGACCTCGACCAGGTCGTTCTTAAGGCGCGGCAGCACGACCTGCGTCTCGGGGTCGCCAAAGCGGGCGTTGAACTCCAGCACCTTGGGGCCGGCGGGCGTGAGCATAAAGCCGCCGTACAGGCAGCCGCGGTAGTCGATGCCCTCGGCAGCAAGCTCGGCAACGGTCTGCTCCATGACCTTCACCATGGTGGCGTGCTCCTCGTCGGTCACGATGGGCACCGGGCTGTAGACACCCATGCCGCCGGTGTTGGGGCCCTTGTCGCCCTCGAGCGCGCGCTTGTGGTCCTGCGAGGTGGCCATGGGGCGCACGGTCTTGCCGTCGGTAAAGGCCAAAAGCGAGCACTCGGGGCCGGTCAGCATCTCCTCGATAACCACGGTGTTGCCGGCATCGCCAAAGGTGCCGCCAAAGCACTCGCGCACGGCCTCCTCGGCCTGCTCAAGTTCGGTCGCCACGATAACGCCCTTGCCCGCGGCAAGGCCGTCGGCCTTGACGACCAGCGGAGCGCCCTGCTCACGCACATAAGCAAGAGCCGAAGCCTCGTCGGTAAACGAGCCGTAGGCTGCCGTCGGAATGCCCGCGCGCTCCATGAGCTGCTTGGAGAACAGCTTAGAGCCCTCCATCTGGGCGCCCTCGGCACCCGGGCCAAAGCAGGGAATACCCGCCGCGCGCACGGCGTCGGCCACGCCCGCCACGAGCGGAGCCTCGGGGCCAATTACCACGAGTCCGCATCCGTGGCTCTGCGCAAACGCCGCCACGGCCGCAGGATCGCAGTCGTCGAGAACAACGTTCTCGCCGCAGTTCGCGGTGCCGCCGTTGCCCGGCGCGATGTAGAGCTTGCCGGCGCGCGGTGATGCTGCGAGCTTAGCTGCCAAAGCATGCTCACGGCCGCCGCTGCCCAACAACAGGATGTCGATGGTTTGAGTGTCCGCCTTCAAGGGTGCCTCCTCTATGGATGAATGGCCCGCTCCGCGCGAGCCCTTTGCAAGCAAATATACCCCTCGGCCGCCCGCTTGGGCTGCAAAGGGGTATATCGCAATAACCAAATAGTCCCGATTACTTCCAGAATCGGTTGATAATCTGCTCGCGACCAGCGCCAACGCCAATGAACGTCACGCGGGTGTGTGCCAGATCCTCGATAAACGCCACGTAGTCCTGAGCCTCCTGCGGCAGCTCGTCAAAGCTGCGGCAACCGGTGATGTCGCACTTCCAGCCAGGGAGCTCCTCGTAGATGGGCTTGGCATGCTCAAAGCGCACCTGATGCTCGGGCACGCTCGTGTAGCGCTCGCCATCGACGTCGTAGGCCACGCACACCTTGATGGTGTCGAAGGCCGAAAGCACGTCGAGCTTAGTCAGGGCGATATCGGTGAGGCCGTTGACGCGTGAGGCGTAGTTGGCGATGGGGCCGTCGAACCAGCCGCAGCGACGACGGCGACCGGTGGTCACGCCGTATTCATAGCCCTCCTCGGTCAGCGTGTGACCGGCCTCGGACTCATAGGAAAGCTCGGTGGGCATGGGGCCCGAACCGACGCGGGTGATATAGGCCTTCATGACACCCAGCACGCGGTCGACGTTCTTCATGCCCACGCCGGAGCCGGTGATGGCACCGCCGGCGGTGCAGTTGGAAGACGTCACGTACGGATAGGTGCCGTGGTCGATGTCGAGCAGCGTCGCCTGGGCACCCTCAAACAGCAGGTTCTTGCCCTCATCGATCATGTTGTTGAGCAGCAGGCTCGTCTCGGTGATGTAGGGACGCAGGCGCTCGGCCATCGGCAGGTACTCGTCGCAAATCTGGTCCACGGTGTAGGTGGGCAGGTTGTAGATGAGCTCGAGCTCGGGGTTCACGCGGGCGAGAGCGGTCTCCAGCTTGTCGCGGAACAGCGCCTCGTCCAGCATATCCTGCATGCGCAGGCCAATGCGGGCCATCTTGTCCTGATAGCACGGACCGATGCCGCGCTTGGTGGTACCGATGTTCTTCTTGCCGAGCTTCTGCTCAAAGGCGCCATCCAGGTCGATGTGGTACGGCATGATGACATGCGCGTTGCCGCTAATCTTGAGGTTCTTGGTGGTGATGCCGTCGGCCTCGAACATGTCGATCTCCTCAAGAACAACCTTGGGGTTGACGACGCAGCCGTTACCGATCACCGACACGTGGTCGGAATACATGATGCCGGAGGGCACCTGGTGCAGGCCGTACTTCTTGCCGTTGACGACGATGGTGTGGCCGGCGTTGTTGCCGCCCGAGTAGCGCACGACGGCATCGAAGTCGCCGGCGACCAGATCGCAAATCTTACCCTTGCCCTCATCGCCCCACTGGGCACCGACCAAAACGGTTGACGGCATGTTTACTCCTTACATTCATGGACTGTCTACGCGCCACGCCGGCACGCAGAAGCACAAAACATTCCCAGTATACCCGTGCAACGGGCGCCTGTCCTACTCCTCGGCATGTGCCCCATCAAGCTCATAGAACTTGGTGGATGCCGGCAGGAACATCAGGTCGACGTCGCCGATCGGGCCCGAACGGTTCTTGGCCACGACGATACGCGTAACGCCCTCGTCGGGTCGATCGTCGCGCGAGGCTTCGGCCTCGTCGGCGGAGCGGTCCAAGAACATAACGATATCGGCGTCCTGCTCGATGGAGCCCGATTCACGAAGGTCGGAAAGCTGCGGGCGCTTGCCGGTACGGGATTCGACCTGACGCGAGAGCTGCGACAGCGCGATGAGCGGGATCTTGAGTTCCTTGGCCATGATCTTCAGACCACGCGACATCTCGGAGACCTCGACGGTACGGCTCTCGGAGCGGCGTCCCGGCGGAGGACTCACCAGCTGCAGGTAGTCCAGGATGATGATGGCCTTCTCCTTGTTGTGGAGCATGCGGCGGCTCTTGGCGCGAATCTCGGTCACTGTGGTGCCGGGCGTATCGTCAATCAGAATATCGAGCTTGGACAAGGTCTGCGTGGCCTCGTTGATATTGGCCCACTGCTCGGGGCTAATGCGGCCCATGCGGAAGTCACTGATCGAAATCATGGCGTAGGCGCAAATCAGACGCTGGGCAATTTCCTTGCCCGACATCTCCAGCGAGAAGAAGCCGACGGTATAACCGGCCGCGGCAGCGTTGAGCGCCAGATTTAGAGCGAACGACGTCTTACCCACAGCAGGGCGGGCGCCGATGATGATGAGCTGGCCCTCGCGAAAACCCATGAGCATGCGGTCGAGCGACGGGAAGCCCGTGGGCACGCCCGCAGCCTGGCCGCCTGCCTGGCACACTTCCTCGGCCTCGTTATAGGCCTCGACCATAAACTCGGTCAGCGTCTTGTAGCTCGACTTGACCTCGCGCGCCGTAACCTTGAGCAGTTTGCTCTCGGCCAGCTCGACAACCTCTTTGGTGTCGGTGGGGGCGTTATATGCCAGCGCGTTGATCTCGTTAGTGGCGCCGATCAGCTCACGCAGCATCGAATCGCGGCGAACGATGGCGGCATGGTGCTGCCAGTTGACGAGTGACAGGGTCTGACCCATCAACTCCAAAATGTACGCTTCGCCGCCCACGGCATCGAGCTTGTTGATGCTTCGCAGGTAATCGATCAGCGAGATGGAGTCGATGGGAATGCGGCTGTTGTACATATCGACCATCGCGGTATAGATGGTCTTATGAATGGGCCGGTAGAAGTCATCGGGCTGCAGCTCGACCTGGGCTTCTTCGACCACCTCGGGCGATAGCAGCATAGCGGCCAGTACATTGGCCTCTGCATCTTGGTTTTGGGGAAGACCCACCTTTGAGCCGCGGTCCTCGACCGTCAGCCCGGTCTCCCTATCGTCATATGCCATGAGCATCCTCATTCATATCGCTTGCGAGCATCCATAGTATCAGCCACGGTCCCAAAACGCGCCGCGCGCCGCCAATCATCACCGAACCAAACGGATGAACGGTCCTGTATATAGGACTTCGACGTAACGCTCACCATGACACTCACTCAGCGCATAAAAATAAAAGGGCGCCCCGGTTTCCCAGAGCGCCCTTCTTAGAACAAGATTGTTGCGTTGCAGCAAATGCTACTCGGCAGCAGCCTCAGTCTCGACCTCGGCGGTCTCGGCCTCGGCGACCTCAGCGGCCTCCTCGACCTCAGCCTCGGCAGCGAGCTCCTCGGCGGTAACGCCGACGAGAACGACAACTTCGGCCTTGATCTCGCGGTACAGCGAGATGGCAACGGTGTGGGCACCGGCAACCTTGATGGGCTTACCGAGCTCGACGCGCTTGCGGTCGATGTCCATACCGAGCTGAGCCTTGATGGCGTCAGCGATCATAGCGGCGGTAACGGAGCCAAAGAGGATGCCCTCGTCGCCGACCTTGACGTCAACGGTGACCGTCTTGCCCTCGAAGGCAGCCTTGGTCTCGTTGGCGGTAGCCAGACGGACGGCCTCGCGCTTGGCGATGTTGTTGCGACGCTCGTCAAGCTGCTTGAGGTTGCCCTTGGTGGCGGCAACAGCGAGCTTCTTGGGGAACAGGAAGTTCTCAGCGTAACCCTGAGCGACCTCTACGACGTCACCCTCGCCGCCCTTGCCCTTGATCTCATCGAGAAGAATAACCTTCATGATGTGTCTCCCTTCTTAGCCGCGGTCGCGGTTGCCACGAGAGGAAACCACGGGGACGGTGTACGGCAGGAGAGCCATCTCGCGGGCGCGCTTGATGGCGTTGGCGATGTCATGCTGATGCTGCGTGCAAGCGCCAGTGACGCGACGGGGCTTGATCTTGCCACGGTCGGTCATGTACTTACGGAGAAGCTGAGTGTCCTTATAGTCGATGAACTCAGTGTTCTCCTTGCAGAACTGGCAGTACTTACGACGCGGCTGACGTGCAGAAAAATCATTAGCCATGTCAAAATACCTTTCGTTTGGCAACTTCGGCGAACCGAAGCCGCCTCTCACTCAAAAATAGGTGAACAACCCTTAGAACGGGATGTCCTCATCGTAGACGTCGACCGCGGGCGGCGTAGCCACCGGTGCGGCAGGACGTGCTGCGGGCGCGGGAGCTGCGGGGGCGTAACCGCCCTGATCGTAGCCACCCTGGCCACCACGGGAGCTCATAAACTCGATCTCATCGACGATGACCTCAAGCTTGCTCCGGCGCTGGCCGTCGCGCTCCCAAGAGCTGTAGCGCAGCTTGCCCTCGATCGCGACCTTGTTTCCCTTTGCCAGGAAACGGCTCACGGCCTCGGCGCGGGTGCCGAACATAGTGCAGTCGACAAAGTTGGGATAGTCCTCCCACTCGCCAGTCTGCGCGTTGCGGCGACGATCGTTCACGGCGACGCCAAAGGACAGAACCTGGGTTCCGCCGGCGGTGGCGCGCAGCTCGGGATCGCGGGTGAGGTTACCGGTGATGTTCACTCGATTGATGCTCATAACTCACTACTTCCTCTTGGGGCACAAGCCCAGTCCAAAACGACAGTCTTACTCCTGGTCGTCGCGACGGACGATCATGTGGCGGACCACAGCGTCGGTGATGCGCAGGACGCGATCAAGCTCGGCGATCTGGGTAGGATCTGCGTGGAAGTTGATGAGGGTGTAGTCACCATCGGTGAGGTCGTTGATCTCGTAGGCGAGCTTGCGCTTGCCCCACTCGTCAACGGAGTCGACCTTGCCAGCGCCCTCAGCGATCGTGGTATCGATACGCTTCATAACAGCGAGACGAGTCTCGGGGTCGAGCGACGGGTCAACAAAGAACAGCAGTTCATAAGCCTTCATATTGTCACCTCCTCTGGGCAAATGTGGCTTCAGGTCGTGAAGGTGCGCCTGAAGCAGGAAAAGACTTGGTAATAATATCTTTCAACCTCCTAGGCTGCAAGAATATGCAGCTACAACCTCATGACCTCCACATATGCCCATACTCGCACGACGTTTCATGCGCATTCCAACCAAATGCTGACCAAAAGCTTGACGGAGCTGTGGACAAGATACGGTGCCGTGAGGACAAGCTGAGCCAAGTCGCAGGTCAACGGGCGCATGGTTGTGGTCGCAAAATGCATACCAGTGGTCTAATTGATCGCCAAAAAGATTTAAAATTCGTTTGCTCGTGGTCTATAAAGTCCTTTTTTGAGCAATTCGCATAGCATGATTTTGCTGGTCAGACTGCATGTGTCGCGCGTTTTAGGCACAGCGCGAGACGCTGTGGATCAAAAAATGCCAACTTTTCTGTTTGCACTTTGCGATTCCTCGTGTATACTGACTTTCGCATTTAACGGAGAGTTGTCCGAGTGGCCGAAGGAGCACGATTGGAAATCGTGTAGGCGTCAAAAGCGTCTCCAGGGTTCAAATCCCTGACTCTCCGCCAGTTAATTCCAAAGCAGGCCTTCGAGCCTGCTTTGTTTTTACCCCACGCGGAGGGGTGGCAGAGTGGTTGAATGCGGCGGTCTCGAAAACCGTTTGGCCTGTATAAGGTCACGAGGGTTCGAATCCCTCCTCCTCCGCCATTAGATGGTATGAGCCCCAGCAATGGGGCTTTTTTGTTATCGAAATACGTCTCGATCCCACGCTTCCCCAAACATGTACGTCACCCTCCAAAACCGACATTTTTCGACATCTTTGAAGGCTGACGTACACGTTTGGATTGAGTTCACGGGAGTGGCACTATTCGGAAGGTGCCTCTTCGTCTCGCATGCCCTTCCAGTTGCGGATAAGTGCCTTGCGTAGTTCGTTTTGTTTTCTCTGGTACCCGGTGTCGGCACAGCGAGGCATGCCGAGTGCTTCGCGAATGTTGTTCATGGCGCGGTGAAAGGCGAGCTGACTACTGAACTGAGCCGAAGTGAGCGTAACGATTCGATATCCCATTTGGGAGAGAACGGCCTCTCGCTCCGCATCTGCTCCCTTGCGCTCGAGCTCATCGTGAAAACCGCCCTTATATTCGATACCGAGCGCCCTGCGCTTATAGGTCACGAGCGCATCGATTTTGAGTGTTCGAGCTTTGGCGCAATGCCAGAGACGCTGAGGGATCTCGAGCGGTTTGTTGAGTTCGATACCTCGGATGCCAACGCCGCCTTCGCTTGTTGGGAGCGAGAGGGCGATTGCCGAAGCGGTCTCCATAGGCGAGGCCGAGTGATCGTAGATGTGCCTGAGCGCAAGCCGTGCACGTGTGGCACCGGGTTTGCCGGGGTGCCGATCGAGCAGTTCGGTTATTTCATCCTTGGAGGTGGTGGCTGGTTGCTCGGTATAAGGGTCGGCGGGATTGAGCCTCATGCGATAATCGCCGCAAACTTCATAGCCATATTCGAGATATTCGATCCTATCCATCCACTCGGCAGCGAGCGCGAAGGTGAAGGCTTCGTCGGTGATGAAGATTCCGGGCGTCAACTCGTTAATATGCTCGTAGGGAAGATTTTGTCCAAGAATGTGGCAAACGACGCCTTTGGTACGAATTCGCTCAAATTCGAATACAACCGCGATATCGATAGTCTTAAGCATATCGGACGGAATGCCGCAGTCGGTAAGGGCCTGTCGTATGCGCGCAACACGTTGCTGGGTGGAGATGCCTTGTGCGCCTATCTGGTAGTCGTGCCGCGCAAGAGACTGAACCAAATTCTGGGGTGCATGATGGACAAGCCATGCGGTTTTATGCGAAATGAGAACAGGGGTATCCATTGAGGGCCTCTCGCTCTGAGCCGGTATCCAACTCTTATGTCCGTTGAAGTGGGGAAATATACCGGATGTGAGTAAATCAACTCACTCATGCTGTGAGCTCAATCCAAACATGTACGTCAGCCTCCAAAGATGTCGGAAAATGTCGTTTTTGGAGGGTGACGTACATGTTCTGGACCCCTGGCATTCCAGCAACGCCATGCCCCCACCCAGTCCCGACCGTTTGCCGAGCAATAGGGTCGCAATCGGCGCCGAACATGTACTATGTACGGGCATTGTCAAAATCCGTAACCCAAAGGACCCCATCTTGCCCGTCGTCGCCGCTATGACCGTTACCTCACACGCCACGGATGCCATGGTCGCCATCCCGTTTTGGCTCGAAATGTTCGCCGTCGTCGCGGCTTCAATCTCGGGCGTGTTGGTCGCGCGCGAGCACAAACTCGACCTGGTGGGTGCAGTTGCGCTCGCCGTGGTCTGTGGCTTGGGCGGCGGTCTTTTGCGCGATATGACGCTCCAGGTCGGCAACGTCTACATCCTCAACCAGCCGATGGCGCTTCCGCTTTCCATTGCCACGGCAGCCATCATCTATATTTTCCCGGCAATCGTCGACAAACCCGAAAAACTCATTCCCCTGCTCGATATCATCTCGGTCGGCATCTACGCCGCCACTGGAGCAGACAAGGCGCTGGTCTACGGCTTTGCGCCGGCGGTGTGCATCATGATGGGCTTTTTCACCGCGGTGGGCGGCGGCATGTTGCGCGACGGCTTTATGGGCGTGGTTCCGGGCATTTTCCAACGTACTAACTTTTATGCCATCGCCGCCATCGCCGGATCGACAAGCTATGTGTGTCTCGTTATGAGCGGCATCATGAGCAATGTCGCCGCGCTGGTCGTATGCGTTGTCGTGACCATGGGTCTGCGCTGGCTCTCGCTGCGCTTTGACATCAAAAGCCCCACCGAAGAAGATATCGCGCGCTTCTTGCACCGTAAAAAGTAGACAGCACGGCACGACCCTTCGAAATGCAACCGAGAGGTTCTTTTAGAGCGCCCACGCGTTGGGTACCCTGTTAGATATATGCCGAGTATCTAACGAAGGATTCACTATGCCCTGCAATCAATTCCCGTTGACCCAGCGCCGTAAAGCATGGGGCCGCATCACCATCCTATTCGCGCTCATCGCGCTGGCGATCACCGTGCTTCCCACGGCGTCGTTCGCCGGCACGGACACCGCAGGCAACGTACTTGCGACCGACAATGACGCCAATCCGTCCGGCGTCGAAGGCGACCTGTACTGGGCCGGCCAGGCCCTCAACTTGGACGATACGTCCATCGACCGCGATATCATCGCCGCGGGCGATACCCTCTCAATTCGCGACTGCACAGTGGGCGGCGCCGTCCGTCTGGCGGCACGCACCATCGACATTGCCAAGACCACGGTTGATGGCAGCGTGACCGTTGCTGGCCAGCATGTCGTTCTCAATTCCGACAGCACCGCTAGCTGTTTCTACGCGATAGGCGAAACGGTTGCCTTGCGAGGCTCCACCAAGTCGGCAGCGCTCGCGGGCGATACGGTAACCATCGACGGCACCGTCGATGGCGATGTCGAGGTTTGGGCCGACAAGCTCATCCTGGGCAAGAACGCCCATATCACCGGCACCGTGAACGCGCACGTCTCCGAGGACCCCGAGCGCGCCGCGGGAGCCGAGGTCGGCGCACTCAAGATCGACCGCACCGAGAACGAGGATACTTCCACCGTTAACGATGTCATCGGCGGTATCGTCGCCGCGGCACTCTCGACCTGCTTTGTCGCTCTGCTGCTCGAGCTCGTCTTTCCGCGTGCGACTGCCAGCGCCGCCGGTATGCTCCACCAGCGCCCCATGCCCCTGTGGGTGAGCGGTCTTCTGGGCACGATTGCTATCGTCCCCGCCGTCCTACTGCTAATTATCTCTATCGCTGGTCTGTCGCTTGCCGGAGCCCTCATGTGCGGTGTTATTGGCATCGCGCTGGTGTCGAGTGCCTTTGCAGGGTGCGCGATCGCGCGCATGGTCGGACACAGCCAGAACCGCTACGCCATGGCAGCCGCTGGTGGCGTAATCGCAGGCGCCCTCACGGGGCTTCCCCTCGTAGGCGGCTTCATCAGCGGCGTGGCCTTTGTCTTTATGCTCGGCTACATCATCCAAATCATCTGGCACAACGCCCACCTCAAGCCGCAGCAGCCGGCTAACACGCCAGAGCTTCCCACCGCTTAGCAGCCGATCACCACAAAGGGGCCAGGCACCTTTGTGGTGGTGCAAAGGGGTCAGGTTACTTTGCAACAACAAACGAGGCGGGGCACTCGGTCATATCGACCGGGTGCCCCGCTTTTCTTGGAGGGTTCTCTAGTAACTTTTTCAAAACCAATGATCATCAGGTCGGTAGGCCTGCGCGTCACTCATTACGGAGGCAGTACGCCAGTGAGCATGAAAGGCAATTATTTTTCACGACGACCGCCTCCCCGCTTGATGACGAGCCCGACAACAATAGCCGCCACTCCGATGGCAGCCAAAGCCGCCACCAGCACCAACGTTCTATCTCCCGTCGAGGGTATAAAGCCACGACTTGCTTCTTTGCTCGGGGTGTTGAGCACCGACAGCTCAATCGAACCCGTCCCGGCATCGGCGGTATCAACCCGCAGAGGGCTTTTGACCGACACGGTCACCTTGAGCTTCGCGGCCGCCACCTGCTTAGCGTCCAATCCCTCAGACGTAACCGTTACCGTTCGTTTGCCCTCAAAGGCGGTGTATCCCTTGGGAGCCGCGGCCTCCTCGACGGTGTAGACACCCGCGTCCACACCGCTCAATTCCGCGTGGCCGTCCGCGCCCGTGATGACGCACGCGTCAGCATCCGTCGACCACGAGCCGTCGGTCGTTAGGATGCGCCCGCGGTCATCGATGATGCGCAGTTTGGCACTCGCGAGCGGTTTATCGTCCGAGCTCGAGCGCTTGATGAGGCTGAGTCCCCAGGTATAGGCCGTGGCGTCATCACTCGGCGTATGGGTGAATCCGGCATCGCCGGACTGGTCGACGAGGGGAGAGCGCGGGTAACGCAGGTAGACCTCGTTGGGGTTGCCCTTGGTGGCGCCTCGATTGCAGTTGGCCCCCAACGGCGCATTGTAGACAGCAACCACGCGGGCGCCCGCGGCAAAGGCGTCAGCCCCGCCGAGCGCGGCGATGAGGTCGCCGGTGCGCGCGGTGAAGGCATTGCCCTCGACCGAGACCTTGCACTGTGAAGTAATGTCTGTCCACCCTTTAGCCGGCGTCGAGTTGGTGTTGCCACCCTCACATGCGACGACGTCGAAGCCGCCGTCCGCGCCCGCCGCCACGTACACGCGCACGCTCGCGGCCACCTTGGAGGGGTCGAGCCCCGCACTCATGGTGTCGACGAACTGTACCGTATAGATGTCGTACGCCGTGAGCCCCGCCGGGACCGTGGCCGAGAGGCGCCAGTACAGGTCGTCGGCAACCGTGGCGTCGGCGGCCTTCTGCCAGGCGGCGGTGCTGTCCTCCAGCACGTGTTTTTGGACCTTGGGGGTCGCCGCCTTGGGCTTGACGGTGACGGCGCTGCCGCCGACCAGGGTCATGATCGGCGCGGTGCCGGCCTCGCCCTGGGCGATGGCGTCGCCGTCGGCGACGATGAGCCAGTAGCCGCAGGGCAGCTCGGCCGCCGTGCCCGCGTTAAGGGCCACGGAAGTTGCGTCGGCATTGCAAATCGCGCGGGCAAGCTTTGCCGTCAGCGCGGTCGTCATATGCCCGTCGGCATTCATCCACTCGGCAGTCTCTTGCGCCGCCGATGCCGAGCCATCAAGCCCCGCATCATGAAGCACGGGAAGAACGGCTTGACGAACCGCGCCATTCGCCCACGTTACGTCAGTTGCAATTTTATGGCCAGCATCGTCATCATCGATAACTGTCGCCGAAAAGAGCTGGTACGCGTCATACCGCGTCGCGACTGTACCGTCCACCGTAATGGCACCGGTGTCGGCAGCACGAGCCGTCCTGGGCAGCATCGCAAAAGAGAACATAGCGACCGTAGCTATCGTTGCGACGGCCAACAAGCGGCACCAAAGCCTACTCACGGCGACCACCTCGATCTTGATCGCGATGGCGGTGAGCATGCATCCATGTCGCGGCAAAGCACAGCAGCGAAGCGCCAGCCAGATACGTCATAGTCAAGCCGGCACCGCCTGCCTCGGGAAGCGTGGTCGAGTATCTGTTGGTAAAAGTCGGCGGGGTCGAAGAGCCATTGTCATAGGTGACGGTGGCGACGAGATTCCTCTCACCGTTGTCCACCTTAACCGTAACCTTGTGCTGGGTCCTGTCGTAGGTGATGTGGTCCTTGACGTTGTTCTCGGCGCCCTCGGGGACGACCTCAGAGATGGTATAAGTATAGGTATCGGCCTTGTTGTAGTCGACGTTGAAGGAGACGTTGCCCATGGCATCGTTGGTCACCGTTTGGAGCACCCTGTCCTTGTCATCCTTGAGCGCGAACGAGAACTGACCTTCCTTGAACGTTCCGCCTGCGAGCACCTTCTCTGCGTTAATAACCGCCTTGCCCGTCATGCGGTTGTCGTAGACCCAGATCTCGTCCTTCTTTGTATCGTCGATGATCTCCGCACCGTCGACGATGTCCTTTGCCTTAGTTAGCGCAGCCTGATAATCTTTGTCGCTCGCGCTGCCCTTGAGCATGATCCACGTGGGATCGGCCTTGGCATAGCCAACAGGCGCCTTGGTCTCCACGAGCTGATAGAGCACGCAATTACTCATCTTCTTGTCGCTTGTGCCGAACGAGATTTTGCCGTTGGCGTCGGTGGGGACGTCGATCGCGGCCTCGTCAAACGGCGTTCTGGCGTTCTCTACATTTCCGTCATCCGCAACCTGGCCCATATCCACGCTGTAGAGTGTGAACTTCGCCCCCTCGAGCGTCGCGCCGACCTGCTGGGCGTCGTACTTGGTCATCGTGATGCTGTAGCCGTTGCCGCCCGCGCTGGCGGACGCATTTTGAATCTTCCATTTTTGCTCGTCGATCGCCGAACCCTCCGTCACCCCCGCAAGCTCGGCGGTGTTGGAAAGGGACACCTCTTCGCCGGGGTTTCCGGTCGGGATAACCTCATACTCGACCTTGAGGTATTTCCCGTCGGGCACCTCAAGAGTCAACTTCGTACACGAGCCAGATTCATCCTTGACTTGCTCCATCTTCGACGAATAGTCCTTATCAGCCAGCGGTGACCAGGCACCATTCACCTGCTCATAGACCTTAAGCGTCGACGGCACCAGCGCGCACTTGGCATCCATGGTATCGACGAGCTCAAGGAAGTCGGTGCCATTTTTAAGGGCAACGGCAGACTCGTTAACAAGAATGGTGTATTTGATGCGATTGCTATTGGCAACCTGCTCGCCGGACTTTTTGATGACGTTGTTCATAATGATGACGTCACCTTTACCGGAATCGAACTGTTTAACTCCTGACCCCGCGCTGGCCTTGTTGGTGAACTTCACCTCGTTTGTGGAGGTATCGAGCTCACCGCGCTTGACCGCCGTCTTGTACGTGAGCTTTGCGTAGCCGGCATAGCTTTCAAGCTCAGTCGTGGGGATGGAGAAGGTGACCGTATTGCCGTTGCGGCTGACGTTGTCGGCGGCGAGCGTCCGACCCGTAACGACCTCCTTGGCCTCGCCTCCGCGATGAAGCCCCGTATGTTTATCATAGGGGTTCTGCACGAGCGTATACTTTGCGGAATTCGCAACATAGCTCATACCATCCGGAAGGCTATCAACGATATTCAGCGGTTTCCCGCCCAGCTTTCCAGCTCCATAGTATTCGAACTCGCCATTTGCGCCCTTATTACCCTTTTGGCGGTTTGCATACACCGTCCAGTCGACGATCCAGGCGCCCTTCTCATCCGAGCCGTCAACGGTATGCCAATCGAAGTTCTCAACCCAAGACACCTTCGACTCCGCTTCCGGCTTCTCGACCGCGGGCATCGTTTCTCGGTTGACAACGTACTTGATGGGTTCGGTGAACGGCCACTGTAGTCTCAGGCCCGGTGCTTCGACCGCTGCGAAGTTTGAGTACCAGCCCGACAGCGCTTCTGATGTGGTGTCGTAGGTGATAACGGCGTAGTCCTCGTTCTCGAGAGCGGCTTTCACGTTGTCGGTAACGATGATTTTGAGGTCGTAGTTTTTCTTTGTTTCATTACCCGGATAGCTGGTCGTTGGTCTCCAGTCGGTGCCCGGAACCAGCTCGGTATTGCCGATTTTAATGGTAATGGAGCTTTCGTCGACGCCAAGTTTCTGCGACCATGCCGACTGAAACGTGTCCTTCACCGTCACCTCGCCTGGATGGGCCGCATTGACGATCGCCTTCAGCGCGACCTTCGTCTCCCACGTCGCCCTGCCCGTCGTCGCCGCCTCATCGTATCTCACGAGCCTCTTGGTGATCGGCACAACACCCGTCAGCTGCGGCGTGAAACTGCTATCATCCGTACCGGAAACGGAACCTTTGCGCTCGATGGTCGCGCTGTTGCGCACGGTGTCGTACGAGCTCGTATCGTTCATCTTGGTGTGATAAACGATGCAGTAGGTGGCGTACTTATCCTCAAGGTTGTTCGGGAACGTATAGGAAAAGAAATTATCCTTAGGTTCAAGTTTTCTTTCACAAATCTTGACTCCGCTCGCCTCCGAGTCGCCTTTGTAAACCGTAAAGTTGCCCGTATACGTCTGTTTTCCGTCCAGATTATCGGTGAACATGTATCCGCTCATGTCGGCCTTGAGCTTGCCTTGGTTGAGCTTGACCGTCCACTTGATGTCCGACGGCGTGCCTGAGCCATTGGACTTCTTGATCATGTCATAGCCGAATGTAACAGGCTCAGCCGTAGCTGTTCTGTTATCGCTGTCGCTTGAGCCAGCCCAATTCCACGTTGCCTTATTCTCAGCTTTGATCAAATCGCCGCCGTTCGCGGCAACACCGCTCTTCAGCACCGTATCGTACGTGATCGTGTGGTTGCCCCGGGAAAGGTTGCCCAGGCTGTCGAGGGTTACGACCTGGCCGTCGATCATCGGCTGGGAGTCAAGCTTCTTGCCGTCGAGCTTGAAACTGTCGTTCACAAAGTCGAAGTTGTCGCCCAGCGTATCAATGAAGCTAACGTCCGTAGCATACGACTCTACGGTAAGCGTAACAGTCCAGGTAACCTTGGCCACGCCATCTGCGCCCTGGGAGAAGGTCCCCGACTTCGTCCCCGTGACTTTGCCGTCCTTGATAGGGATTTTGATCGTTCCCACACCAGGGAACACGACAGATGCGTTGCCGCCTGAGCCGGTGCCCTTGTCTGCAAGCTCGAACGAGAAATTGGCTCCGACATAAATCTCCGCAGGGTTTGACGCAAGCCAGTTTTTGTCAAACGCAAAGATGACCTTATTGTCCTTAATCTTCCACGTGCCAGCCTTGGCGGCAGTGGCTTCCGAACCCTCCATGAGGTCGCCGCCGTCGTTGTCGTCAACGACAATGGTGTCGGGCAGCTTATAGACAGCGATGTTCTTCTCGGGCGTAGGCGCCTTGCCGGCGTTGAATTGTGCCGAGAAAGCTCCATAGAGCGTCGAAGTGGACGTTACGGGATCCTCGAGCTTTTGAGTATGGTGCTCATCGGTATACAGCCTGACATCAACCGTCGCCGTATCCCCATCGATCGCAATCGGATCGGGCTTCGCAACGTCATCGGCGCGCACGGGGGCCGCACCGTAAAACACTGCGGCGGTGAGGCAAATCAAAATGAAAATCAGAGCCGCCATACCCAGCGACCGTGAGCGGTGTGCGTCCATAGTTGTCCCTTAATTCCTACAACACAGTGTGGAATACGGCGAATCGTCGGATCGAACACAAGCCCCAACATCTACGAGAACCTACCTAGCGCATTGCAAGAACCCATTGGGGGCAACTTCTAAGACGGTTCGTCTATGCCACAATGCATAAAATACAATATAGATAACAGTCATGTAAACCGCTGGTAAAGAGGTCTTTTAATGTAATACCAGTTGATATTTATCTGTTAACGGTTTTGTATCAAAGCGGTTATATCCTGTGGAATTATGTATATGTTTAAACAACTTTACTTTGGCTGGAAAGCCGCTCGGGGGATAACCTCCTCCACCGTGGTGCAAAGTAACCTGTCCCCTTGCACCAAAAAGGGCGCCGACCATTGCGGTCGACGCCCTTTCTTGTTAGACGCTATAAAGCCCGGCACTTATTTGTTGACCTGGCCGGCGCGAACGGCAGCCTTCTTGCGGTCGGTAGCATTGAGCAGACGCTTGCGCAGGCGGATGTTCTTGGGAGTAATCTCGACCAGCTCGTCGTCGGCGATGTACTCCAGCGCTTCCTCCAGCGAGAAGGTGCGGGGCGGCACCAGCTGGACGGAGATATCGGAGGTCGAGGAACGCTGGTTGCCCAGGTTCTTGGTACGCGCGATGTTGACGACCATGTCGCCAGCCTTGCTGCGCTCGCCCACGATCATGCCCTCATAGCACTCGGTGCCCGGCTCAACAAACAGCTGGCCGCGCTCCTGCAGCGTACCCAGGGCATAGGCAACGGCCTTCTCAGTGGTCATGGAGATCATGGCGCCGTTCTGACGGTTACCGATCTCGCCGGCGTAAGGACCATACTCCAGGAAGGTGTGGTAGAACACGCCCTCGCCGTGGGTGACGTTCATGATGCGGTTCTTGAGACCCATGATGCCGCGCGTCGGGATCTTGAACTCAAGGTGCGTCACGATGCCCGAGGTGTCCATGCTCGTCATGATGCCGCCGGAGGTACCGAAGACCTCAACGACCTTGCCTGAGTACTCGTCCGGGCACTCAACGACGGCCTGCTCGACAGGCTCCATCTTGTTGCCGTTCTCGTCCTTCTTAAACAGAACGCGGGGACGGCCGACCTGGAACTCAAAGCCCTCGCGGCGCATGGACTCCATCAGGACGGACAGGTGCAGGATGCCGCGACCCGAGACCTCGACGCCGCTCTTGTCCTCGAGCTCCTCGATCTTCATGGTCACGTTGTTCTCGGCCTCGTTGAACAGGCGCTCCTTGAGCTGACGGGCGCCCACGATGTCGCCATCGCGGCCGACGAGCGGAGAGGTCGAAGCCTCAAAGACGATAGACAGGGTCGGCGGGTCGATCTCGATGGGCTCGAGCTCGACGGGGTTCTCGGGGTCGGTGTAAACATCGCCGATATCGGTGCGGTCAATACCCACGACAGCAGCGATATCGCCAGCGCCGACTTCCTGGCACTCGGTACGGCCCAGGTAGTCGAAGGTAAAGAGCTGCTTGACGGTAGCGGTGGCACTGGAGCCATCGTTCTTGACAACCAGGATCTGGTCGCCCTGGTGGATGGTGCCGGAGTACACGCGACCGATGCCGATACGACCAACGAAGTTGGAGTGGTCGATGGTCACGCATTGCATGGCCAGCGGGGCGTTCTCGTCAACCTCGGGCGCGGGCATATCGTCGATGATCATGTCGAGCAGCGGGTACATGTCCATATTGCCGTCGTTAGGGTCAAGGCGGGCAAAGCCATTCATGGCGCTGGCGTAGACCACGTGCTCCATGGCGAACTCAAGCTGGTCGTCGGTGGCGCCCAGGTCGGCCATGAGGTCCAGGCAGTCGTTGTAGGCCTTCTCGGGG
>URRN01000004.1 GCA_900550185.1 uncultured Collinsella sp.
CGTCGAGCGATAGCTTCGGCAGCTTAACGGAGGCGCGCAGCTCATCGGCAAGGGCCGCAACCTCGGCCATCTCGGGTGCAATCTCGCCCACAAAGGTACCGTCCTGCGCCACCAGGGCACCGGCGGCATACACGCGATGCGGAGCCGTGGCAAACGTCAGGTCGTTGAGTACCAGCAGGTCGGCACGCTTGCCCGGGGCGATGGCGCCACGCAGCTCGTGCGGGTCGCGGCAACCGTGGTCCAGGCCAAACACCTCGGCCGTGGACAGGGACGCCATAGAGATAGCGACCACGGGGTCGATACCGGCCTCAATCGCCACGCGGCAGGCGTTATCGATCATGCCGGTCGCAAGCGCGTCGAAGGGAGCACAGTCGTCAGTCGCAAAGCAGCAACGGCGGGCACGGGCAGGATTCTCCAGCAGCATCGGCGACAGGTTGGCCAGGTCATGGCTGCACGTACCTTCGCGCAGCATCACGTACATGCCGCGAGACAGCTTGTCGAGTACCTCCTCGGGAATCGTCGACTCATGGTCAGCGATAATACCTGCTGCGGCATAGGCGTTGAGGTCCTTGCCGGCAACGAGCGGCGCGTGACCGTCAACCTGCTTGGACGGCGTCTGGTTGGCAGCATCGATGCGAGCGCAGGTCTCGGGATCGGCCATAAAGACGCCCGGCAGGTTCATCATCTCGCCCAGGCCAAAAACGTCGCCCGGATGCTCGGCAAAAAACGCCTGCATGTCAGCAGCGGTAATCACAGCGCCCGCTTGCTCATCGGGCAGCGCGGGCACGCACGAAGGCATCATGTACTTAATGGAGATGGGTGCGCGGCGACCATCCTCGATCATAAAGCGCAGGCCGTCCAGGCCCGCCACGTTGGCGATCTCGTGGCTGTCGGCAATGGCGGTGGTGGTACCGCGCGTCGCCGCCATGCGCGCATACTCGGCGGGGCGGATGTTCGAGGACTCAATATGCAGATGCCCGTCAATAAAACCAGGAGCGAGATAGCGACCCTGGCAGTCGATGACCTCAGTTGCCTCGTAGGTGCCAGCGGCATCGTCGCGACCATCGTAGAGCACGCCGACGATCAGACCGTCCTTGACGGCAACGCTACCGGGCGCCACGCGCTGACCGTACACGTCGACAATCTGCGCATTGGCAAACAGCGTGTCGACGGGCACGCGCCCCTCGGCAGCATCGATCACAGACCTCATGACCTCAACGGACATACATACTCCTTTAACTGTAGAAAAAAGCTGCGGAGCGGACAGACCTTCACCGCAGCAAGACAATAGCCATTGTATGCCCAAAAGAAAGTCCCGCTAACACCCCTTCCGCTTAACGGCACCGCCAAATGATCCCTCCGTCCCCAAGGGATCGTCGTAACCAAAAAGGCCGCAGTCGGGATTCCCGGCTGCGGCCTTATTGCACTTGTGAGGTCAACTCGCTCGTTAGACCAACTTAAAGCCCTTGCGCTTGCCCACGGAGAGGGTGTCGCCCAGTTTGAGGGCGCTCGGATCGATGTTGTAGCTCTTGGGAGCCACAGCCTTGCCGTTGATCTTGACGCCGCCGCCGTCGATGTCGCGGCGGGCCTGACCGGCGCTGGCCGAAAGGCCCAGGTCCTTGAGCAGGCCGGCGAGGTAAATCTGGCCCTCGTCGTTGACGGTCAGCTCAACGTGCTTCTCGGGGAAGTCGGCAAGCTGGCCCTCCTTGAACACACGGTCGAACTCGGCCTGAGCCTCGTCGCCGGCGCCAGCACCGTGGTAGGTGTCGCACAGGTCGCGGCCCAGCGCGCGCTTGAGCTCATAGGGATCGGCGGAACCGTCGGCCAGGGCAGCGTCGATCTTGTCGACCTCGGCCGGGGTGAGCGAGCTGGCCAGACGATAGTACTTGCCGATCATCTCGTCGGGGATGGACATGGTCTTGCCGAACATATCCTTGGGAGCATCGGTCAGGCCGATGTAGTTGCCGTAGGACTTGGACATCTTGCGGACGCCATCGGTGCCCTCGAGCAGCGGCATGGTAAGCGCAATCTGCGGCTCCATGCCCATCTTCTCCATGAGCTCGCGACCAGCGAGCAGGTTGAAGAGCTGGTCGGTGCCGCCCATCTCCACGTCGGCCTTGATCTGAACGGAGTCGAAGGCCTGCATCACGGGGTACAGGAACTCGTGCAGGGCGATCGGCGTCTGGGACTGGTAGCGCTTGGTAAAGTCGTCGCGCTCGAGGATGCGGGCGACGGTGAACTTGGAGCACACCTGCAGCAGGCCGGCCAGGTCCATCGAAAGGATCCAGTCGCCGTTGTGCACGATGGTGGTCTTCTCGGGGTCCAGGATCTTCATGGCCTGGCTCACGTAGGTCTCGGCGTTGGCCTCGATCTGCTCCTGCGAAAGCTGCGGGCGGGTGGAGTTCTTGCCCGAGGGGTCGCCGATCAGCGCAGTGCCGTTGCCGATGATAAGGGTGACGTTGTGGCCCAGGTCCTGGAACTGGCGCATCTTGCGCAGCGGCACGGCATGGCCCAGGTGCAGATCGGGGCTAGTGGGATCGACGCCGAGCTTGATGTTGAGGGGCTCGCCCTTCTCAAGCTTCTTGCGAAGGTCGGCCTCGGGAACGATCTGCGCGGCGCCCGAGGTGATGATACGCATTTGCTCGTCAACAGACAGCATTGGGTATCCTCCTTTTGCTATAGCACCCTCGCCGGATACGGCGGTGCTGGAAGTTCATAAACTCACTTATGATAACTAAAACGGCGCGACGCGACACCTACGACAGGAAAATCCTCGTCCTGCCGCGCGCATCGACGGCGACCGGTAGGCGCGTGCCGTCGCGCTCGACCAAATAGCGTGTTTGCTGACGGCGCGAGCAGTCACGACAATGGACCTGCCCCGTCGTATCCGTAGCGCAGACGCCCTCGGCGGTCAGCAAGCAGTGCTCGCACACCATGAGCTCGGGGCAATCGGTATCGACGGGGCCCAGAACACCAGGTTCAGCCGTCAGTTCGGCAATACGCTCCGCATCATTGCCGAGCAACTCGGCCGGCAAGTACACCCGCCCCGCGCCGAGCCCGCGTAGCCAGGCAAGCGTGGTCCGATTCGCGCAGAATATCGGCGCCGCCACGTCAAACGTCACGCCCAGCTCGCGAGCGATCACCACCTGTCCCAGGTTGCGGCAGACGACGCGCCCGGCACGCTGCATAAGCGAGCAGGTCCGGTCAGCGTCACCCGTGCGGCACACTTCGTCAAGCACCACAACGGCGTCGGACAAATCGAATTCTCCGCGCGGGTCGGCATCCATCAGCTGCCAAGCAAAAACCATGCGAGCGGGAACCGCGCACTCCACCAACTCCGTCGACGCACCGCCATCCACCGCAACGCCCTCAAACGGCAACACCTCAACGGCACGCGCAACGGGCGCAATCGCATCCGCCTCGGCCCGCATGTGCTCCAACACCGCCGCCGTCTGCTCCAACACGCCGGCGCTACGAATCAGGTACACCTCGCAGCCCGCATCCACCTTGCGCTTGCAATGGACGACGATGCGCTCCCCCGCCGCGGCATCCACCGGACAGGGCACCTGCGGCCAGCGCTTGGGCACATCGGGACGCGCGTCGGCACCCGGGTAAAACCGGATTTCGAGCGTATCGCCTGCCCCCAATGCGGCATCAAGCTCAACCGTCACCTCGTCGTGACCCACGGCGACCAAGCGCCCCGCGCGCACGCCCTGGTTAATTGCACGCTCAAAGCTCATCAGCTCGGCACCCGAACGCCCTCGCAGGTACGCATCGGTAAACCCACGGTTAAACGACCTTCCCAGCTCGCGTTCAAGCGCCGGCACCGCATTGGCATCCCACGTGCCGTCGCGCAGCATATCGAGCGCGTGACGCCACACCCTCACCACGTTAAAGACATAGTCGGGATTCTTCATGCGACCCTCGATCTTGAGCGACGCCACGCCGGCGGCAACAAGCTCGGGCAGGTGCGCAATGCCCAGGTAATCACGCGGGCACAGCAGACGGTCCCCCTCAACGGCGACGACGCTCTCCCCCGCCTCGTCCACTAGGTCGTACGCCAGGCGGCACGGCTGTGTGCAGTCCCCGCGCATCGCCGAGCGCCCGCGTCTCAGGGCTGAGAACTCACAAGCACCCGAGTAGCCAATGCAGATGGCCCCGTGGCAGAACACCTCGATAGGCACGCCCGTACCGCACAAGGAGGCAATCTCGCCGACCGTCAGCTCGCGTGCCGTCGTCACGCGTTCGACCCCCAGCTCATCGGCGGCAAGCCGCACGGCGCCTTCGCTATGGACGCCCGCCTGCGTGGACAGGTGAATCTCGACGCCGGGAATCGCCGCACGCAGCGCGCACGCCAATCCGGCATCGGCAACAATCAGGGCATCGGCGCCCAGCTCCAGTGCATGAGCCCCCAACGCCACCGCGTCGGACAACTCATCGTCAAACACGAACACGTTGAGCGTCACGTACACACGCACGCCATGGTCATGCGCCACGGCACAACCGCGCGCAAACTCGTCATCCGTAAAGCCATGGGCGCTCACACGGGCGTTAAAGCCGCCCAGCCCCGCATAGATGGCATCGGCGCCCGCGGCGATGGCCGCAAGCATCTGGTCGAGTCCCCCCGCCGGCGCCAGCAGCTCGGGCAGCGCCGCACCGGCAGCATCCAATCCAGTCTCGTATTGTCCGCTCGGCCCCATCGCCCGAATCGCCATCGACAAACTCCTTACCAAGGTATGCATTCACTCTGAAAAATGCCGTCTTCCAGCATACACGAGGCCTCGCGCGCCCCGTTTGGTTTATCGTGTAATAACTTATGTCCATCCTGCCCCGACGGCACATCCACCGTCCGGCACGACATACCTGGAGGTCAATATATGGGTCCTCGCCAACGACAGGGACGCAGCCGTTCAAAGACGCATGCTCTGCCCATAATCCTGCTCTCGTTTTTGGGCTTTCTGCTGATTGCGGGCGTGGCATTTGGCATCGGCATGGTCGGCAACGTCAACCGCTGGCTGTCCGATCTGCCCGACTACACCGACGCCAACGCGTATCTGGTGAGCGAGCCCACCGAGATCGTCGACTGCAACGGCAACAAGATCGCGAGCTTCTACACGCAAAACCGCAAGTCCATCACCAAGGACGAGGTCTCCCCCTACGTGCTGCAGGGCACCGTTGACGTCGAGGACGAGCGCTTCTACGAGCACGGCGGTATCGACCTGTGGGGTATCGCGCGTGCTGCGGTGGCAACCCTCGGCGGCGGACACGAAGGCGCCTCGACGATCACCCAGCAGCTTGTGCGCAACACCATCCTGCAGGAGGAGCAATTCGACTCGACCATTGAGCGTAAGGTGCGCGAGGCCTACATCGCCATCAAGATGGAGGACATGTACTCCAAAGACGAGATCCTCATGATGTACCTCAACACCATCTATTACGGCCACGGCGCCTACGGCATCGAGGCCGCAGCCGAGACCTATCTGTCCAAGAGCGCCGCCGACCTCACCCTGAGCGAGGCCGCGCTACTCATCGGCCTTCCCAACTCGCCCTCGCAGTACGACCCCACGGTCAATCCCGATCTGGCACTGTCTCGCCGCAACAAGGTTCTCGACAACATGCTGCGCCTGGGCCACATCACCCAGGAGGAGCACGACGCCGCGCAGGCAGAGCCCATCACCCTCAACGTAACCGAGATTTCGGGCAGCGGCGTCGACGTGTATTCGCAGCCCTACTTTGTCGCCTATGTTAAGCAGCTGCTGGAGCAGGAGTTCTCCACCGACGTGCTGTTTAAGGGCGGCCTAACTGTCAAGACCACCATCGACCCCACGATGCAGCAGACTGCCGAGGAGGCCGTGCGTGCCCAGCTCGACACGCTTTCGCTCGACGGCCTGGACATGGGCATGGTCGTCGTCGACCCCAAGACCGGCTACATCAAGTGCATGGTGGGCGGCTACGACTACAACGCCGACGAGAACCACGTAAACCATGCCACGGCCAAGCGTCCCGTCGGCTCCACCTTTAAGGCCTTTACGCTGGCAACTGCCATCCAAAACGGCATGAACCCCAACGTCACCCTCAACTGCAACTCGCCGCTCAAGGCCAAGGGCACCACGACCGAGGTGCAAAACTACGCCAACCAAAGCTACGGCACCATCACGCTCAAGCAGGCGACGGCATACTCCTCCAACACCGGCTATATCCAGGTTGCAGAGGCTATCGGCAATAACAAGATCTTGTCGCTCGTCAAAAAGCTCGGCATCGATCCTTCTAAGGACAATATCGAGGACGTTCCCGTCATGACGCTCGGCACCGGCTCCATCTCGCCGCTCGAGATGGCCGCGGCCTATGCCACGTTTGCCAACGGCGGTTACTATCGCCAGCCGATCGCCATCACCGAGATTGACTCTCGTACCGGTTCGGTGCTGTACCAGCACACCGACAATCCCTCACAGGTGCTCACCGAGGGCGAGGCCGCCGCGGTCACCGATGTTCTGTCCGGCGTCATGAAGGGCAGCGGTACGGGTGCTGCCGGCGCCCTGAGTGTCAACCAGCCCTATGCCGGCAAGACGGGCACCACCGACAACACCACCAACCTGTGGTTCTGCGGCTATACCCCGCAGCTGGCGTGCGCCCTGTGGACCGGCTATTCCGCGGGCGAGATCCCCATCCAAAAGTACGGCACGGACCTGCTGGGCGACAGCACCAACCTGCCTGTCTTTAAGCGGTTTATGAACACCGTTCTGACCGGTACCGAGCGCGAGGAGTTTGCGACCGGAACGGCGCCCACCTACAAGAACAACAGCGTCTGGAAGTTCTACGGCACCAACAACGCCAAGAAGACGGAAAACGACGACAAGGACAAGGACGAGAACGAGGACGAAGAGGAAACTACTACAACGACTACCACGACTACCACGACGACCGAGACCACGGGCGGCGACACCACCGGCGACACCGGTACGACCGGTGGCTCGACGGGCGGCTCCACTGGTGGTTCGACCGGCGGCGATGGCGGCACGCCTACGCCTACGCCCACTCCCGACCCCTCGCCCACGCCTGACGATACGGTCGGCTAGAAATCATCCAGCCATATGCAACAAGGCCCCCGAGCAGCTTATTAAACTGCTCGGGGGCCTTTTAGTTTGAAGCGACCTGGTGGGCGGTCTTTATACCGGCAAACAAAAAGGGGTACCGACCAACGTCGATGCCCCTTACAAGCCACTATGTCAGCGCACACAATGCCGAGCGCACGACCCGCACGCCTACTTGCGAGAATTGCTCAATTTATTGATCAGCGCCTCGAGACGCTCGCCGTCCTCGGCCGTCTGGGCAATAACCAAAATCGTATCGTTGCCGGCAAGCGAGCCAAGCACATCGGGCAGCTCTGCCGCATCAACGGCGGCGGCGATGCCGGAAGCCGTGCCAGGCTGAGCCTTGATCATAACCAGATTATCGGTGCGCAGAACGCCCGTTACGAGCTCGGAAACCATACGCTGCAGGTGCAGGTCCTCTGCCAGAACATAGATGCCCTCAGGGAGCTTACGCAGCCCCATATCGGCAATATCGCGAGAGACAGTCGCCTGCGTGCAATCAAAGCCCATAGCGCGGAGCTCATCGACCAGCACGCGCTGCGTACGGACGTCCTTATTGCGCACAATATCTCTAATGGCATCCTGGCGCCCATTGCGTTTTTTAGCCATACAAACCCTCTCTCCAAAAGATGGCGGAGACAATCAATCAGTGATTGAATAGTTTAACGCTATTTGAAGGCTTTTGTGTATAAGAACGCATTTCGAAACAATTCTATGCAAGTTTGTTTCGTAATGAGCCGTTTAGGCGGTTTTTGCGCCCGTCCGGTTAAGAAAAGCTGCCAGATGCGTACACATCACGCAGCGCGCGGGCTTGGCGCTGGCGATCGGCCCAAACAACAGACCGAGCCCCCGATGGTTATCCTTGAGCGCGGCGACCATCTGACGGGTTCGAGGCGCATCGAGCATATCACGCATGCGGGCGGAACGCTCGATTGACGACACCCCATGCGGGCTCAGACACAAATTCTCGATGCAGGCGACCAGTCCGGCAAAGTAGAACTTTTGGCTTGCCAGCTTGAGCCGACCACCGCTGTCTGCTTCCGAGAGTGAGTCCGCAAGCTCGTCGAGCGCTCGAGTGTCATCGGATACCTTGGCATACATGGTGGGATCAAAGGCATCTGTAAGTTTAGGTGCCGCCGTGTGGAAACAAGCATCGCCGCAGCCGGACACGCATCGTGTCTGCGAAAGCGCGCATGCCATAAACCCAACTGTGCGAAACACCTTGTCGCACAAAAGGCATGCCTCAAACAGCGAGCGGCTGTACATCACACCAGAGGTCTGAACGACTAGGCCGCCTAAAATCAACTGAGGCAGCCCGGCCACCATCGAAGATTTGCTATCAATGGAAATATGAGCAGCATCCAAGACGCGCGAATGGCGCTCTCGATGTGCATCATAGCGGTCGAGCGACACCGTGGGGAGCACAATGTCTGCCGCAGTATCGCACGCGATATCGACCATCTTGGAAAGGGACTGCGGAGCTAACCACTCATCGGCGTTCATAGCGATGATTTGAGAGCCACGCGAGGCAGCAAAACCGGCACGAAGACAAGCACCGCGCTTCGCGTCCTCGACGTCAATCAAATCAATATGGATGTCCCTGTCGGCAGCAACTTGAAGCGAATGGCGCACACCGGGCGCAGCATCGCGGCAGACAACAACAATCTGCAAATCGTAGAGGTCTTGGTTCTGGATACTCTCGAGCGCACGCATCGCATAGCTGGGCGAACCTTCTACCACAAGGATCACCGAAAGTCGCGGATGCGAGCCACGTCGAACCAAGTTATCCATCCTCTCGACAGCAATGAATCAAACCGTGGTTCATGGTACACCCCGGCAATAAAAGCAATGAGACACCGGTTGTATTGCACGCCAAGAACAGATGTTGCACACGCGCAGCCCACAGATGACAGGTGTCGACGCACGACGCGCCGAGCCCTCCCCTAGTCGAGCACGACAAGCTCGGCGGGATCGTAATCCACGCCCATAAACGTAAGGCCGCAGGCAGGAGCCGTGGGGCCCGCAGCGGTACGGTCGCAAGCATCGATGACCTCACGCATCCACTCGGGTTCACGGCGATGCATGCCAATCTCGACAAGCGTGCCCACGATCGTACGGACCATCGAATGCAGGAACGCATTGCCCTCGATGGTAAACGTCAGAATGTCCTCGCCAAACGCAATCTCATGGCCAAACTCGGCACGCATCACGCAGCGATGCGTGGGCTTGCCAACGGCCGAGGCAACCTTGCAAAAGCTTTTAAAGTCCTGTTCGCCCAGCAGCGCGGGGCAGGCAGCAGACATAGCCTCAACATCCAAGGGATAGCGATGCCACCACACGGCACCGCGGGACAGCACGGGGCGCGCATCTCGATCGGCAATACGGTACGTATACGTACGGGAACGCGCGTCAAAACGTGCAGAAAAGCCTTTACGGGCCCTGTAGACCTCGTTGATGGCGATATCTTTGGGCAGCAGGGCATCCATGGCCCGCAGCCACCTACGGCGCGTACACGCGAGCTCAGCGTCCGTTACGGGCACGCTGATGTACTGAGCCACGGCATGAACGCCGGCATCGGTACGCCCCGCGCACGTCAAATCGATCGGGCGGCGAAGCAGCGTCTCGATAGCTCGACGTAGCTCACCCGCAACCGTCGTCTGTCCCGGCTGCTCGGCAAATCCGCTATACGATGAACCATCATAGGCCACGCGAAAAACGAGCGTGGCGTCAAGCTCGGGGGTCGAATTGAAATCAGACGGCGCAGTCATGGGCGCTCCCAACAAACAAGCAACGGTATCGCGACAAAAAAAGAGGGGTACGCGAACGTACCCCTCGAATATAGCCTATGCAGACGGAATGTCTACTCAGCGGTCTCCTCAGCAGAAGCCTCCTCGACGGCCTCGACCTTCTTGGGAGCAGCGGCCCTCTTGGGGGCCGGAGCAGCCTTCTTGGCCTTAGGCGTGCAAGGCTCGGTGACGAGCTCCATGATAACGATGGGAGCGTTGTCGCCCTTACGGTTACCGAGCTTCATGATGCGGGTGTAACCACCGTTGCGGTCCTGCCACATGCCCTGGGCAGCCTTGTCGAAGATCTCGGCAACGAGCTGCTTATCGCCGAGCTTGGCGATAGCCAGACGACGAGAGTGCAGGTCGCCCTTCTTGGCCCAAGTGATGATCGGGTCGACGACCGAACGCAGCGCCTTAGCGCGGGTCTCGGTGGTCTTGATGCGGTCGTTCTCGAAGAGGGCCTTAGCAAGGCTCTTCTTCATGGCCTTGGTGTGGCTCGCATCGGTGCCGAGCTTCAGGCCCTTCTTAACGTTGTGACGCATGGTCTAGTTTCTCCTCAAATATGCGAAGCATTAAGCCTTCAGGCTCAGGCCCATGGACTCAAGCTTGTCCTTCACTTCCTCGATCGACTTAACACCGAAGTTACGGATGTTGAGCAGATCGTTCTCCGAGAACTCAACGAGCTGACGGACCGAGTGAATGCTGGCGCGCTTAAGGCAGTTGTAGGAACGGACGGAAAGGTCCAGATCCTCGATCTGCTTGTCCAGCTCGGCGTTGTCGTTGGTGACCTCGGGAGCGAAGATCGAAGCCTCCTCCTCGACCTCGGGGGTCTCGGCAAGGTTCATAAAGGCGGCCATATGCTGGTTGATGATATTAGCAGCCTGGACCACGGCGTCGCGCGGGGCGATGGAGCCGTTGGTCTCGATCTCGAGGACAAGGCGGTCGTAGTCGGTGTGCTGACCGACACGGCAAGCCTCAACGAGCTTGGCGCAACGGGAAACCGGCGAGTACAGCGAGTCAACGTGGATCACACCGATGGGATCGTTGTCGCGCTTGTTTGCCTCGCCAGAAACATAGCCGCGGCCATAGCCGATGCGCATGCTCATGGTGAGATGGCCACCCTCGGTGAGCGTAGCGATGTGCTGCTCGGGGTTGACCAGCTCAAACTCGGACGGAATAAAGAAGTCCGCACCGGTGACCTCGCAGGGGCCGTCAACCGAGATGGTGGCGGTCGCCTCGTCGGTCGTGCCGAGAGCCCTGAAGACAAGACCCTTGACATTCAGGACGATGTCGGTGACATCCTCGACCATGTTAGGGATGGTCATGAACTCGTGCTGCGCACCATCGATCTGAATAGCCTCGACAGCGGCACCCTCGAGCGAGGACAGAAGAACGCGACGAAGGGAGTTACCCAGCGTATCGCCGTAACCACGCTCGAGCGGCTCGACGGAGACACGAGCAGACGTCTCGTTGATCTCTTCGACCTGAACCTGAGGCCTAATGAATTCTGACATGTATTACCTCCAGCCTCAGCAGCCCGGATGGACTACTTAGAGTAGAGCTCGACGATGAGCTGCTCGTTGATATCACCGCTGATCTGCTCACGCGTCGGCAGAGCGAGCACGTTACCAGACAGCTTCTCGATATCGACCTCGAGCCAGCCAGGGACCTCAAAGCGCTCGGAGGAAATCAGGGCCTCCTTGATGGGGAGGAGGTCACGGAACTTCTCGCCGACAGCGACGACGTCGCCGGCCTTGACGCGGTAGGACGGGATGTCCACGCGCTTGCCGTTCACGGTGAAGTGACCGTGACGGACGGACTGACGAGCCTCTTTGCGGGTGCGGGCGAAGCCAAGACGGAAGACGACGTTGTCGAGGCGAGACTCAAGGATGATCATGAGGTTCTCACCGGTGACGCCGTTCATCTTGCGGGCCTTGTTGAAGTAGCCGTGGAACTGCTTCTCCAGAACGCCATAGATGAACTTGACCTTCTGCTTCTCGCGCAGCTGCATGCCGTACTCAGATTCCTTGCGACGGCGCTTGGGCTGACGGATAGATTCCTTCTTGCTGCTGTAACCGAGCTCAGCGGGATCGATCCCGAGCTGACGGCAGCGCTTAAGAACAGGAGTCCTGTCGATTGCCATATTGATACGATCCTTTCAGTTACACGCGGCGACGCTTCTTGGGGCGGCAGCCGTTGTGCGGAATGGGGGTCTTGTCCTGGATGCTCGAGACCTCGAGGCCAGCAGCCTGGAGGGAGCGGATGGCGGTCTCACGACCGGAGCCGGGGCCCTTGACGAAGACGGAAACCTTCTTCATACCGTGCTCCATGGCCTGCTTGGCAGCAGCCTCGGCAGCCATCTGGGCAGCGAACGGCGTGGACTTACGGGAGCCCTTGAAGCCCACCTGGCCAGCCGACTTCCAGGAAATGACGTTGCCCTGGGGATCGGTGATCGAAACGATCGTGTTGTTGAACGTAGAACGAATGTGAGCCTGGCCCACGGAAATGTTCTTACGGTCCGCGCGCTTCAGACGGGCAGCGCGAACGTTCTTCTTAGCAGTAGCCATCTATCTAGCGCTCCTTATTTCTTCTTCTTAGCACCGATCTGACGCTTCGGGCCCTTGCGGGTACGAGCGTTAGTGTGGGTGCGCTGGCCGCGGACCGGGAGGCCCTTGCGGTGACGAAGGCCGCGGTTGCAGCCGATGTCCATAAGGCGCTTGACGTTCTGGTTGCGCTCACGGCGGAGGTCGCCCTCAACCATGATCTGGTTCTTATCGATATAATCGCGGATGGCGTTAACCTCATCCTCGGTGAGGTCCTTAACGCGCGTATCCACGTTAACGTTGCACTCGACGCAAATCTTCGTCGCAGTGGTGCGGCCGATGCCGTAAATGTAGGTCAGACCGATCTCAACGCGCTTCTCACGCGGGAGGTCGACACCATTAATACGGGCCAACGTAGTCTCCTCTCTTAACCCTGACGCTGCTTATGACGGGGGTTCTCGCAAATGACGAGGACCTTGCCATGGCGCCTAATGATTTTGCACTTATCGCACATCTTCTTGACCGAAGGACGTACCTTCATCGTTCTTCCTTTCGGTAGCGCTCAAACTACTTCCCTACTATCTACTCGCCCAGCCGCAGGCGTTTAAAACTATGGCTGGTCTTCACACACAATCCGACCGTAGGTTGAGCTAAGCCTGCAGTCGGAAATGGAGTGCGTGTATGCATGCCGCTATTTGTAGCGATAGGTGATGCGGCCGCGGGTCAGGTCGTACGGGGAAAGCTCCACGACAACCCTGTCACCGGGGAGAATACGGATGTAATTCATTCGGATCTTGCCAGAAATGTTGCACAGAACCGAATGACCGTTCTCGAGCTCGACCTTAAACATGGCATTGGGCAGCGGTTCCTTTACCGTACCCTCGAGCTCAATTGCGTCTTCCTTCTTCACAAGCAATCATCTTTCTCTAGAAAACGACAGCGATTGAGTATTCTACAACACGTATGCACGCATCGTAATAACTTCGTAATGGCTCCACAACTAAGTGGAACTTGTTACATTTCTCCGCCTTGGAGGGAGCACCAAGCACCTTGGGCATCCGTGGTGAGAATCACCGGACCATCATTGGTAATGGCGACGGTATTCTCGTAGTGCGCGGCGGGCAGGTGATCGTTGGTCGTAACAATCCAACCGTCGGAGCCCGTGCTCACATGGTTGGAACCCATCGTAACCATCGGCTCGATGGCAATGACCATGCCGGCCTGGAGGCGAACGCCCCTCCCCTTCTTTCCATAGTTAGGAACGTTGGGGTCCTCGTGCATCACGCGGCCAATGCCATGGCCTACATAATCACGAAGCACACCGTAACCGTGAGACTCGGCGAGGGACTGAACGGCATAACCGACGTCCCCGATATGGTTACCGGGAACAGCCTGCTCGATGGCAGCCTTAAGGCAATCACGCGTGACCTCGCACAGGGCCTTGGCCTCGGGCGTGGGGGTGCCGACGAAAAACGTCCAAGCATTATCGCCGACCCAACCGTCGACAACGGCTCCCGTATCGATGGAGATGATATCGCCATCGCGCAGGATCATGTCGGGGTTGGGAATACCGTGGACCACGGCATCGTTGATCGATGCGCAAATGGTCCCCGGGAACCCGCCGTAACCCTTAAAGGCCGGGGTGCCGCCATGCATGCGGATAATCTGCTCCGCGAGCTGATCGAGCTCAAAGGTGGAAACGCCGGGGCGCACCATGGCTCCAACGTGGCGGAGCGCCATCTTAGATAGCGCTCCTGCCTTCTTCATCTGCTCGATTTGCGTTGCAGACTTAATCTTGATCATAGACCGAGAGCCTCTTTGACATCCCCGTACACGGTCTCACGAGCCTGGTCACCGTTGACCGACTTGAGCAGACCCTGGCCACGATAGTAGTCGACGAGCGGGCTCGTGGACTTCTCGTAGACGTCGAGACGGTTCTTGATGGTCTCGGGCTTGTCGTCGTCGCGCTGATACATCTCGCCGCCACACTTGGGGCAGGTAGCATCGGCAGCGGTGCCGGTGTAACCGCAGGCGCGGCAGGTGCGACGCGAAGACAGACGATCGATAATGACCTCGGGGGCCACATCGACCAGAAGGGCGCAGTCGATCTCGCGACCCATGGCGGAGAGCTCGGAATCGAGCGTCACGGCCTGGGCGGTGTTGCGCGGGAAGCCGTCGAGGATGAAGCCCTGCTGGGCGTCATCGGCGGCAAGGCGCTCCTTGACAAGGTCGATCACGAGCTGATCGGGAACGAGCTCGCCAGCGTCCATGTACTTCTTAGCCTGAATACCAAGCTCGGTGCCACCCTTGACAGCAGCACGCAGCAGGTCGCCCGTGGAAATATGGGCGATGCCAAACTCGGCGACGAGCTCCTGTGCGACGGTGCCCTTACCGGCACCCGGAGCTCCGAGCAATACGAGGTTCATGAGCAATCCTCCTCTAGCCTATTTAAAGAATCCATCGTAATCATACATCTTGATCTGGCCTTCGAGCTTATCGACCGTGTCGAGCACGACGCCGACCATGATGAGGATGGACGTGCCGCCAAATGCCTGGATCAGATGGTTACCCGTGAAGGAGAAGATGATCGAAGGCACGATGGCGATGAGCGCCAAAAAGACAGCGCTGGGAAGCGTGATCTTGTTGAGCGCGTTCTTGATGTAGGCCGCGGTAGCCCTACCCGGACGGACGCCCGGAATAAAGCCGCCCTGCTTCTTAAGGTTATCGGCCGTGTCATCGGGGTTGAACACCATGGAGGTGTAGAAGTACGCGAAGAACACGATGAGGACAACGTTAAGCACCCAGTTGAGCCAACCGGTCGAAAGCGCGGAGGCAACTGCCTGAATCCAGCCGATGCCGGGGAAGAACACGGCAATCTGAGCCGGGAAGTACAGCAGCGCCGAAGCGAAGATGATCGGCACGACACCCGCGGTGTTGACCTTGATGGGCAGGTAGGTGGTCTGGCCACCCATCATGCGACGGCCCACGACGCGCTTAGCGTAGGAGACCGGGATGCGGCGCTGGCCGCGCTCAAGGAAAACAATCAGCGGGATAACCAGCAGGATGATGGCGCAGATGATCACCATGGTGATGATGCCACCGGCGTTGCCCTCGGTGCTGGAGAAGATAGCCTGCGGCAGACCGGCCATGATGTTCGCGAAGATGATCAGCGACATGCCATTGCCGATACCGCGCTGGGTGATGAGCTCACCAATCCACATGATCAGCATAGCGCCCGCGGTGAGCGTACCGACGATCATGAGGTCGAAGATGATCTCGGGAGCGCCGGCGCCATTGAAGCTGATGCCGAAGCTCTTAAAGAGGAAGAGGTAACCCACGGAGTTGAGGATTGCCAGAGCCAGGGTGAGGTAACGCGAATACTGCGTAATCTTGGTCTGACCGACCTCGCCCTCGCGGGCAAGCTCATGCAGGGAAGGCACAACGGCCTGGAGCATCTGGAGGATGATCGAGCTGGTGATGTAAGGCATGATGCCCAGCGAAAACACCGAAACATAGCTCAACGCGCCGCCAGAGAAAAGATTCAGGAGGGCCATAGCACCTGCGGCGACCGAATTGTTATCGGTCGAGAAAAGGCCCAGCATCCCCTGGAAGGGAATGCCGGGCACAGGAACGTGCGCACCAATGCGGTACACGACGAGCATAGCTATGGTAAAAAGAATCTTTTCGCGCAATTCTTTGATGCGGAAAGCATTCTTAAGACCATTTAGCACGGCAGCTCGACCTTTCCGCCGGCGGCCTCGATCTTGGCCTGCGCAGAAGCGCTGACCTTGTCGACCTTGACCGTGAACTTCTTGGTGAGCTCACCATTGCCGAGCACCTTGACGGGCTCGAACTCGCTCTTGGTGATGCGAGCGGCCTTAAGAGCGGCACCGTCGATCACAGCGCCGTCCTCGAACTTACGCTCGAGACGCTCAACGTTAACGGCGGTGTACTCGATACGACGGGGGTTGCGGAAGCCCGGAAGCTTGGGCAGGCGCATAGCCAGCGGAGTCTGGCCACCCTCGAAGCCGGCACCCTTGGTGCCACCAGAGCGGGAACCCTGGCCCTTCTGACCGCGGCCAGAAGTGGTGCCGTGACCCGAAGAATTGCCACGGCCGACGCGCTTGCGGTTCTTGGTGGAACCGGGCGCGGGAGTAAGATCGTGAAGCTGCATTTGCTACTCCTCTACAATCTCGACAAGGTGCTTGACCTTGAAGATCATGCCGCGGACGGACTCGTTGTCAGCAATCTCGCGAACCTCGCGGATCCTGTGGAGACCGAGGGCACGGACAGTACGGACCTGGTCCTGCTTGCAACCGTTGGTGCTGCGGACCTGCTTGATCTTGATGGTGTCAGCCATGCTTAGTTCTCCTTACCGACGAACATCTCGGAGACCGTCAGGCCACGGCGAGCCGCGACGTCCTCAGGGCTGGAGAGCTCCTTGAGGCCCTCGACGGCAGCCTTGATGATGTTGAGGCCGTTATCGGTACCGAGGGACTTGGATAGGACGTTCTTGATGCCAGCAAGCTCAAAGAGGGGACGCACAGCGCCGCCGGCGATAACGCCGGTACCCTCGACAGCGGGCTTGATGATGATGCGGCCGGCACCAAAGTGGCCGAGAACCTCGTGCGGGATGGTGCCCTGCTCGGTCACCGGCACGTGGAACATGTTCTTCTTGGCATCGAGAGATGCCTTGGAGATGGCCATGGGCACCTCAGCGGACTTGCCCATGCCAACGCCGACGTTGCCCTTGCCGTCGCCAACGACGACGAGAGCGACGAGGCTCATGCGACGACCACCCTTGACGGTCTTCGACACGCGGTTGATGTAAACGACGCGCTCCTCGAACTCGGAGGCCTCGCGCTGCTGCTTCTGATTACGAGCCATGTGCTACATACCTCCTAGAACTCGAGACCGGCGGCACGAGCACCGTCGGCGAGGGCCTTGACGCGGCCATGGTAGATACGGCCACCGCGATCGAAGGCGACCTTGGTGATGCCGGCCTCGATGGCGCGCTTGCCAACGAGCTGACCGACCTTCTCCGCAGCCTCCTTGTTCGAGGTGTGGGTGCCCTTGAACTCGGCCTCGAGGGTCGAGGCAGAGACGAGCGTCAGGCTGGAGCCCTTGCTGTCGTCGATGATCTGGGCATAGATGTTGGCGTTAGTACGGGTCACGCGAAGACGCGGACGCTCGGAGGTACCCGAGACCTTGCCGCGAACACGACGCTGACGACGCTTGAGGCCTTCCAGCTTCGCCTTATGCTTGTTCATACGTAAACTCCTAAAAAGGTTGATCTTGCCAGCACCTGACGGGGTGCTGGTCTTATGCGAGTGAGTCGGTTACGACTACTTGGCGGCCTTACCCAGCTTGCGGCGGATGTGCTCGCCAACGTAGTGGATACCCTTGCCCTTGTAAGGCTCGGGAGGACGATGGCCGCGGATCTCAGCGGCGATCTGACCGACCTGCTGCTTGTTGATACCCTTGACGTTCACGTGGGTGTTGTCGGGAACCTCGAAGGTGATGCCCTCGGGAGCCTCGACGATCACGGGGTGCGAGAAGCCCAGGGAGAACTCGAGGTTCTTGCCCTTCTGCTGCACGCGGTAACCGACGCCGGCGAGCTCGAGCTTCTTCTCGAAGCCCTCGGAAACGCCAACAACCATGTTGTGGATGAGGGCGCGGGTGAGGCCGTGGCGGGCACGGGTCTCACGCTCGTCGTCGGGACGGGAAACGGTGAGGACGTTGTCCTCGACGTTGATAGCGAGCTTCTCAAAGACATCGAGCTCGAGCTGGCCCTTGGGGCCCTTGACGACAACGTTGTTGCCGTTGACTGCCACTTCGACTCCGGCGGGAATCTGGACAGGCTTATTACCGATACGAGACACGGTGATCTCCTTTCCTTCTACCTACCGAGCGAATTACCAGACGTAAGCGATGATCTCGCCGCCGACGTTGTGCTTGCGAGCATCGCGGTCGGTCATGACGCCATGGCTGGTGGAAATAATGGCGGTACCAAGGCCACCGCGGACGCGGGGCATGTCGGCAACGCCGGTGTACTTACGCAGGCCCGGCTTGGAAATGCGGCGGATGCCGTTGATGACCTTAGCCTTCTTGGGACCATACTTAAGCGTGATGTGCAGAGTCTTCTGGGGAACGGTGTCCTCGACATCGTAGCCCTCGATGTAGCCCTCCTCGTGCAGAACACGAGCGATCTCGACGAGCTTCTTGCTGCTCGGCATGGAGACCGTGGCCTTGTTCACAGAGTTAGCGTTACGGATGCGCGTAAGCATATCTGCGATCGGGTCTGTAAGGTTCATACAGATTCTCCTTCGTTCTTGATGAACACGTGCTCTTGGTTCTTCGCCGCCCTTAACGGCAAAGCCTTTTTAGCGCGTTTTCCCTGTTCCAAACTGATGCTTGAAACGCTGGTAGTGACTTACCAGCTGGCCTTCTTAACGCCGGGAAGCTCGCCCTTGAGTGCAAGCTCGCGGAAGCAGACACGGCACAGGCCGAACTTGCGGTACACAGAGTGCGGACGGCCGCAGCGCTGGCAGCGCGTGTACTCACGAGTAGAGAACTTCTGCTTGCGATTGCACTTGACGATCATCGATGTCTTAGCCACTTATATCCTCCTCACATAGAGTATTGTTCGCCCCAAGCGCCGCCCCCTTGTGGGAACGGCGCTTATAGGGCAGGTGAACCTATTTCTTGAACGGGAAACCGAAGGCGTCCAGAAGGGCCTTGGCCTCCTCATCGGTATTGGCGGTGGTCACGAAAGTGATGTCCATACCGCGCTGGTGATCGACGGAATCGAAGTCGATCTCGGGGAAGATGAGCTGCTCGGTGACGCCCATGGAGAAGTTACCACGGCCGTCGAAGCTCTTGGCGGAGATGCCGCGGAAGTCGCGGATACGGGGGATCGCGACGGAGGTCAGACGATCGAAGAACTCCCACATACGGTCGCCACGCAGGGTAACCTTGCAGCCGATCGGCATACCAGCGCGCAGGCGGAAGGTAGCGATGGACTTGCGGGCACGGGTGATCATCGGCTGCTGGCCGGTGATGGCGCGCAGGTCGCGCACGGCACCGTCGATGGCCTTGGAATCGGTAGCGGCCTCGCCGACACCCATGTTCACGACGATCTTCTCAAACTTGGGGATCATCATGACGTTCTCGTACTGGAACTTGTCCTGAAGCTGCTGCTTGACCTCGTTGTTGTACTTGGTCTTCAGACGCGGCACATACTTCTCTTCTGCCATTGTTCACTCCTTCTTGGGGTTTTAAGCACGGGGCGTGGCCACGATGGGTTGTCCTCGTGCCTCCTGGCTGCATCCGCGCCGCTCATGGCATTTTGCGGTTTGGACTCGACGCAGCAGGAGCCGACAAAACAATCGGTACTATACGCGCATCGGGAGCGTATTTCCAGAAAAACCTCGTCTGCCTGCACAACTCCACAACTCCCCCGCACAAATGGATCCCAAAAAGCAGTTGCGGTGAAATAGGGACTGTTTGGCGGCCTAACAGGCTTAAACAATCCGTATTTCACCGCAACTTATTGGTGGGGATGCGATTAGCGCTTGCGGGGGACGAGTTTGGTGCGGCGCAGGTGGATCATCTCGGCGGCGATGGAGATGGCGATCTCCTCGGGGTCCTCGGCCTCGATGGCAACGCCGATCGGAAGGTGCAGCTCGTCGATCTGGTCCTGCGTAAAGCCTTCCTGCTCCAAGCGAGCCCGCACAAAGGCCGTCTTGCGGCGCGAACCCAGACAGCCCAGGTAGGCAGGCTTGGCACGCATGGCCTGAATCACCACGTCGATATCGGACTTGTGACCCGCCGTGGCGACGACCACCAAGTCGCGCGGACCGATGGGACACAGCTCGCTCAGGTTCTTGTAATCGACCAGGCGACGATCGTAGACACCGGGCACCCATTCGGGCGTCAACGTGCCGGGGCGGTCATCGCAGGCCACGACGGCAAAGCCCGCCGCCGTGAGCACGCGCGCCGTCGCGGCGCCCACGTGTCCGCAGCCAAAGATGTAGGTCAGGCCCTCGGGGCAGAGCGTCTCGATGTGCGCCGCGGGAATCTCAGAGGCAGCGTTGGTGTAGGTGACGTTACTCCCCTCCTCCACCAGTGAAAGCCCGGGGCAGCCCGCAATGGTGCGGCGCGATGCCTCGCCATGGTACTCGGCCACATCGCCCTCGAGCGCGCTCGCGATAAACGGCTCAAAGTCGATGACGAAGTCGCCGATGCGCCGATAGACCAAGACGTCGGCAATTTCCTGGAACAACGGTGCCTGGGTCGCATCCAGATGCAGATAGCACGGGCAAATGGCTCCGCCGCAGATCATGCCGGTATCGGAGTTCTCGCCGCCCATGGTGTAGCGGACCAGACGCGACTGTCCCGCGCTCAAGAGCTCGCGCGCCTCGTCCAGCGCAAAGAGCTCAATCTTGCCGCCGCCGATAGTGCCCGCCTGGCTGCCGTCGGCAAAGACGGCCATCCAGGCGCCCACGCCGCGCGGCGACGACCCCGCCGTGCCGGCCACGACCACGAGCTCGCACGTCTCGCCAGCACGCAGGGCGGCAAGCGCCGCATTCACAACATCGAGCTTTTCCATTGCCGCCTTCTATCCTCTAAAGATATCGGTGAGCATAGCGAGTGCCTCGAGCACGCCGCCGCCGACCGACGTCGCCTTGTCCGAAATATAGTTGATATAGCTGGCATCGCCGCGCGGATCGACATCGGCGCATTTAAAGCCCTCAGTCACCTGCACGCCGTTCGCCAAAAGCCCGCGCAGACAGCCATCGATCTGCGTGCGCATGGGCGAATCGCCCGCGTAGCCAATCACGTCTCCGGCGCTCACGATGTCGCCGATCGCGCGGTCGGACCGAAACACGCCGGCGGCGGGGCTGTGGATAACGCGCTCTCTGCCATAGCCAGCGATAATGCCCGGCACGCCCGTGTTGGGTTGGGGCGAACCCTGGGTAATGACACGGCCCAGGAAATGCCCGCGCATGGTCTCGACCACGGCGTCGCAATCGACCGGCGCGGTAAAGCCCGGCCCCACGGCGATGACGGTAGGCGCCATGTCGCGCGTGGTGCCCAGGTTGCGCTTGGCCAGAATCGCGTCGACCACAGCCGCGGGTTTAAGCTCATCGAGCATCTTGGCCTGAGGGTCCACCACGACGGCAACATCCCCCGCTTGGGTAATCTCGAGCGCCTCTGCCGGCGTCTGCGCCAAGCGAGCGCGAATGCCCTCGACCTGGACCTCGCCCAAGCGAATGGCCTCGCAAAAACTGATTGTGCGACGGATGCACGTGGGGACCGCGATATCGGCCATGACGACCGACACGCCGGCGCGCACCAAGCGAGCGGCGACACCCGTGGCGATATCGCCGGCGCCGCGAACATAAACGAGCATTCCCGGGGCACCTCCCTGTGCTACGGTTTGGGCAGAGCAAAAGCGGTTCGACCGCTACTCTGATGATTATTTATTATCACAGTATTATACGGCGGTGAACAGATGGAAACGGTTAGCGGCAACCTTGCCTCGGCGCTCAGGATCGAGCCGGGCATTACCGCGATTATCGGCAGTGGCGGCAAGTCGACGTTGCTAAAGGCGCTGGGTCTTGAGCTCATGCGCGCTGGCGGCCGCGTGCTCCTCTGCACCACCACGCATATGTTTCCCGTCGCCGGCGTGCCATGGGACGGGTCGAACCGTCGCCTGGACGCCGCGCCTTGGAAGCCGGGCGCCGCACATGTCTCTGGTTGCACCTGCGAGGCCTGCGCGGGCCTTGCGCGCGGAAGCATCTGTCAGGCAGGCGTCTTGGACCCGGAGACAGGCAAGCTCTCCGCCCCCGCCGAGCCACTCGGCGAGCTGGCACAGCGCTTTAACTACGTCTTGGCCGAGGCGGACGGCAGCAAGCGACTCCCGCTCAAAGCCCACGCCGCCTGGGAGCCGGTGATTCCCTCTGGCACCGCCAACATCGTCTGGATCGTCGGCGCCTCGGGGCTCGGCAAGCCCATCAACGAAGCCGTCCACCGCCCCGAGCTCTTTTGCGAGCGTTGCGGCTGCGAGCTCACCGACACTGCCACCCCAGAGCGCGTCGCCCAGGTGCTCAATGCCGAGCTGCGGATGCTGAACCTCAACAATGCCCGCATCATGCTCAACCAAGTCGACACGCTCAGCGACCCCACGATGGCCGACCGCTTCGAGGCAGCTCTCGACCACCCCGTCGTCGCCAGCAGCCTCAAGTAGCCGGCCCCATCTCCTCAGTTGCGGTGAAATACGGACTGTTTGGCCGCCCGACGGCCGCAAACAGTCCGTATTTCACCGCAACTGAGGAGGGGACACGGCATCTTTGCTGCTAGCGGGGCACGTAGCGACCGGGCTGGGCTCCGGTGGGCTCGCCATCGCGCGCCACCAGCACGCCGTTGACGTAGACAGCCTTGGCGCGGCCATGTGCCTCAAAACCCTCGAGTGGCGTGTAGTCCACAGCCTGATGCTGCGTCGCCGCGCGAATGGTCCAGCGCGCCTGGGGATCCCACACGCACACATCGGCATCGGAACCCTCGGCAAGACAGCCCTTGCGCGGGTACATGCCAAACACGCGTGCCGGGTTCTCACTCATCAGGCGGCAGAGGTCTTCGGGGCCCAGCTGCCCCTCAAAGCTCGTGGCAATCGCAACGGGACGATGCTCCACGCCGGGCCCGCCGTTGGGAATCGCGCGGAAGTCGTCGCGCCCGCGGTCCTTTTGCCCGTGCAGATTAAAGCTGCAGTGGTCGGTGGCGATGGTATCGATCTCGCCGGCCACAAGCGCCTCGCGCAGGGCCGCACGGTCGCCGGCATGGCGCAGCGGCGGACTCATCACATACTTGGCACCCGCAAAGCCGTCCTCTCCCTGCTCCAAATAGCAGGTGTCGTCGAGCATCAGATATTGAGGGCAGGTCTCGACATAGATGTTCTTCTGCCCGCGCGCCTTGGCGGCACGGATGGCCTCGAGCCCCAGCTTGGTCGAAAGGTGCACCACGTTGACCGGAGCGTCCCCGGCCAAGTGCGCCAGATACAGCAGGCGGCTCACGGCCTCGGCCTCACACACGTCCGGACGGCTGAGCGCATGCCCCTCGGGCCCATGAATCCCCTGCTCGTACACGCGCTTCTGCAGTTCATTCACCAACGTGCCATTCTCACAATGCACGCACAGTATGCCGCCCAGGCGCTTGAGCTCCTCCAGCACCTCGAGTGTCTCGGCATCGTCCAAGCGCAGGTGGTCGTAGGCAAAGTAGGTCTTGAACGACGATACGCCCGCCTCGCGCATGGCCGAAAGATCGGCGCGGTTGCGCTCATTCCACTCGGCGAGTGCCATATGAAAGGCGTAGTTTGCCGTGCAGGTGCCGTCGGCGCGATGACGCCACTCGGCCAAGGCATCGGGCATGGTCACGCCGCGATCGGCCGTCGCGTAGTCCACGATGGTCGTCGTACCGCCGCAGGCAGCCGCACGCGTGCCGGTTTCAAAGCTATCGGCTGTCCAATCCATGCCGGTCCAGCACTGCATGTGCGTGTGGCCGTCGATAAAGCCGGGAAACACCCAGCAGCCCGCGGCGTCCTCGACGGTATCGTCGGCGCCCGGCTCAATCGCCGCGGCAATCCGCACGATCTTATCGCCCTCCATGGCAAGATCGGCGCGGCGAAGCCCCTGTGGCGTCACGAGCGCGCCGTTTTTGATGATGATCATGTTGCTCCTTATCGATTCATACAGTTGGCCACGCGATCAAAATACGAGCAGGCCGCGATATGCTCCGCTATGCGTCGCTGTCCCTTGGCGGTATCGACATCCCACAGCTCGTAGGCACGCGCTTCGACCAGCGTGACGTCGACGCGACCTTTGAGAATCGAACCGCCTCCGTCCTTGCCCTCAAGACACATAAGTGCATCGAACAGTTCCGCCGGAAAGAGCACCGGGCTCGAAGGCTCACCGTTGCACGCAAGACGCACCGGATGCTTGCGGCCACACTCGTCAAATGCACGAACCATAGCCTCAAAAGAATCCGAACTCACGAGCGGCTGGTCGCCCGGCAAAAAGAGGCAACCTTTCCAGTTGCGTTCGGCTCCCCACGAAAGGCCCGCACGGACGCTTTCGCTGCGCAGCTCGCCATCGTGCAGCACACACGGGCAATGCTTGTCCTCGCAAATCTGAGCGACCTCGGGCCAACGCGTCGAAACCACGACGTCAAAGCCCCGGGGAACCGAATCGATGGTCCGGGCAATCAGCGGCTCGCCATAGATATCGGCGAGCATCTTGTTAGAGCCAAACCGCTTGCCCTCGCCCGAGGCCATAATCACGCAACCAAGTTTCATCTCCGCAAACCTCCCCTGGCTGCCTTGGACGCCATAGTTGCTATACCCACCATACCAAGCTCACACTCCGTCGGAACAGGCATGCGCTCGTTTTTCCAGCGAACGCCCCTTGGCTCTCCATAGCACAAAGGAGGGCGCCCCGCGACGCAGGGCACCCTCCTCAATGGTGCAGATATGCCTACTCAGCGTCGCCGGTAAACGTGGTACCGGTCTTGCCGGCAAGACCGTCACGCGCCTTCTCGAGCAGCGTGATGAGCGCCGTGCGGCCCGGCTTGCTCTCGGCAAACGTCGAGGCGGCCTGAACCTTGGGCAGCATGGAGCCACGACCGACCTCGTTGGCCTCGGACAGACGCTTTACGTCAGCCGCGGTCAGCGTGTCGAGCCACTGCTCGTGGTCGGTGCCAAAGCCAATGGCAACCTTCTCCACGGCCGTCAGGATAATCAGGGCATCGGCGTCGAGCTGCTCGGCGAGCTTCTCGGCCGCAAAGTCCTTATCGATGACGGCGGCAGCGCCCTTAAGGTGGTTGCCCTGGGCCTTGGTGACGGGAATACCGCCACCGCCGCAGGAGATCACCACGTGGTTGGACTCGACGAGCGACTTGATGGTGTCGAGCTCGACGATGTTCACGGGCTTGGGCGAGGCAACCACGCGACGGAAGCCCTGCTTCTCGTCGTGGATGAACTGGTAGCCGCGGTCGGCCTCCAGCTCCTTGGCCTCGGCCTCGCTCATCCACGGACCAATCGGCTTGACCGGGTCGGCAAAGGCCGGGTCGTCTGCCGCAACCTCGACCTGGGTGAGCACGGTGGCGACACCCTTGTCGATATTGCGGTCGAGCATTTCCTCGCGCAGCGCATTTTGCAGGTCATAGCCAATGTAGCCCTGGCTCATGGCGCCGCAAACGGACAAGGGGCAGGGAACGTACTTCTGAGGATTAGAGCGCGTGAGCTCAGCCATCGCGTTGGCGATCATGCCCACCTGGGGACCGTTGCCATGCACGACGACGACCTCGTTGCCCTCCTCGATCAGGTCGACGATAGCCTTGGAAGTCGTCTTGACGGCCTCCATCTGCTCGGGAAGGTTGGCGCCGAGGGCGTTTCCGCCCAGGGCGACAACGATACGCTTAGCCATTTCTCAGCCCAGCTTTAGGCCTGGAACCAACGGGCGGTGTTGCGCTCGTCGAGGGCCTTGAGGGTAGCGGCGGGATCGGCAACCTTCTGCAGGAACATCATGGCTGCGATGGCGTACGGCTTGTAGCTGGCCTCCTTGTACATGCCCACGCGGTGCATGTCGAAGACGTCGGCGTTGACCTCGCCGTGCTCGCAAGAGACACCGGAGATGTCGGCGGGCAGCGGGTGCATAAAGATGGTGTCCTGGCCGTTGGCAGTCTTCTCCATGAGCTCGGTCGTGGAGCACCAGTCCTGGTGGGTGGCGTTCTGGGCGAGCAGCTCCTTCTCGAGCGCAGCGATGCCGGCGTCGTCGCCCTCGGCGTACAGATTGGTACGCTTCTCCATGGCGGCAAACGGAGCCCAGCTCTTGGGGATCACGATGTCGGCGCCCTCGAAGGCCTCGGCCATGGTGTTGACCTGCTTAAAGGTGGTGCCGGACTCGGCGGCATAGCCCTTGGCGCGCTCGACGACCTCGGGCATGAGGTCGTAGCCCTCGGGGTGAGCCAGGGTGACGTCCATGCCAAAGCGGGGCAGCAGGCTGATCAGCGACTGCGGGCAGGACAGCGGCTTGCCGTAAGAGGGCGAATAGGCCCAGGTGACGGCAACCTTCTTGCCCTTGAGGTTCTCGAGGCCGCCAAACTCGTTGATAAGGTAGAGCATGTCGGCAGAGGACTGCGTGGGGTGATCGGAGTCGGACTGCAGGGAGATGAGCGTGGGACGGTGATCCAGAACGCCATCCTCGTAAGCCTGCTGGACAGACTCGGAGACCTCAGCCATGTAGGCGTCGCCCTTGCCAATGTACATGTCGTCGCGGATGCCGATGACGTCGGCCATGAAGGAGATCATGGTAGCGGTCTCGCGGACGGTCTCGCCGTGAGCGATCTGGGACTTCTTCTCGTCCAGGTCCTGCAGCTCAAGGCCGAGCAGGTTGGCGGCCTTAGAGAAGGAGAAACGCGTACGGGTGGAGTTGTCGCGGAACAGGGAGACGGCCAGACCCGAGTCGAAGATCTTGGACGAGACGTTGTTCTCGCGCAGCTCGCGCAGGGCGTCGGCAACGATGTAGAGAGCCTTGAGCTCATCGGTGGTCTTGTCCCAGGTGTGCAGGAAGTCGCTGCCGTACATACCCTTAAAATCGAGGCCGTTCAGCTGCTCGACGAGCTCGGTAAACTTAGCGTCCATGGAAATGTCCTTTCTAAAGATGAAACGATCGCAGTGAGTAGATGTGCTCCGGCATGCGCGTGTGGCTAGAACATGCAGAGCACCATGACGAGGACCCGCCACCGTTGAGGAAGCATGGGAGATAACGACCGCGGGCCCCAAGTCAACAGGAGGCGCCGGGGGCATAAACTGCCCCCGGCTCAACAAGATCGAGGAATGGGACTAGTCGATCTTGTTGTTGGTCAGACCGGCGCGGAACACGGTGGCATCGCCATCGGCCTGGCTCGGATCGTAGAGGTTCAGGGCAGCCACATACATAGCGGCGGCGGTGACCAGGTCGTCCTTGTAGGTGACCTCGTTGGGAGCATGAGCCTGAGACTCGGCACCCGGGCCAAAGCCCACGCAGGGGATGCCGTAGCGGCCCTGGATGGAAACGCAGTTCGTGGAGAAGGTCCACTTGTCGCACAGCGGACGACCGGTGCGCTTGTCCATGCTGGGCTCGCAGCCGATGCGCTCGTCACCGAACATAGCCTTGTGGGCGTCGACGAGGGCCTTGACGTGCGGAGCGGTCTCCTTGTTGATCCACGTGGGGAAGTAAGCCTCGGTCTCGTAGACCTCGCCGGTCCAGGACGGACGGTCGTACATGTACATGGAGACCTTCACGTCGTCGCCGTACTTCTTGGCGGCCGGCAGGTTGCGGATCTCGTCCAGGCAGGACTCCCAGGTCTCACCGGCGGTCATACGACGGTCGATGGAGATGGCGCAGGAGTCAGCGACAGCGCAACGGCTGGGGCTGGTGTAGAAGATCTGGCTGACGGTGCAGGTGCCGCGGCCCAGGAAGCGGGCGTCCTCGAAGTGCTCGGGGTTGTACTTGGGGTCGAGCATCTTGACGAGGCCCTTGATGTCGGTCGACTCGTCGCAGCCGTTGTTGTTGAGGGCGCGGACGTCGGCGATGATGTCGGCCATCTTGTAGATGGCGTTGTCGCCGCGGTCGGGAGCGGAGCCGTGGCAGGAGGTGCCGTGAACGTCGACGCGGATCTCCATACGGCCGCGGTGACCGCGATAGATGCCACCGTCGGTGGGCTCGGTGGAAATGACGAACTCGGGCTTAATGCCGTCCTTGTTGTAGATGTACTGCCAGCACATGCCGTCGCAGTCCTCTTCCTGGACGGTGCCAACGACCATGATCTTGTAGCCCTCGGGGATGAGGCCCATGTCCTTCATCATCTTGGCAGCGTAGGTAGCAGAAGCCATGCCACCCTCCTGGTCGGAGCCGCCGCGGCCGTAGATGATCTCGTCGGTCTCGTAGCCCTCGTAGGGATCGGCATCCCAGTTCTCGATGTTGCCGATGCCGACGGTGTCGATGTGGGAGTCGATGGCGATAATCTTGTCGCCCTCGCCCATAAAGCCCATAACGTTGCCCAGGCCGTCGACCTTGACCTCGTCATAGCCGAGGTTCTCCATCTCGGCCTTGATGCAGGCGACAACCTCACCCTCCTCGCAAGACTCAGAGGGATGGGAGATCATAGCGCGCAGGAAGCGAGTCATATCAGCACGATGGGACTCAGCAGCAGCCTTGATAGCGTCGAAATCGAGTTCTTTAGCCATTGTTCATAACCTTTCAAACGAAGGAATCTACCTGTGAGGTGGCGGAGCGATACCTATTTACTCCGCCCCAACGATTAGCAAGTGGGATATTCGCCTTCCCAAACAATGCGGCGATACTGGTCGGGATCGGTGTCGCCCTCGGTGGAGAAGCAGAGCACGGAGCTCGTCTTGTCCAGGCCGATGAGTTCCTTGAGCTCGGCGTACTCGGGATCGAGCATGAGGGTCTCGACCAGGCCGGTGGTCACAGCGCCGGACTCGCCGGAGATGACGCGCGGGTCGCCCTTCTCGGGAGCGCCCAGGGTGCGCATGCCGCGAGCGGTGACCCAGTCGGGGCAGGACACGAAGGCGGTGACGTGGTTGCGCAGGATATCCCAGCCCAGAATGTTGGGCTCGCCGCAGCACAGACCGGCCATGATGGAGGGCATGTCGCCGTCCACGATGCGCGGATCGCCGTCGCCGGCGGCAGCGCCCTTGTACAGACAGGCGGCAGGCGCGCACTCAGCCACGACGAAGGTGGGCGGGTTATCGGGATACAGGTTGGTGAAGTAGCCCACCACGGCGCCGGCGAGCGAACCCACGCCAGCCTGGACAAACACGTGCGTCGGGCGGTTGATGGCCATCTCGCGCAGCTGCTCGGCAGCCTCGGAAGCCATGGTGCCGTAACCCTCCATGATCCAGGACGGAATCTTCTCGTAGCCCTCCCAGGCGGTGTCCTGAACGATGACGCCGCGCTCGCAGGCATCGGCCTCGGCGGCGGCCATGCGCACGCACTCGTCGTAGTTGACCTCTTCGATGGTCACCGTGGCGCCCTCGGCCGCGATGTTATCGAAGCGGGGCTTGGTGGAACCCTTGGGCATGTGCACGACGGCCTTCTGGCCCAGCTTGTTGGCAGCCCATGCCACGCCGCGGCCATGGTTGCCGTCGGTAGCGGTAAAGAAGGTGGCCTGGCCAAAGTCCTCGGCCAGCTGATCGGAGGTCAGGTAATCGAAGGTGCAGTCGGCAACGTCCTTGCCGGTCTCGTCGGCAATATAGTTGGCCATGGCAAACGAGCCGCCCAGAACCTTAAAGGCGTTGAGGCCAAAGCGATAGCTCTCGTCCTTAACGCACAGGTTGGACAGGCCTAGGCGCGCAGCCTGGCCGTCCAGGCGGGCAAGCGGAGTGACGGTATATTGAGGGAACGACTGGTGGAAGGCGCGGGCCTTCTTCACGTGGTCGAGGCTCATGATTCCCAAGTGCTTGTCATCGCTCTTGGGCATCGTGTTGCCCGCCCACTGGATCTTATCGGCCATACGGTGAACTCCTTAAGTCCTCTCTTGCCGGCCCCCGCATACGCGTTTCAGCCCATTCCCATTCATGCGACTGAACTTTTATGTGGATGCCAAACAAAAAGTTTGTTAGCACTGTTCTATCACACTTTTTGATTGGCATACCTAACGAATTGTTTGTTGCCGTAATCGGTACTTTTTCGCCGCCGAACGGTCATGAATTGCCTTGTTGATGGATTTGTTTGCGGTCAAGTGTGGTTTATGGCAAAGTGTGCCCAAACTAATTTTTAGGAAGGCACCCATGACCCCCGCACAGATTGAGTTTTACAAGCGCCTTGCACACGGTCTGGCGCTCCAGTTTGGCCCCAACTGCGAAGTCGTCGTCCACGACTTGGAGACTGAGGACGTGGACCACTCCATCGTAGTGATCGAAAACGGCCACGTCAGCGGGCGCAAACTAGGTGACGGTCCCAGCCATATTGTGCTTGAGTCCATGCACGAGGGCACCGCCGACGTGCACGACCGCGAGCCATACCTCACCAAAACCGCCGATGGCAAGCTGCTCAAGTCCTCGACCATCTTTATCCGCAACGACGAGGGCAAGCCCGTCGGCATTTTGGGCATTAACTTTGACATTACGCTCATGAAGGCTTTTGAGCGTTCGCTCGACGCCTTTACCGGCACCGGCGGCACGGGCTATACCGAGCCCGAGCCCATTACCAAGAACATCGGCGACCTGCTCGAGGACCTGCTGCACGAGTGCGAGCAGTTTGTGGGCAAGCCCGCGGCACTCATGACCAAAGACGAGCGCATTCGTGCCATTGGCTACCTCGACCGTCGCGGCGCCTTCCTCATTTCCAAGTCGAGCGAGCGCGCCTGCGAGTTCTTTGGCATCTCCAAGTACAGCTTCTATAGCTACCTCAATGAGGCCAAGGCGGCGGCCGGCGACAAGTAGGCGCTCGCCTGGATTGCCCCTCCCCTTTTGGGCGCGAGTTCTGGAAAGCACGAATCCAAGACCGAGCCACTTGGGAAGTTCCATATAATCGATGTCATTAGTATTTCGAAAGGATGGAACAGAATGGCGTTGAGCAAGGCATCATGCACCGGTCGCGGATTGATTCCGGCAATTGGTGGACATGTGCACCGCATGTTCGATGAGGGTGAAGACGACCTGTTTTCGCTGAGCCTTGACGATGTGATGGATGATCGCCCGTGGACCGCCGACGAACTCATGGGCGGCGGCGCGGCTCGCCCGTCAAGCCCCAATCCCGCACTTGCGCCTAAGACCGCATCTGCGCCGACTCCTGCGCAGTCGGCTGTTTCGACGCCCGCGCCTACACCCGCACCCACTTCGGCGCCCACGCCCGCTCCCCGCCCCGCAAGTGACCCATCCGAGACGGCGGCATTTCTCGCAGCAGCGACGCAGGGCAAATCGGCCGACAGCACTGTTATGTACAGCGCCCAGCAGTTGCCCGTTCCTGCGGCACGCAAGCCTCCGGTCGCAAGGCTCGATGAGCCCGTTGCCCATCAGGTTGCCTACGATTCCTGGGCTGCAACCGATCTGGATGAGACCTCTACCGGCATGCCGGCGCTCGACGTTCCAGTTAACCCGCTTTTTGCCGCCAACACGAGCGCCGCAGACTATGAGGGCGGTACGGCATATTCCGATTATTCCGATGGCTATGCTGGCAACAGTCGCATCGAGACCGAGGACTATGGCACCGCGTCGAGCGATTATCCCAACGATCCGTACGCTGCCACGCCCGCACCGGAATATGACCCGGAGGCCGCGTCCGCGCCGGCGTATACCAAAAGCACGGGCGAAGAGCGCTTCGCCGATTATTACGCCGAGGAAAAGGCACTGCGTTTCTCGGAATTTCCGCAGGCAGTCAAGGTTGCCTTTATCGCCATTATCATTGCCCTGCTCGGTGTCATTGCATTTGAGGGATTCCAGCTGTTCCGCGGCCCCACCCAAGCGGAGTCGGAGACCCAGCAAAAAGAGGACGATAACCAGTACCTGGACATCAACACCCTCAAGGGCGACCCCAACGACGGGGACGACGAGTAGCGAGGGCTGAAGGCGGCCACAGGATCCCGCATCCAGCACCAGCTTCTTAGTGCTGTTTTGTCATCCAGCTACACTTTTCCGAAGTTTTAAGGTGCCTATTTCGACACTTTTCCGGATTTTATACTCTGTCCCTCCAGATGCGCTTTACGGTGCAGGCGTTGGAAGAAGGGCCATGTGCCGCTGGCGGCCCACACGTGCTGCAGATCAAACTGCTCGGAGATGACTCGCGCGAGCCGTCCAGCTGGAAGCTGTTTGCCGACGGCGCGTGCGTCGCAGACGGATCCGGCGCCTTTGCCCGCGAGTGCTTCTGCGAGGGCGCCGAGGTGTTCCTGGACCTGTGTCGCGACGCCGTGCACGCGGCCGAGCTGCACCAGTGGAGCCAGAGGGAGTACGAGCTGCTGAGCGCGGCGCGCGGGATTGCGGGGGTGTAGGTGGGCAGATAAGCCATCGGCAATTCCGAGATGGCAAGGGCCGGGAATTAGATTCCCGGCCTTTAACCTAGCACTGCTTTATAAGATCGAGCACCGCGGGAATGTCATCGGCATTACGAAGAGCAACATAGGTCGGTAGGCCTGGGCCAAATCCACCCTGCGTACGTTTGTCCTGGCACATGTCCTCTGGATCAATTAGGTCATCCACGCTCTTTGCCAGGCCGACGGCAATCCAGCCACCGTTGCTGGTCCTACCTTCTAACACGGCATGCAGTTTTCGCTTGCCCGACCTGAAGCCTACATAGTACTTGGCTATGTAGGACTCCCACGAAGGGTTACCACTCAGAACGGACTCGCGCACCTCATCGAAAAGCTTCTGGTTGAGCCCACCTTCGGCAAAGGTGGGGTGGTTCTCATGCAGAGTCCAGACAGGAGCCTCGTCAGGCTCCCCACGAGAAGGACGGTACTTGTCGACGACGTCTGCCGGAAGGTCGGGATACTTCCATATCTCGCACGCTTCTTTCGCCAGCTCGTCCGCGCGCTGCCCAATCTCTTCCTCACCCCATTTTTCATGCGAGACAATCGATTTGTTTAGGTAGAGCGGGCTGCACTTAAATCCGACGTCAGGCAGATTGAGCTTGTCCGAGAACGACCGGTTTGAGTACTCCTGGTTGTAGCCCGTCAGCGTAAGATTTCCCAAGTTGTTGCACAGCCTGTCGTGGACGTCTTCCCAGTTCTCACCAAGCGATTCCTTCCAGCCGTGCTCATCATCAATCGTCTGGGGCATGATGTGCTCGATCTGGTAATCGTCGGCTGAGATGGACTCCTTCGGGTGGTGCCAGTTCTCCATGCGTTCCAGGTAATAGCGCTTTTTAGAGAAGCGGTTGTAGCAGTCACGCGCCTTAAACTCCTCGACAAAATGCTCGTCTGTCGGAAAGTATGCGGTCATACCGCTGCTGTGGATAAGGAGCATCGCCGTAACGTACTCCTCGATATCGTCCTGCTGCTCGAGATTGCGATACATGCCGGCAAAGAAATTATTTAGGCCCGTGGTAAGTCTGCCGCAAACCGCTCGCCTGAACAGAAACGACTCGATAGTCTCGCAGATACGTAAAAACGCATTGCGGTCTAGTCCATTCCCCTCGTAAACCGAATAAAGCAACATTAAGAGGGGCCTTATCTGCTTCACGTCGAGGCTTACGATTCTGCCGAACACTCGGCGCAGTCCGTCGTCCTTCTCCTTACCAAGGAACAGACTGGCGTATCTATGTGCATACCCGCGCAGCTCCTTAAGCAGGCCCTCGGTGTCACCATCGTAGTCGTCGGCGAAATAGCGCTTAAACTCGTAGTAGGCCTCGTTCTCCTTCGGCATCCTATTGGGAACTTTAAGCCACAGCCAGTACCAGATAAATGCATTGAACTCGTCCTCGCCGCCTTTTCCGAACAAGCACTCGAGTGGATGCCAATAACCCTCATAAAGCTTGGTCTGTTCGTCGTTGGGAAGCGACATTAGAACGTAGTTACGGATGAGGTCAATGGGTGTGAGCGGCTTGCCCTTGGAGTTCATGGACTCAAATATGAGCTGGGCATTATCAACGCCAGCGGTGAGCTTAGTGTCGATGACCTGCACGCGGTTTAGCCCCGCCCAAAGCCTTGCCGGGTCAAATGATTTCCCGTGCATCTTTTCACGGAAGAACGCATGGTTCTCGACGATCCGATCCGATTTTCATCTGGCACGGGAGACCCAGACACGATGGAGAACAGCGTCTCTTTATCGTCCTGCGAGAGCACCAACTTGTAGCGCGCCAGGCCGTTGTAGTCATCATCGTTAAAGAGATAGTTCTTCCGCAGCGCTGAGATCTTGAGGTCTCCAAGGAAGCCGGCTTTGTCGGGGTTGCTCTCCAAATAGTCAGCCAAGGCAGCAATCATCAACGAAAACGTCGTCATGCGCTGCTGTCCGTCAATCAGAAGCACGCGCGAAATGCTCGTGGCAGAGCTCTCGGACTCGGGGATATAAAGCATCGACCCCACGAAGTGCGATATGCCATCACGACCCGCTCGCATAACGTCATCCCAAAGCACCTCGCACTCTTTTACGCTCCACGAATAAACTCGCTGGTACACGGGAATAACGAACTGCATCTTCGCCACGCCCATAAGGTCGAGTAGATTTGCCTCGGTTGCTTTCATTTGCGGTTGCCCCTTTTTCCAACATCAATCTCAGGAATCCTACTTGAATTTCTCAACCAGCAGCTGCCCGATGGCGCTCATCATGGCGCGATACTTCTCACTGTCCTCAAAGAGGCTGGTAAAGGAGTCCGTGTTCTCCACATAGGCGCGGCGAGCCTCCTCATCGAACACCTTGGGCAGCAGGCTTGATTCGAAGACCTGTCTGCCGTCGCGACGGATGGTGTCGGCGACCTGCGGGTTTTCGGCGATACGCTTCCACAGCGTGTCGATAACCACACGATCTCCCTCGGTGAAGTTGCCAGCCCACTGCTCGTTGAACTTATCCACGAGCACCTGCAGCGGGTCGCGCTTCTTATCGGGCGTCACGGTCTTGGCCGCGCCACCGGGATCGAGCACGCCGCCGCCAGGCTCAAGCGAAATGCTGCCCTCGAACTCCTGCTTGAGCTTGTAGAAGCGCATCTCGACCTTGTCGTCCACAGCCTCGACGGGGATCTTCTCGACCTTGAGGAGGTGGCGCAGATAGCTTAAATACACGTATTCCTTATGCAGGTCTCGGTCAAACATGCGCACGATCTGGGTGATGTAGGTGTACCACTTGCAGAAGCTACGCACCTTGCGACGAACCTGATAGCGTTCATCGTCGTTCAACTCGTTATAACGCGCGACCGCCGGCTTCAAAACGGCCGCGAGCTTACCCTGCACGTTGCTCTGCGATTTACCCTTGCCATCGGTGAAGACTATCTCGGCAGCGGCCTCAATGTCAGACTCGTCATAGAGCCCGTAACCGCGAATATCGGTCTGCACCTGATAGAGGAGGTCGGTGTTAATCTGCTCGGAAAGCGACGTCTCGGTGTAGAAGCGTTCGAAAGCCTTCTGGATGTCCTCGGGCTTGTTCACGAAGTCGAGGATGTAGGTGTCCTCCTTGTCCGGGTGGATGCGGTTGACGCGGCAGAGCGTCTGGACGGCCTTCACGTCCTTGAGCTTCTTGTCCACCACCAGCGTGTGCAGCAGCGGCTCGTCAAAGCCCGTCTGGTACTTCTCGGCAACAACAAGCACGTCCCCATAGTTGTGGAACTCGGCCTTCGTTTGGCTCTCGGCGACGCGTTGTCCATCGTGGCCGACGTTGATGACCGGCTCGGTGTACTCGGGACCGTCGGGGCCGTCAGCCGGGTCGCTAATGGCGCCCGAGAACGCCACCAGCACCTCGATATCATCGTAGCCCTTCTTCTGCATGTAGCGCTTGATCTCGTGGTAGTAGCGAACCGTCGCGAGGCGCGAGGCCGTGACCACCATCATCTTGCCCTTGCCGCGGATTTTGGTGCGTGTCACATTGCGGAATGTCTCCACGATGATCTCGGCTTTCTGGCCGAGGGCATAGGGGTGCAGCTCCTTATACTTGCGGAGCAGCTTGAGCGTGGGGCTGCTCGGTACGTCGGGATTGTCGGGGACCGTGCGTGCGAGCTCGACGGCCTCCGAATAACTCACGTAGTTGGCGAGGGGGTCCATAATGAAGCCCTCCTCTATCGCCTGGCGCATCGAGTAGACGTGGAACGGGTGGAAGGACCCGTCAGGCCACTCATCGCCGAAGATCTCGAGCGTCTGTTCCTTTGGCGTGGCGGTAAAGGCAACGAAGGTCAGGTTCTTGTGACGGCCGTGGCTCGCGAGCTCGTCGGCGAGCTGGTCCTCCCAATCGGCTGCGGCGTCCTCGGCTTCCGCCTCGATCTCAGCGTACTCCTCGAGCGCGTCGCGCTTGTCGGCAAGGGCGCTCTTGAGCTTGAGCGCGCTCGTTCCCGTCTGGGACGAATGTGCCTCGTCGACGATGATGGCGAAGCGCTTACCCTTGCTCTCGACCTGCTCGTAGATCACGGGGAACTTCTGAAGGGTCGAGACGATGAGACGAGCGCCGCCGTTGATGGCGTCCCGCAGGTCGGCCGAGGTCTTGTCCTTGCCGATGGTCACGACCGAGCCGATGGCGTGATCGAAGCCCGAGATGGTCTCCTGCAGCTGGCTGTCGAGCACTCGGCGGTCGGTGACGACGACCACGGAGTCGAACAGCGGGGTGTCATCCACAAAGAGGGATGCAAGGCGATAGGCCGTCCAGGCGATGCTGTTCGACTTGCCCGACCCCGCCGAATGCTGCACGAGGTAGTTCTTGCCCGTCCCGTTCGCGCGCACGTCGGCGATGACCTTACGCACGGAGTCGAGCTGGTGGTAACGGGGGAAGATGATGCGCTCCTTCTTGCGCTTCACCTCGTTGCCGCGCGCATCGAGCTCTGTCTCTTCCTTGACCTCCAGGTGGAGGAACTTGTTGACGATATCGAGCAGGCTGTCCTTCTGCAGGGCGACCTCCCACAAGTGGCTCGTGGCATAACCGTCGGGATTTGCGGGGTTGCCGGCGCCGCCGTCGTTTCCCGCCCCGGCGGAGCCCTGGTTGAACGGCAGGAAGAAGGTCTTCGCGCCCTCCAGCTTGGTGGTCATGTAGACATTTTCGAGATCGACGGCGAAAAAGGCCACCATGCGCGTGTTGAACTTGAGACAGCGACACCTCGGGTCGCGGTCCTCGCGCCACTGGCGCATGGCATTCTCAACGTCTTGGCCGGTGAACTGGTCCTTGAGCTCTATGCCCACCAGGGGGATGCCGTTCACGTCCAGGACCATGTCGATGGTCTGGTTACCTGTCTCGGCAAAGTGGAACTGGCGGATGCAGCGGCAGACGTTCTTGGCATAGTGGTCGGCGGCGCTTTCGTTAAGCCCGCTCTCCGGCTTGAAGAATACGACCTTGAAAGGAATTCCTCGGTGCTTGAAGCCGTGTTTGAGCACCGCGACCATACCCAGGCGGTCGACGGCGTCGTTGAAGACCTTGGCGAACTTCGCCGTGGAATCGGAGTTGCACATGCGCTCGAAGCGATCCCACGCCTTGGGCTGCGTCGTCTGGATGAAGTTGACCAGGGTGGCGGCGTCGAGCGCACGGTCACGATGCTCCATGTAGCCGCCGCCGACCATCTGATAGGTGCCGTCCTCGACGTAGAGGAGCGAATGCCTGTCGTCGCACTTGAAGAAACCGCCCTCAGGCGAGCAGAGAAACGACTCGATGTCCTCTTCGAGGTTCTTTTCCTTTGTCTGCGCAGGCATGCTACAACCTCATCTCTCTCAACTCGCGACCAAAGAGAGCGAGCCACGGAAATATGCTCTTGTTTAGCACCATGTACATCTTCGCGCGCTGCTTTTCCGTCGGTGCCGTCCTCTTGTTGAACATATCCACCATGAACTCGTAATCGTTTCGACCGTCATAACCGTTGTACCTATTGGCCGGAAAGGCGCCCCTCTCGTAAAGGAAAGCGTAGAGGCGTCGAGAAAACAGATCCCTGTTCATGCCATCGAGTCGCACGCCCGGCTTCCTCGCCTCAAGGGCTTCCAGCAGCTTGATCGCTGCCTTCCAGCCCTCAACCTCGTTCTTGAGCTCATCATTTTCAAACTTAAGGATGCAGGTGGAGCCTATTGGCGAGAGCTCTTTCCCGTTGACGGAATTTTTGATTGTGAACTCATACCTGATGCCCTCATGCCCGCAAAGACACTCTCCGGAGGTGTTCCCATTGTCATGGCACCCCACCACGTGCCATTCGGAAACGGCAATATCCCACGTTTTCGACGACGACGCCTCCAGCACGATGCCCGGAAGACGATAGGAATCGCCCATTGGCTACACCTCCCGCTTTCCGGTGACGGTCTCGTAGATGAGCGACTGCTTGTACGCTTTGAGGTCGGTGATGATAGCCTGCTTGGCAGCGATATCGGCATCGATCTGGGTGCACTTCTCGTCCAAGTAGTCCGCAATGAGACGCTGTTCGGAGAGAGGGGGCAATGGCACAAACGCCCGAGCCAATACGTTAGCGGCAAGATTTGCGCTCGTTGCACCAATGGCAGTAGCCATGGCTTGATTGGTGGTAGATGAGCACGTAAGCGCATAGCTAAGCCACTCGGGAGCGCAGCAAATGGGTCTAGCGACAGTCAGCGAAGAAGCAACCGTGCCGCAGTTCTCCGTTCGGTTCAACGAGCATTTGCCAACGCTTCCGCGCAAACAAAAGACGACATCACCGCGCCGTAGCTTCACACCCTTAAGTGAATCGTACTTATCTTGCGAAATGTACTTCGAAAAGACGTCGGGAAGATAACGACCATTGAGGTCGCCAGACGTAATAAACGGAATTCCAGCCTCTTGAATGTCGTCGCCTGAAGGGTAGCTGTCACTTCTATCTCCGTTGAGAAATACAGCGAGACGCTTCACCATCACGAGGCCCCAGTTCGCATTCATTTTTCCTATCGCCGGGACTCCGCTTTCTTTCACTTTGAAAGCGTTACACGTACCGTAAACAATGGCTCGTTTAACCACATCGTTTTGATACGCCCTGTACTCTTCAATAGACTGCTCGGCGGTGGAGACGGCGCGGTCGATTTCGGCGCACTTATCGTCCAGGTATTCCGCGATGCGGCGCTGCTCATCGAGGGGAGGCATGGGTAGCACTTGGGCTGCAAAGTCCTCGAACTTGATTGTTTTGCCTTCGCGGATGCCCAACGTTAGTGAATTCATATGGTCAATAAACGACGGCGACTTAAACAAGTACTTATAGAACTGATAGTCGATTGGCTTTATTGAGCGAAACGTTTGGTAAGCAGGCGAACAGACCCCTTCGAAGTCGGAGCGCTCGAAGCCGCCCTGGAAGCTGCGCAGGCTGATTACAAAATCATTCCTGTGAACCGTACGGAATCTACTTAGGTCGGTATCGTCCTTAACGCGAACAACACCTTCAAGCCTATCCTGAGGCCACATGCCATGCTTCTGGGTCGCTGCCAAAAGCGTAAGGTCATCGTTGCCCCTGTCGTTGGTGAGTTTAAACAGGCGCTTAGCCCTATGCAATTTCCACCTCGAGGGGACCTCGCCGAGCCACTCGACGCCACTGTCCTTCATCTCCCGCATTGCTAACGCACCTCTCCGAAGAGGGCCTTGAGGCTCTTCTCGAGCGTCTTCTCGTGCTCGAGGATGCGCTTGGCGATCTCGTCAGCTGGCTCCAGCTCGGCGTACTTGTAGAACACGCGCGTGAACGGGACGGTGTAGCCCACCTTGGTCTTCTTCTTGTCCACCCAGGCGTACTTGTTGTACGGGCGTACCTCGCGCTCGATATAGGCGTCAATGTCCTGAGTGAGCGGGATGTCCTCGGTGTCCTCCTTGGCCTTGTCCGCCTGCATTTTCCCGCGTTTGTTAAGGACGGGTTCTCCGTCCTCGTCGACGACGGGGCTCTCCACGGCAACGCGGTTGAAGCCAAACTCGACCGTCTCCATCAGGCGCGCCTCGACGGAGACCTCTAGTCCGTTGGACCCGGCGCCCGTCCAAGTGCCGTCGCGATACTCGGAGTACGCCTGGACGATAAGGTCGCGGCAGGACTTGGTGATGTCGTTCTTCTTGTCGCCAATGCCCTTGCGGCGCTTCTCGAAGCACCGGGAGGCGTCGATGAGCAGCACGTGGTCGCGATGCTCCGGTGCCTTCGCCTTGCTGAAGAGCCAAACGTAGGTGGCGATGCCGGTGTTGTAGAACGAGTCGCAGGGCAGCTGCACGATCGCGTCGAGCCAGTCGTTCTCCAACACGTATCGGCGGATGCTGTCCTCGCCGCTGCCGGGCTTGCCCTTGTAGAGCGGACTCGCGTCCTGGACAATCGCCATCACGCCGTCGTCCTTGAGCTTAGACAGGCCGTTGAGCACGAAGAGCATCTGACCATCGCCCTTGGCGGGAAGCTTCTCAACGGGGAAGCGTCCACCGCCGGCAGTCTTGAATTCCTTCTCCACCGAGGGGGCCTGAGGATTCCACGGGTCACCGAAGGGTGGATTGGAAATGCAGTAGTCGAACTTGAAGCCATCGAACTTATCGGCGGAGAGGGTATCTCCGAAGCGCATGTTGGCGTCGTCCTCGCCACGAATTAGCGCACTCGCCTTCGCGATGCCGAAAGTGAAGGGATTGAACTCCTGACCGTAGCAGGTTACACGGGCCTCGGCGTCGAGCTGGCGCAGGCGCTCCTCGGTGCAGCCGAGCATCTGCGAGGTTCCCATGGTCTGGTCGTAGACGGTCTTCGTGATGCGGTCGCCGTCGAAGACGTGCGGGTCCGCCTGAATGAGCAGGTCGGTCATGAGGTACACGATGTCGCGGCTCGTGAAGTGAGCGCCGGCGTCCTCGTCGTAGGACTCGGAGAAGCGCTGAATGAGGTTCTCGAAGATGTAGCCCATGTCCACAGCTTTGATCTTGTCGGGCGACATGTCGGCCTGCGGCTTGCAGAAGTCGCAGACGACCTGGTAGAGCAGCGGGGCGTCTGGGTCGGAGAGGCGTTCGATCTGGTCGGCGAACTTCATGCGTGCCAAGATGTCCTGCACGTTGTCCGAGAACCCGTTGATGTAGTCCTTGAAGTTGTCCTCGATGTTCTCCGGGTCGGCCTTGAGCGTCTCGAAGGTGAACTTAGAGGTGTTGTAGAAGGGGTAGCCGGAGGCATCGCGCAAAAAGCCGTCCTTCACGGAAAAGGCTTTGTATTTCTCAGCTGCGGCGAGAACGGCATCGTGCGTGGGCTCAAGGCAGTCGTGGAAGCGTTTGATAACGGTCATAGGAAGGATGACCAGGCCGTACTCATGAGGCTTGTAGGGGCCACGCAGGGTATCGGCGGCACTCCAAATGAGAGATGCCTTCTCTTGAATATTGGCGCCAACGGCCTTGATAAGATCGTCGCTATCCGCCACTGCTATTTCTCCTTCTTGGTCAGATATTCGATGAGGCTCATCTTTACCAGCGAGGTAAAGCTGATGCCAGAAAGCGCAGCGGCGTCCTTCGCCGCATCACGCATGTTTTTAGGTATGCGGATGGTCACGGCAACGTTCTCGCCATCCACAAGAAAGCTCTTGAGCTCGCCTGTCTTGGCCTCTCCGTCGACAAGCTCGGCGTATTTCATTGGCAACCCCCGCGATTGCATGATGCAATACAAATGTGCTTCTGATTCTAGCAAAGGAACAGAAGCCAATGACCATCTGACGCAGATAGAAGGGGAAGTCGAGAGTCAACGTTCTGCCCATTCGCGATGCCATGGAATCTTAGGTCCCGTAGGCTTGTCAGCCATTCGGTTAAACCTATAGATATGAATTTAGGCCCGGTGACTTGAATCAGCGGTCATCCCGGGCCCATCGATATGCAGTGTACCCAGGGCTAGCAGGTTTAACAAATGGATTTTCGTTAGCGCGACCTCGACCGTCCCAACTGCCTCGGCTACCAACTGAACGCCCCCTATCTCCCCTCCGCCTTCAGCTTCAGCAGCAGATCGCTCAGCTCGGGGCACTTGCTGGAAAGGCGTGTCTGGGCTCGCTCGCCCATCCCCCACCGCTGGCGGACTTCCTGGGCACGTGGGCTCACGTGGTAGCCCCCGTCCATTACCTGCTTGAGCAACTTAGCGGTCACGCGCGCATCGGCTAGGGCGCTGTGGGCGTGACCCGTCGACTCGTCGAACTCGATGCCAAACCACGTCGCCGCGTCACTCAAAGAGACACACCCGTGGCTGCCCACGTCCATGATCGAGGTGTAAAACGCCTGCAGGTCGGCCCAGTCCGTAGGAAATGCGGAAAGGTCGATGTGCTTTGCCTGGCACTCGGTCAAAAGCTGTCGACGATCCGCCCCACTCCAACAAACCACCTGGGCGGAGTAGCGACCGATCCAATCGCTGAGCCTTTTGATCACCACATAGAGCGGATCGGCCATCGCGGTGTCCACAGCCGATATCCCCGTAAGCTCGCGGACGGGATACGCAACGCCTTCGGTAAATTCTGTCTGCACAAACTGCGAGAACTCACCCATAACGTTGCCGTGGTAATCGAGCTTGACGGCGCCGGCCTCAATAATCTCATTGCGCAGCCCACGGCGCTGGCGCTGCTTTGGCACCGGCGCAAACTCAAAGTCCAGCACAATCTGGCGCGCAAAGTTCGTCGTATCGATAGCCGAGATACACGGCGTCTTTTCAGCTGACACGGTTAGGGCCTTTCTCCGTTGCCTGCCGCTTGCTACATAGGCGGCTACGTTGCGGTAAGCGTAGCCGCCCGTGCGGACATGAAAGCGGAGCGCAATGCCACGCACCAGGCACGCGCCACGCAGACGGACCCAAGGGATCCCGCCCGCTCTATTCAAATGCATGAAAAAGATTGAGGCCCGGTGACTTGAATCAGCGGTCATCCCGGGCCCATCAGAGCTCACAGAGCTCTTGGTTGCTTTGGTCTTGCTCTTCACGGCGCTTATCGAACTTTCCGAGGCACTCAAGCAGCATTCGAAGCATAACAAGTCGCTGCCATTAAGGCACTGACCTCTTGACCAAGCAACGGCGCTGCCCAGCTCTTCACCACTTGGGCTGCCGTCGACTTTATTCTATCCGCGAGCATCTGGTTTACCAAATGGATTTTCGGTAAAGGAAGCACGGCACGCCCACAAAACCACTACGCCCCAAGTGCCGCCATGGGAATCACCGCCACGCCGTCGTCGCGTGTGTAGGCAATGCTCCCCTTTCCAACCACGACCGCCAAAAACGCCGGCGCGGCATTCTGGGCGGCAGGATTGGAGAGCACTTTCCTCTCCAGCGCCTTGAGATTTCTCGCTCCATCGTCTGCTTTCGCATCACTCAGCTTGACCTCGATGGCTCCCCAGCGCCCGTCGTGCTCAACGATCAGATCGACCTCAAGGCCCTTCTCATCTCGGAAATAATGGACACTGTTGTCGACACCGCCGTAGGTGGAAAGGAACACGCGCATGTCGCGCAGGACGAGATTCTCAAAGAGCATCCCCAGCGTTTGCATATCGCCAAGCAGCCGCTCAGGGGTAGCCCCCAGCAACGCCGCCGCAAGTGACGGGTCACAGAAGTAGCGCTTGGGGCGCACGCGAACGCGGGCCTTCGAGCGCATGGGCGGCTCCCATCCGCACAGGTCCTCGGTCAGCTTGAGCCTGTTGAAGAGGTCCAAGTACGCAGCGATGGTCCTCTCGTCGGGGCCCGCCTCACCGTACGAGGCGTCCTTTATGAGCGTTTTGTACGTGACAGCCTGGCTCTCGTTCATGGCAAGAGCTCGCAAAAGGCCGTGTGCAAGCTCGGGCGACATGCCCTCATCCAGCACGTTGACGTCGAGCACCGAGTGCACGTACTGGCTTGCCGTCTCTCGCGCAAGATCTTCCGAAAGCCCAAGATTTGCAGGCCAACCGCCCCTGCAGCACCAGCGGGCGACGTCATCCACCGTGCTCTCGCGACGCTGAGGGGCAAAACCCTCGCCCTTAAAGAGGCTTGCCAGTGACACGAGCGGCTCGCCGTCGCCCGACTCACACAGGGCCATGGGGCGCATTGACAGACGGGCGATCCTACCCGTGCCGGAATGACGAACATGGCTGCGCTCCTCGCTTTTGAGCGCGGTCGAGCCCGTGAGCAAAAGTGTCCCGCGTTCGTTGCCGCTCGCGTCCACGAAGCGCCGAGCGGCATCCCAAACCTCGGGCACCTCCTGCCATTCATCGACCAGGTGTGGCGCATCGCCGATGAGCGCCAGGCTTGGGTCGACCTCTGCCGCCGCGCGCTGCGCAGGCTCATCGAGCCTGGAGACGCTCGCCGAGCGAGAGAGCGCCGTCCAGGTCTTGCCGCACCATTTGGGGCCGTTGATCTCCACACAGCCAAACGCCCGCATAAGGGTGTCGAGGCGCTCCTCTATGAGCCGGGGCCTATATCCCTTTTGGGTCAATCTCTTTGGTGCATCCATAGACGGCCGTCCCTCTCTATCACGCGATATGCGAAATTACGCCATTCTCAATGCGGATTTTACGCTACTTACAATGTAGTTTTTACGCCATTACAGATGTAGTTTTTACGCTATTTTCATTGAAGGTTTTACGCTTGACATCCTTAGCGCGACGCTCGCTCAACCCCTGACCACCGGATTGCCCGAATTCCGGGATGCTGCCTCCGCTCCAAACAAAAGGCCCCGGCTCGCGATGAGCTGCCTCCCATTTCTTGAACATATGAGCTTCCGCTTGAAGGGCGATCCGGAAAGCGCGTCCCATTCCGAGCATCACATCAGAGCGCGCTTGGTTATCTCCGCTCGCACATCTCGGCAAACGAAATCAGCTTGGTATCTCCCCTGTTCGCCGCGGCATCTCGACATCCCTGCGTAAAGCCGCGTTTCGAGAAGATCACATAGCTTTTGTGCTGCCGCCTAAAGAGCCCGCTTCGGTATACGAGCTTTTCCAGAACTTCCTCGCCTACCGACTCGTTACGCCATTTGCACTCCGCAAACAGCGCAGCGCCCTCGCCATCGTCAACAATCAAGTCGATTTCTTCCTGCGTATGTGTGCGATTGTCCGTCCCCCACCAGCGCCCGACGATCGCCGGAACCACATCGAGCTGGCCCGCGCGCGCGAGTTCGTACACGTATTGTCTGCATATAAGCTCAAAGACCGTACCCATGTAATCCGATACGTGCAGCTCAATGCGCTTATACGACATCTCGGCCATATCGTTTTGAATCAGCCCAATGTTCTGCGGCACAAACTTGTACCAGAACCTAAACATCTGGTCGCTCAGCAGATACACGGCTCGCTTATTGCTCGTCTCGTTTAGGGGCAGCTCGCGCTCGACAATCCCAAGCGACGCCAGCTTATCCACATAGCTCTTTACGTTGCTCGCAGGAATTCCCGTAGAGCTCGCAATCTCTGAGATCTTCGAGCGCCCCTGAGCAATTGCTTGCACGATCGCATCATATTGCTCGGGATTGCGGCACTCTTGCATTAGCAGGTTGCTCGGCTCCTCAAAGAGATAGCCCGTAGGAGTAAGAAAAAGACGTTTGATGTTGTCCTTGAGCGGTGCGGCAGGATCGACTTTCTCGATATATGCGGGAATGCCGCCCGTCATGCCGTAGCAAACCGCTGCATCTTCGCGCTCCATGCCCTGCCACAGACCGAGGGTCGTCGTAAAATCGAGCGGCATGATCTTAAACTGAGCCGTACGCCTACCGTATAGCGGGCTCTCGTAGCCCAGCACCTGTTCTTCCATAAACGAAAGAGACGACCCGCACAGGATAAGCATGAGCTTGGTCTTTTTGTACAAGTGATCGATCTTATCTTGCAACAACGAGCTGATCTCGGGATTCGATTGGGCGAGATAGGGATACTCGTCAATCACGACAATCAAACATTCCGTGCGGGCCATGGTGGCCAATGCATCGAACGCCTCGTCAAAACTACGAAACGACACGCCTGCAGCACCAACCGAGCCTGCAAGTATCGCCTGGCTAAAGCCGTGCAGGTTTGCCTCTGCATTGGTACGACGTGCTTGAAAGTAAATAGCCTTCTTGCCTTGGATGAACTCCGTGATAAGGCGCGTTTTACCTACGCGACGGCGGCCGTAAATCACAGGCATCTCAAAGGAGCCCGTGCCATACAGTCGATTGAGCTCGGACATTTCCGCTGTTCTTCCGATAAACATAGGCTATCCTTCCTTTACGTTATAGCTAGCTATATTATACCTTCCTATAATATAGCTAGCTATAACGTAATTCGACAAGCGGGCCACGCAAAAGGGACGTTACACCACCGCACGCGGACCGTCCCGGCAAACGCATCCCGTTCTGGAGCCAAATACTGGGCCGTAGCTTCCGCCAAGCATGCTATCAGGTAAGCGCGTCCCGTTCTGAGCCTAAATTCTGGGATGCGGTTTCCACTGAAACTTCTACCGGAAAATACATCCCACTCTGGGGCCGAAGTCTGGGACGCAGTTTCCGGTTGAGGGGCGTCCCGGAAAGCGCGCCCCATTCCGAGCGGCAATTCCGGGTCACGGTTTCCGCCGACACAGACGACGATCCGCAGCCCTTATCACATGCCTTCAAATATGCGATCCAGAAACACAAAACAGCAGATAGAATGCTCTTTTTCAAAAAAGTACACGTCCCTAAACTTACCAAGGTTTCATATCTAGCTACCGTTCAAGGTCGCCGATTACCGCCCACCGATTCGGATGTAAAAATGTCGCCGAAAACAGGCCATCTACCTGCATGGTTAGATTTTGGTCAGCTTTTGGTCAGTTGAGCGGCAAGTTGCGGCTGATACGTTTTTGCTACCCAAAAGGAGGCGGTAGCTCATGATCCATTGCAATGACCAACTCATCGACCAACTGCTCACTCAAGCCGAACAAGAGAGGCGCTGTCTGATTCCCCCGAGCGCGGCGATCCGAAAAGCGCTCCTTCGGCGCATCGGCAGCGCGGTCGTCTCGCCCATGCCGGGACTGTTCGCGCGAAAAACGCGCTGGGATGAACTCAACCGAGCGCAACGCCATTGCGAGATTATTCGCGCCCTTGCGATCATCCACCCCGATTGGACGTTCTGCTCGTTTTCGGCCGCCTGTCTGCTGGGGCTCGAGGTCTCGTGGCGACACCTGAACATCGTGCATGTTTGCAGCTCGACAAAGCCGTCGGCTCGTCCGGGCGCACATATTCAGCGGCACCAGATTGAGCCGGCCGGAGCAATACGCAGAGCCGGCATATCGGTAACGCCGCCAATCCAAACGGTCACAGATTGCCTG
>URRN01000005.1 GCA_900550185.1 uncultured Collinsella sp.
CCCGGCCACATCTTGGCGAAGGTGTTCATGTTGAAGGGCATGTTGTACATGCTGCCGTGGAAGTTGGCGACCGGCGAGTTGACGTAGTTGTTGAACTCGGCGAAGCGGTTGACGTAGTCCCAGACGTCCCTCATGGAGGTGTGGAAGATGTGCGCGCCGTAGCGGTGGACCTGGATGCCCTCGACGTCCTCGGTGTAGACGTTGCCGGCGATGTGGTCGCGGCGGTCGATGACCAGGACCGACTTGCCGGCGCGCCTGGCGGCGTTGGCGAAGACGGCGCCCGAGAGGCCGGCGCCGACGACGAGGTAATCGTACTGGGACATGGATGTGCTCCTTTGTATGCAATCAAACAGTTACTTAAGATTTGGGACAAATAAACCTGATAATTCTGTTCCAAGGATTAGTGTAGCAGGCGCGTTGTAGGCTTTCTTTCAGCAGCTTCAGCTCATGTGCATAGCCCCGGTTTCTAGATGATTTAAAGAATCTGCTGATTCGTCCTCAAACACTCCGGTAAGACTTTCGATACGGCATTCATTGCCTGCGGCTTTAGGTACTGCTCGTTGAGCTTCGCCTTTCTGTAGGCGTAGCGAGTGCATGTCGAGTACTTGATCAATACGTCGGTGAAGAATCGCTCCCAGCTTAGGTAGTCTCGGCTTTCGATATAGCTCGAAGGATCCTTGAGGATTTTTGGAATGTCGTTACTGGGGATGAGGCCAGATTGCAGAAGTGTCCACTCAAATGATTCCGGGAGGAACAAGCGAACGTTCTTGTAAACGCGCTGTCCGAGCACCTTTTCGATGTAGGGACCAAACGCTGCGCCGTCTCCAATGGCAAGAACGTTTTGCTCGGGGCATTCGTGAATTGTCCGCTTTAGATTTGCTACGCCGGTGGCGGTATAGCAGGGGATCCTGAGCCGGTTGCAAAGAGCGTCGTAGAATTGATAGCCAGATTTGCTATCCTCGACAACTACGGCGTCGGGTACCTCGAATCCAACGTTTAGATCCTGATACAGCATGCTTGCCGTGTGGTCATATAGCGGCTTGGTCATCGAGTAGAAGCGTCTGTCGCTCTTGCGGCCATTAATCGTCTTGCTTGTGGTGTTGACTAGCTTTAGGATCTCGTCGACGCTGTAGGGGAGTTCGTTGGCGTCGCGATGAGATATCAGAACAAAATAGTTGGACGATCCGTTGATGGCTTTGGCGAAGTCCTTTGAGTAGATAAACTCGTTGCCCTCATCTAGAAAGACGATCGAATCTTCGATGATCGACAGCTCGCGCTCCCAACGCCTGCCAGATAGCGTTTCACAGGGAACGTCACAACTGAGCGTGACGCCGCTCTCCGGTCCACGATCGTTGTAGTCGCGGATCATCGAGATGAGTGTCGTTTTGCCCGTGCCGCTGTTGCCGCGGATGAAGGAAATATTGCGCTTAAACGTGAGTGTGTATTTGACCTTTGCGCGCTCTACGACAACGGTGTGCGTTCCCTTCATTACTCATCAACATCCAAAAAGTCATTCGTGGCGCCGACAAACTCCTGCATGTTTCTGACGATGCGGTCATCGTTATTGATGCGAATCTCAAAACGCTTCCAGGGGAACTTCATGATGTGGTAAAGGGTTACCAGTACATCCTGCTCTTTGCCAATTTTGAGCAGCCAGCGGGCGCAGTTATCTCCGCAAGTGGATGCATTGAACACCATGTTTGGGAGATTGCGCACCAGCAGCAGCGTCTTAACGCCGCCGGACAGTTCGAGTGGAGTGATTGAGCCCAGCTGCTTGCTTACGATGTTGTGGGGGCCGATGAGCTCTGAACCGTCAACACTTTTAATCATCTGCGCTGCCAGGGGGTCCTCGAACCAGGAATCCAGGTACGAGTTCCTAAAATAGGTTTCGGTATCGTAGATGGAACCGGGGTAATCCCCCAGATGGATGCTTAACATGCGCGTCTCCAGACGTAGTGTGACTGCAACGATTATATGCCAGTAATAAAATTCCGGCAGCAGCGAGGTCACTGCTGCCGGCGCTGGAGTTTTGTTCGTGTGAATCGGTGTTAATAAATTGATCCGCGAGGCTACTTTTCGAGATGCTTTTTCAGCAGCTCCAGCGCGTGGGCGTAGCCCATCAGGCCTTCGCCGGTGATGGTGGCGAAGCAGGCTAGGCGTGCATAGCTCACCTGGCGGAAGTCCTCGCGGGTCTCGACGGCGCTGATGTGGACCTCGACGGCAGGGATGGCGACGGCCTTGAGGGCATCGAGGATCGCGACGCTCGTGTGCGTGTAGGCCGCCGGGTTGATGACGATGCCGTCGACCTTGCCGTAGGCCTCCTGGATCTTGTCGACGATGCTGCCCTCGTGGTTGGATTGGAAGACCTCGACCTCGTTAAAGCCCTGCGTGGCGCCTGCCTCCTGGCAGATCTGGACCAAACGGTCGTAGTTATCGCTTCCGTAGATGCCCGGCTCGCGAATGCCGAGCATGTTGAGGTTGGGGCCGTTGATGACGAGTGCCTTCATGGTTGCTTCCTTTGCAGTTGGTTGGCGTGGCTGGTCTTGCGATCTTCGGCGTTTGCCCAGATAAAACCTGCCAAAATAAACCTGTACCTTTTTGGCAGGTTAGAGGGTCTCGACGATGGCGGCCGCGGTTTTGGCGGCGCAGTCGCGTGAGTCGATGATGTAGTCGGCCCAGGCGCGGTAGCGCGGCATGCGCTGCTCGGCGAGCTTATCGATGCCATCGCGGGCGGTGATGGGGCGACCCTTATGGGCGAGTTCGTCGAGCTTGCGGTTGAGCATCACGATCTGACTGTTCTGGTGCAGCAGTGGGTAGTTCTCGTCGCGCGTGACCACGCCGCCGCCCGTGGAAAGTACCAGGCCGCTGCGCTTGGAGATGTCGGCCAGCTCCGCCGTCTCCTGCTCGCGGAAGGCTGCCTCGCCGCGTTCGACGATAAAGTCGGCGCAGGGCATGCCAAGGCGTTCCTCGAGGGTGCGATCGAGGTCGATATGCTCGCGTCCCGTGAGCAGGGCAATCTGCTCACCCACGCGGGTCTTGCCCGAGCCCGGCATGCCGATCAGCGCGATGTTCTGTTCGCGGTGGGACAGGTGCTCCGTTACGTCCAGGATGCGCTCGCGCGGGGTGACCTTGCCGGTATAGCGCTCGACGGCCTGTGCCGCTTGGGCCACGAGCATCAGCAGGCCGCCGATGCAGGGGATGCCGCGGCGCTCGGCCTCGAGCATCAGACCCGTACGGGCGGGGTTGTAGACGATGTCGATGACGCCCTCGAGCGCATCGAGTCCTTCGAGTGTGCAGGGAGCGCCGGGGCAGTGGGGGAACATGCCGGCGGGCGTGCAGTTGACGAGCAGCGCGGCATCGGACTGCTGCGCGATGTTGTCGTAATTGACCTCGCTCGTGCGACCCACGGGTACGACGATGGCGCCCAGGTCGTCGAGCACCATGCTGGCCGTGGTGCCGGCACCGCCGGTGGCGCCGAGCACGAGGGCCTTCTTACCGGCAACCTCTACGCCTAGCTCCTCGACCAGGCATTGGAAGCCAAAGTAGTCGGTGTTGTCGCCGCGCAGGCGGCCGTCGGGCAGGCGCGTGATGGTGTTGACGTTGCCCATGCGCTCGGCGAGCGGACTCAACTCGTCCAGGTATTCCATGACGGCGCGCTTGTAGGGGATGGTCACGTTGGTGCCCTCCCACTCGTCACCCGTCATAAAAGCCTCAAGATCCTCGGGCTCGCGCTCAAAACGCGCGTACTCCAGGCCTGCGAGCTCCTTGTAGATGGTCGGGGTGTAGCTGTGGCCCAGCACGCGGCCCAGCACGCCGTAGGGACGGGTTGCGGCGGTATCGGTCATCTAGAGCACCTCCGTGTAGCTGCCAAAGTAGGTGAAACTCTCGCATACGTCGTCGATCGAGTCGAGCAGGTCGTCGAGGGCCTTGCTGCCAAAGGGGCAGTCCAAGTCAAAGTAGAACATAAACTCAAAGTCGTGGCCGGGGATGGGGCGGCTCTCAAGTTTGATGAGGTTGATGTTGAGCGCGTAGAATCGCTCGAGCACGCGGTAGAGGGCGCCCGGCTCGTTGGCCGTGGTGATCATGAGCGAGGTGCGGTTGGCGCCGGGGTATACGCGCGGCTCGCGGCTGATGACGACAAAGCGCGTGTAGTTGTTGTCCGAGTCCTGGATGTTGGGCTCCAGCACCTCCAAGCCGTAGAGTGCCACACAGCTGCGCGAGGCGATAGCGGCGACGTCGGTGCGTTCGGAGTTGGCGACCATCTCGGCCGACATGGCCGTGTTGGGATACTTGGTGGCATGCAGGCCGTGGCCCTCGATAAAGCCGGCGCACTGGGCAATGGCTTGGCCGTGGCTGTAGACCTCGCGCACGTCGGCGAGCTTGGTGCCGGGTTTGACGAGCAGGTTGTGATCGATCTTGAGGCGCAGCGAGCGCACGATATGGAAGTCGAACTGTGCGAGCAAATCGTAGACGGCATTGACCGAGCCGGCGGTGGAGTTTTCGATGGGCAACACGCCAAACTCGCAGAAGCCGTCGCGCACGGCGCGCATGACGCCCTCGAAGGTCTCAAAGAACGCGATGTCGGGCACGTCGAAGAGCTTGCACGCGGCGATTTGGCTGTAGGCGCCTTCCACGCCCTGGCAGGCAACGGAGGCCGTTTGAGGGAAGGGCGTGTCAAAGGCCGTGGCCGTGGCATGGGCCTTTTGCGACACCGTGGTGCCCTTGAGCTCGTTGATGTAGCGCTGCTGCTCGGCCTTGCTCATGCTCATGAGGAGGCGGAACAGTGTGATGGTCTGGGCCTCGTAGCGCTCGGGTGCGCGGCTGGCGAGATTGTTGAGCTTGGAGCGTTCGCGGGCGGGGTCAAAGACGGCCTTGCCCATCTCGATCTTGGATTTGGCGACTTCGGTGGCAATGTCCATACGCTCGACAAAGCTGTTGAGCAGGGTGGTGTCGATGCCATCGATGGCCTGGCGAATATCGGCAAGGTCCATGGAGGCCCCTTTCACGTGTTGGTGATTTTTCTGGGACGGGCGTGGGGGCCGGAGTTGGCCCCCCGGAGATTTTTAGCGCTGGGCGGCGTCTTCGAGGAGGGCGTCCCAGATGGCGAGCGCCGCGGCTGCCTCGGCTACGGGGACGGCTCGGGGGACGATGCAGGGATCGTGACGGCCGTGCACCGAGAGCTCGGCATTTTCCATAGCGTCCATGTCTACGGTCTGCTGCTCGCGGCCAATGGAGGGCGTCGGCTTTACGGCCATGCGCCACATGACGGGCGCGCCGGTCGAAATACCGCCCAGGATGCCGCCGGCGTTGTTGGACTCGACCTCGATCTCGCCGGTCTCGGCATCGATGCGATACGGATCATTGTTCTCGCTGCCGCGCATGGCGGCCACGGCAAAGCCCATGCCAAGCTCCACGCCCTTTACGGCGGGAATGCCAAACGCGATTTGCGCGATGCGGTTCTCGATACCGTCGAACATGGGGTCGCCGATGCCCGCGGGAAGCCCGTAAATGCCGCACTCCACGATGCCGCCGATGCTGTCGAGTTCGTCGCGCGCGGCTAGGATCTCCTCACGCATGCGGCCGGCTGCGGCGGCGTCAATGCAAGGAAGATCGTTCGTTAGGATCGCCTTGCGGTCGGCCTCGCGATAGACCATATCGTCCATCGGCAGGTCGGAGATGCCGCCGATCTGCGCGACGTGCGCCATGACCTGAATGCCGCGGGCCTCGAGTGCCTGCAGCGCAATGCCGCCGGCGATGCACAGGGGTGCCGTTAGGCGGCCGGAGAAATGCCCGCCACCAGCGACATCGTGCATGTTGTGATACTTCATGCGCGCCGGAAAATCCGCGTGTCCGGGGCGGGGCTTGCGGCGCAGCTCGGAATAGTCCTTTGAGCGCGTGTTGGTGTTCTCGATAATCGCGGCGATGGGCGCGCCGGTGGTGTGCCCATCGACCACGCCGGCAATGATATGCGCGGCATCGGCCTCGCGGCGCTTGGTCGCGGTCTCGTCGCGGCCGGGGGCGCGACGGTCCAAAAAGGCCTGCAGCTGCTCCTGATCAACGGCAATGCCCGCCGGGACGCCATCGAGCGAGCAACCGATGGCGGGGGAGTGCGACTGGCCGAAGATGCTTAAGTGCAAGACGTTGCCAAAGGTCGAGGACATGCTATTCCTCCTCGAGCGTGACCTTGCCGCCCAGCAGACGGTAGTGGTCGAAGAAATCGGGATAGGACTTGTTGACGGCCTCGGCGCCGTGGATCACGACCTCGCCGGTGGCACGGCTCGCGGCGATGGCGGCCATCATGGCGATGCGGTGGTCGTTGTGCGAATCGACCTCGCCGCCGGTGAAGGCATCGACGCCCTTGATGATGAGGTCATCGCCGGCAATGCGCACCTGCGCGCCCAGCGCGGTGAGCTCGCGGGTGGTGGTGGCCAGGCGGTCGGATTCCTTGATACGCAGGCGGGCGCAATCGCGGATAAAGGTGCGGCCCTGTGCCAGCGAGGCCACGGCCGAGATAACGGGCACCAGGTCGGGAATGTCGTGGGCGCTCATCTCAAAGCCGGCGAGCTTGTCGGACTGCACGGTGGCGGCGTTGGTGGAGCGCACGATGCGAGCGCCAAAGCGCGAAAGCGCGGCGAGCACGTTTCGGTCGCCCTGCGCGGAGCTCAGGGATACGCCCTCGACGGTGATGGGGTCGGTGCCGATGGCACCGGCGCACAGCCAAAAGGCGGCGTTGGACCAGTCGCCCTCGACGGCTACGCTGCCGGGCGTGCGGTACGAGCCGCTGCTCACGCGGAAGTTCGTGACCTCGGGCTGGCCGTCCTTGGCCGGAATGCGCTCGACGTTGACCTCGACGCCAAAGGCCTTCATGGCCTGGATCGTCAGGTTGATGTAGGGGCGGCTCTCGATGAGGCCGGTTACCTGCACGCAGGAGGGCTGGGCCAGCAGCGGGGCTGCCAGCAGCAGGCCGGAGATATACTGCGAGCTTACGTTGCCCGGCAGCACAAAGGTGCCCGGGCGCATGCGTCCGCTTGTCTTGAGCGGAAAACCGCCCAGACCCTGTAGGTCGCAGCCGGCGGCAATGATCTCGTCCGAGAGCGGGGACAGCGGGCGTGCGCCTAGGCGGCCCTGTCCCACAAAGGTTGCCTCTGCCCCCAGCGCGCAGGCGACGGGCAGCATAAAGCGGAGCGTGGAGCCGCTCTCGCCGCAGTCGAGCGTGCCGCCGGCAAGGGCCTTGAGCAGGCCGAACTCAATGCTCTTCATGGTGGGGTGGACCTGGAAGCCGTCCTCGACGGTCTCGATGCGGGCACCGAGTGCCGTAAGGCAACGCACCGTAGCCTCGATGTCGGCGCAGGTGGTATTGCAGGTGACGTGTGTCGCGCCGTTGGCAAGCGCAGCGCAGATGATCAGGCGATGCGCCATCGACTTGGACGCGATGGCGGGAACGGTGCCCTTAAGCGGGGACGGGGTGATGCGGGCTAGCATGCGGATGCGTCTCCCTTCTGGCCGAGGCCCTCGGCAATGAGTTCGTGGAAAGTGGAAAGCGGCGTGCGGTCGATGCTGCAGCGGCCAATGCCGTGCGGAATCACCAGGTCGATAGTGTCGCCCGCGCGCTTCTTGTCGTGGAGCGCCTCGGCAAAGACGGCATCGGCATCTAGGTCGCAGCGGGTCTTGAGGCCATGGCGGGCGCAGAGTTCCTCAATACGATCGGGCAGTGCAGCATCGCAGACGCCATGCAGGGCTGCGGCGCGCGTGATGATGCCCATGCCAATCGACACGCAGTTGCCGTGGCCGAGCTCAAAGTGCTCGCAGGCCTCGACAGCGTGTCCGGCGCTGTGTCCAAAGTTGAGGAGCTTGCGCTGGTTGGTCTCGCATTCATCGGCGACAACCACGGCGCGTTTAATGTCGATATTGCGGGCGATGATGAGCGCCACGCGGGCCACGTCCCGGTTGAGGAGCTCCAGCGTGAGCGGGGTCTTCTCCAGCTCGGCGAAAAGCTCCGGGTCGGCGATCACGGCGTGCTTGACGACCTCGCCGCAGCCGTCGGCGAACTGCTCGGGCGTGAGGGTGGCCAGGCACCCCACGTCGGCGATAACCACGCTCGGCTGCCAAAAGGCGCCGGCCAAGTTCTTGCCGGCAGCCAGGTCGATGGCGGTCTTGCCGCCCACCGACGAATCCACCATGGCGAGCAGGCTCGTGGGGATCTGCACAAACTTGCAGCCGCGCATGTAGGTGGCGGCTACAAAGCCAGCCACGTCGCCCACAACGCCGCCACCGAGTGCCACGATCACGTCGGAGCGTGAAAGCTCATGCTCGGCCACAAACTCCAGGATGTTGATGTAGGTCTCTGCGCGCTTGTGTGCCTCGCCGGCCTCGAAGGTGCAGATGCTCACCTCATAGCCTGACGCCTCCAGGCTCTGCTTAACGGGCATCTGGTAGAGCGGGCCCACGTTGGTGTCCGTCACGATGACGGCGCGCGAGCCGCCGGCGGTGGCGCGTACGAGCGGGCCAGCCTGCTCCAGCAAAAAGGTGCCTACGTGCACCTGGTAGGGGCGTGCGGTGTCGATATCGATGGTAATCGCCATAAGCTATGGTCCTTTCGACCTGGCGTGATGGGTGGTCTAGTGGGAGGCCTCGTCGTCGAGTGCGCGCTTAATGCGGTCGCCCTCGGCAAGGAGATTCTCCAGATAGCGCTGGTCGCGGTTCTTGAGCGCACGGCTGTAGGCGCCAAGCGACTCGATCAGATGGTCGATCTCGAAGGCGAGCGCGTCGGCGTCGTCGATCATGAGCTCGGACCACATTTGCGGGTTGAGGTGCGCCACGCGGGTGAGATCGCGGTAGCTACCGGCCGAAAAGCCGTGGTGGACCTGGGCGGTGGGGCTTTTGACGTAGGCGTTGGATACCACGTGCGCAAGCTGGCTCGTGAAGGCGATGACGCGGTCGTGCTCGGCGGCGCTGGTCACGCTGAACTTGCCAAAGCCCAAGGGGCGCACCATCTCGCGCACCTGGCCCAAGAGCTCGAGCTTAAGGGCATCGTCCACCGCGGGCGGCACGAGCACGAGTGGCGCGCCCTGGAACAGATCGGCGCGGGAGTGCGCATAGCCCGAGTACTGCGTGCCCGCCATGGGGTGCGCGCCCACAAAGTAAAAGCCGTGCTCGCGGGCAAGCTCAAAGGCACGTTCGCACACGATGCCCTTGACGCCCACCGTGTCGATCACCACGGGGCCCATGATGGCGTCGGTGTCGGTGGCGTCGGCGAGCGCCTTGGCGTGCGTCTCGAGCCACTCGATGCATGCCTCGGGGTAGCAAGCCAGGACGATGATGTCGCATTCGCCGAGTGTCTTGTCGTTGAGCTCTCCGGCGACAGTGCCCATGCTGGCGGCCGTCATGACATCGTCATCGGGGTCCCAGGCCAGCACGCGGACGCCCGCCTGCGCATAGCCGCGGGCAAAACTGCCGCCGATGAGGCCAAGGCCGACGATGCCGGCGCACTTAGGGCCGCCCTGGTTAACGCGCGCGTTTCTCACCGTACCCATGGGCTACTCCATGGTCTCTTGGCAGACAACCTCGCGGATGGCTCGGATACGGCGCATGGTGTCGTCGAACTGATCGGGGGTGAGGGCCTGGGCGCCGTCGGACCAGGCGCGGCTCGGCTCGTCGTGGACCTCGATCTCCAGGCCGTTGGCACCGCAGGCGGTTGCGGCGAGCGCCATGGGTTCGACGTAGCGGGTGTAGCCGGTGGCGTGGCTGGGGTCGGCAACGACGGGCAGGTGCGACAGGTGGTGCAGCACCGGCACGGCGTTAAGGTCGAAGGTGTTACGGGTGCGGGTCTCGAAGGTGCGGATGCCGCGCTCGCACAGGATGACGTTGTCGTTGCCCTCGCTCATGATGTACTCGGCTGCCATAAGCAGCTCGTCGATCGTGCCGGACATACCGCGCTTGAGCAGAATCGGGGTCTGGGTCTTGCCGACCTCCTTGAGCAGGGGGAAGTTCTGGGCGTTGCGGGCGCCGATCTGCATGACGTCAATCTTCTTGTCCAAGAAGACCTGCACGTCGCGTGGATCCATGATCTCGGTGACGATCGGCATGTCGAGCTCGGCAGACGCCTCGCACAGCAGGTCGAGGCCGGCGGGGCCCATGCCCTGGTAGGCGTAGGGGGAGGTGCGGGGCTTGTAGGCACCGCCGCGCAGCATCGTGGCACCGGCGGCCTTCACGCGGCGGGCGATGCGGATGAGGTTCTCGCCCTCGACGGAGCACGGGCCGGCGATGACCTGGAACTGGTCGCCGCCGATCTTGACGCCGTGGCCGCAGTCGATGACGGAGTCCTCGGGGTGGAATTTACGGTTGGCGCGCTTGAACGGCTCGGAGACGCGCTGCACGCGCTCGACGACATCCATGGACTCGAGCAGGAACGGGTCGATCTTGGTCGTATCGCCCACCAGGCCGATGATCGTCTCATTCTCGCCGCGCGAGACATCGGTCTTCAGACCCTTTTTCTCAATCCAGCTGACGATATGGCTTACGGCCTCGTCGCTGGCGCTCTGCTTTAAAATTGCAATCATGGTGTGCCTCTCACCTCGATGGATAACTTTTGCAAAAACGGCCCGCATCGCGAGCCGTGTATATATGGTGCATGAGAGTTTATACTATCTGACTCGCTTTTGCCTTCTAAAGTGGGTCGTTGCGCCGCGTCTTCCTCGGAATTGCAAAGCTTTTTCTTTTATTTTGATAGCCCGTGGTGCACTTGGGTATAATGCCAAACGTTGGCCCTATTAGCTCAGGGGATTAGAGCGTCTGCCTCCGGAGCAGAAGGTCGTTGGTTCGAATCCAACATGGGGCACCATCGAACGTAAGACCGTCCGAACCTCGCATGGTCCGGGCGGTTTTCTTATACCGACGCGACGTGATGGGACGTGGTATGGCAGCAACGGATATCGAGCGCGGACTCTCGACCGCCGAGGTCGAGGAGCGCATCGCCGCCGGTAAGATCAACCGCAACATGGAGCTCAAGACCAAGTCGGTCAAAGAGCTCATCATCGAGAACCTCTGTACGTTGTTCAATTTGATCAACGTGATCTTGGCGTTCCTGGTTATTTTGACCGGTTCGTTTAAGAATCTGACGTTCCTGTTCGTGGTGTTCCTCAATACCGCTATTGGCGTCATTCAGTCCATGCGTTCCAAGAAGATGGTCGATAAGCTCACGCTGCTGACCTCCAAGAAGGCCATCGCGGTGCGCGATGGCGCCGAGGTGGAGCTCGACCTGGACCAGATCGTGCTCGACGACATCATCCGCCTGGGGCGCGGCGACCAGATTCCCGCTGACGCCGTGGTGGTTTCGGGCGAGGCGCTCGTGAACGAGAGCCTGCTGACGGGCGAGAGCGACCTTATTAAGAAACAGCCCGGTTCCGAGCTCATGAGCGGCAGCTTTATCGACTCGGGCCTGCTGCGCGCCCGCGTGATCCATGTCGGCGCCGACAACTACGTGGCCAAAATTAATAACGAGGCCAAGTACGTCAAAAAGGTCAATTCCGAGATCATGAACGCGCTTAACGCCATCGTGCGCTTTGCGAGCATCATCATGATTCCGCTTGGCCTGGCTCTGTTCGCCTCGAGTGTAAGTGGGCTGTGGGATGCCGCGGGAACCCCGGGCGATAGCGCGCTTTCGTGGTGCTTCTCCGAGCTGTTGGCTGGACATGTGCCTTCGTCGGCGCTGCTGTCCACGGTGGGCGCCCTGCTGGGCATGATCCCGCAAGGCCTGGTGCTGCTGACCTCGTCGGTGCTCGCCATCGCCACGGTGCGCCTGGCCCGCCGCAAGGTGCTGGCGCAGCAGCTCTACTGCATCGAGACGCTCGCTCGCGTCGACGTGCTGTGCCTGGACAAGACGGGCACCATTACCTCGGGTCGTATGGAGGTTGAGGGCACCTACCCGCTGCCTGTTGAGGGTGTTGGCTTTGGCGTGGACTCGGACGAGGCGGCTGTTCCCGTCGATACCACAGTGCTCGATTTTGCGCTGGCTAACGTGGCACGTGCGACTTCGGCCGATGCCAACGAGACCTGCCAGGCGCTGCTCAACTATTACGCCGATCGCCCGGTCGAGGTGTCTGAGCCGCTGTCGGTCATTCCGTTCTCGTCGTCTAAAAAATGGAGTGGCGCTTCTTTTGCGCAGGGCTCCTATGTGATGGGTGCCGCGCAGTTTGTGCTCTCTGATCGTGTGTTTTCGCAGGTCGAGAACCGTGTCGCCGAGCTTGCCGATACCCGCCGCGTGCTCGTGGTGGCGCGCGTGGACGGCTTTACGCCCGATGGGGATATGGTGGGCGAGGCCGAGCCCGTGGGCTTTGTGACCATCCGCGACGAGATTCGTACCTCGGCGGCCGAGACCATTGGCTACTTTAACGAGCAGGGCGTGACCCTCAACGTGATCAGTGGCGACGATCCGCGTACGGTGTCGTCGATCGCGCGCGTGGTGGGCGTGCCGGGGGCGGACGCTTATGTGGACGCCACGACGCTCGATACGCCGGCCAAGCTCGATGCCGCAGTGGACCGCTACCATGTCTTTGGTCGTGTGACCCCGCAGCAGAAGCGCGAGCTCGTGCAGGCGCTCAAGCGCCGCGAGCACACCGTGGCCATGACGGGCGACGGCGTCAACGACGTGCTGGCGCTCAAGGAGGCCGACTGCTCCGTGGCCATGGCTGCCGGTTCCGATGCCGCGCGCGACGTGGCCGAGATCGTACTCGTCGACAACGACTTTGCCTCGATGCCCGCCGTGGTGGCCGAGGGCCGTCGCTCCATCAACAACCTGCAGCGTTCGGCCTCGCTATTCCTGACCAAGACGCTGTTCACGATGGGCCTGGCGGCTCTGTGTATCGCGCTGCCGCCGTACCCCTTCGAGCCCATCCAGATGACGCTCATTAACTTCTTCTGCATCGGCGCGCCGGGCTTTGTGTTGGGCCTGGAGCCCAACAATGCTCGCGTGAAGGGTGCGTTTTTGACCAACGTACTCAAGCGTGCATTGCCGGCGTCGATTGCGGTCATTTTGGCTGCGGCGCTCGATATCTTTGTGGCGCGCGTGTTTGGCTTTAGCCAGCTCACGCTGTCTACGATGTGCCTGCTTACGTCGTGCGCGGCGAGCGTCAGCCTAATCTGGCGCATCTCGCAGCCTCTCACGCCCTTACGTGTGGTGCTCTTTGTGTTTGTAGTCGCCGGCATCCTGGTGGGCGTTATCGGATTCCCGGAGCTGCTGTCTATTGCCAACCTGTCGATGGGCCAGATGGTTATCTTGGCTGTTATCGTGGTCTTTACCTGCTCGGTGTTCTTTAAGCTCGCCACGATGATGGATTCGCTCAAGCCGCGTCGTCGTCATGCCGCAACTGGTTTTGGCCGCGGTGTGCGCGTCCACCTAGGTCGCGGTGGCGGCAAGGTGAGCTCGACGGGTTCGACGGCCGAGCGTTTTGCCAAGCGCGTCGCCGCCGACATGGCGCAGCGCCGCGAAGATCGCACCGCTCGCGAGGCCGAGGCCCGTGCACTCGAGGGCGTGGCCCAGGCCCAGCCCAAGAAAAAGAAGAGTACCGGAGCCAAGCGCTCTCGCGTGACCAAGTCCGCCCAAGGCATCAAAGTCTCAATGCCAAGCAAAAAGAAGAAGTAACTACGCGCCCTCGCGATGTTGAATTGGTGCCTTGCTCCTGTGGGGCCGTGGCGATGTTATGCTCTAACCTCGATTGTTTGAATTGCTTCGAAAAGAGGATGCCGTGATCTGCCCGCATTGCCTTAAGACTATCGAGGACGGCGCCTCGTTCTGCCCCTACTGCAACGCCTATGTGGGTCCGGGCGATGGCCCCGAGCACACCGAGTTCGTGTTCTGCGAGGGCTGCGGTGCCCGTCTTTCTCCGCATGATCGTACGTGCCCCAAATGCGGACGCCCCGCTCCGGGTATCCTCTCCGAGGACGCGGCCGCATCCGACCTGGCAGCGGGCCGCACGGCGGGCTTTCCGCGCCTAACGCAAGAGCAGATCGATACCGAGGTGCCGCATGCGCCGGCCTCTGCCGCTGCGGTGCTTTCGGACGCCGCCGATCCTAACGAGACCTGCGTGCTGCCGGCTTTCGATAAGGATTTCGGTATTCCCAAGGTCGATATTCCCACGCCGGTTTCCCTGCATGACGATCCTCAAAAACCCAAGCGCAAGGTGCATCCCGACGAGGACGCTTATCACAAGCACAAGCGTCATATCCCCAAGCCGCTCATCGTCATCGCGGTCCTTGCCGTCGTTTGCGGCGGTGCCTATTGGTTCGTGACGACCGATCCCATGGGTGTTATGCCCGGCTTCTATGACCAGTTTGGCCAGGCCGCGCAGACGACCTTCCCCACGCGCCAAAAGGGCGAGGCGACTGAGGACGATACCAAGCAGGACGATTCTGCCGAGGTGGTCCAGGAAGAAACCGTGCTGACCGATGATCAGCTCTATACCAGGCTCGACGGTCTGTATCAGACCATCGTGTCCTACGGTGACGAGGACCAGATCGGCGAGGTCATCGATTCCTTTAATAACGGCTATCTCCGATCGCCGTTGTCCACCCGTCAGGAGCTGTCGCAGAGTGCCTACGCCCTGCGCGACCAGATCAAAAAGACGCAAGATGAGCTTAACAACCTTAAGTACCAGGACGATACGGTCTATGCGGATGACATAGCCCACTTAAAGCAGCTTGTCGAGTGGATGTATGAGCGCGTCGACGTGATCTGCCAGAGCTGGGATATCTCGCTGGCCATTCCCGATGGCGAGTCGATGAGTTCCCACCAAAGCGAGATCCTGGCGCCCATCGCGCAGAGCGGCAACAGCGCGCTCAACCAGTACGACGCCAACGTGGGTTCCTGGAAGCCGCAGCAGCGTTCCTAAAATTAGTTCGCCATAGTCGGCATAACCTACGTGCGCAATTGATGTAAGCGCATGCTTATTGCTACAATTCGTACAAATATGCTTTAAACGCACGAGGAAGGAACCACATGTTTGGTTTTAAGAAAGAGCTCTACACGCCCGAGTATCAGCTTGCCGGCGACGAGTGCGCCGTTATCGAGACGTCGAAGGGTACCATCAAGGTCAAGTTTGACGGCGAGGGCGCTCCCATTCATGTCGCGAACTTCTGCGAGCTTTCCACGATGGGCTTCTATGATGGCCTTAAGTTCCATCGCTATGTGCCCGGTTTTGTCATCCAGGGCGGCGACCCCAATACCCGCGACATGTCCGGCGCCGACGTCGCTGCCGGTCTTGAGGGCCCCGACGGCATGCCCGGTACCGGTGGCCCCGGCTACTGCATCAAGGGCGAGTTTGCCACCAATCCGCGCAACAGCCATGTCGATGGTGCCCTTGCCATGGCACGCTCCATGGACCCCGATTCCGCGGGTTCGCAGTTCTACTTCTGCTTGGGTGCCCAGCATAACCTCGATTCCGGTTACACCGTCTTTGGTACCACGGTCGAGGGTCTCGATGTGATTTCGCGGCTGCGTGCCGGCGACGAGATCGTCCATGTCGAGATCGTTCACGAGTAAAGGGGACTTCCTTGAATAGCCAGCTGATCCAACAGGGCCGCGCCGCTTACCGCGCGGGTGATTTTTCCGCTGCAGCCCAGATGCTTGGGGCGGCAAAGACTCCCGATGAGATTATGGGCGAGGCCGATCACCTTCGTGGCAACGCCTTGATGCACCTGGGCATGTATGCCGAGGCCGCCGAGGCCTACGCCGCCGCCCTCAACGACGGCACCTATGGCAAGCGCGGCGCGCTGCTCACCAACCGCGGCAAGGCACTCGCCGCTGTGGGCGACTACACGACGGCCGTCCAGGCGTTCTCTGCTGCTACGCAGGATGCATCCTATGCCACGCCGTTCAAGGCCTATCTGGGCCTGGGCAATGCGCTGTTCCAGTCGGGCGACTATGCCAACGCGGGAACCGCCTTCCGTCAGGCTGCCATCGACGGCGCCAATCCGGCTCCTGCCGCCGCGCTCGGCGAGCTCGGTCGTTGCTTCATTAAGCTCGGCCGTCCGGCGGATGCCGTGGAGACCTACCGCACGGCTATCGACTTTGCCGGCCCCCGCGACGACACGCGTGCGCTCAACGCCGGCATGGGTCAGGCGCTTTCTGCCGCCGGCCGTCCCTCCGACGCACTCGACGCCTTTAACGCCGCTACTGCCGATGGCATCTACCAGCTCACCTCCGAGCAGGCCGATGAGCTTGCCCGCGTGCACGATTCGCTTGCCGCGCTGTCTGCCCAGACGGCTATGGCCACGGCTCCGGCGCCCGCGATGGACGCTCCTGCCGTCGATCCGCTCGATCCTACGGGCGCGACCGGTCAGTTTATGCCCGATCCCTCGGACACCGGCTTCTTTACGCTGTCCGAGTCCGAGATGGTCCAGCAGGACCGTCAGGATCGTAAGCAGGCCAAGGTCCGTCGTCGCCATCGCCACACGGGTCTCAAAGTCTTCATCGTGCTGCTTCTGCTCATTTTGATCGCCGCGGGCGGTCTGGGCTTTGCCTACACGCGCGGCTTTGGCTTCCCGTCCCAGGAGTCTGTCGTTACCGATCTGTTCCAGGCTGCCGGCGACGGTGACACCGCAAAGGCCGAGTCTTGCCTGGCATCGAGCCTGTCCGAGGATGCCAAGTCGATGATCATCTCCTCCATTCCGCAGGGTGCCACCGTGTCTGTCGAGGGCATGGATCAGTCCATGACCGAGACGACCGCCAAGGTGAAGGCATCGCTGTCCAAGGGCGGCGAGCAGGAGTACACCGTCAAATTCGTGCGCTCCGACAACCATATCGGCTGGGCCGTTTCCTCGCTCGATATGGATTTCTCGGCTGCTGACAACCAGTAGTGACCTTATGGGATTTAGCTTTGCCCGGTGCTTCACCGCAAGTGAGGTGCCGGGCTTGCGCTAGTATCATGAGCTAGTAGTTTTCCAGCAATCATCCAACACATCAGGAGTTGCGTTGTTTTCTTTGATGGATATGTTCTTCGGTAGCTATGCGGGCGATCTTGCCATCGACCTCGGCACCGCAAATACGCTTGTCTCCGTGCGCGGCAAGGGCATCGTCATTCGCGAGCCCTCTGTTGTCGCCATCGACAAGAACGACGAGCGCATCCTGGCGGTCGGTATCGAGGCAAAGCGCATGCTCGGCCGTACGCCCGGCAACATCGTGGCCGTTCGTCCCCTGAAGGACGGCGTCATCGCCGACTTCGATGTTACCGAGGCCATGCTTCGCTACTTTATCGACAAGGCGTCCGAGAAGCGCTACCCGTGGACCCCGCGTCCGCGCGTTGTCGTCTGCGTTCCTTCCGGCGTCACGTCGGTCGAGAAGCGTGCCGTCTTTGAGGCCACGATCCAAGCCGGCGCTCGCCAGGCCTACCTGATCGAGGAGCCCATGGCCGCCGCTATCGGCGCCGATCTGCCCGTCGAGGAACCCACCGGCTCCATGGTCATCGATATCGGCGGCGGTACCACCGAGGTCGCTGTTATCGCCATGGGCGGCATCGTCGTCTCGCAGTCCATCCGTATTGCCGGTGACGAGTTCGACCAGGCTATCCTCACGCACGTTCGCGATGCCTACAACCTGGCCATCGGCGAGCGTACGGCAGAGGACATCAAGATCAAGGTCGGCTCCGCCGTGCCGCTCAAGGACGAGCTCGACGTCGAGGTCAACGGCCGCGACGTGATCACCGGTCTGCCCAAGACCGTGCGCATCGAGAGCGAGGAGATTCGTCGTGCGCTCAACAAGCCGCTCGACGAGATGGCCAAGGCCGTTAAAGACGCCCTCGATGCCACGCCGCCCGATCTTGCCTCTGACCTTATGTACTACGGCATTTTGCTGACCGGTGGTGGCGCTCTGCTACGCGGTCTCGACGTACGCCTGCGCGATGAGACCGGTGTTTCGGTCAACGTCAGCCCCACGGCGCTCGATAACGTCGTTAACGGCTGTGCCCGCGTGCTCGAGGCCAATGCGTTTGATGGTGGCTTCGTCCAGACCAATGCTTAATTTCCAAAAGGTGGATTCCATTTGGCACGATCTTCGGGTTTCTCCACAAATCTGAATACCAAGCGACAATCAACGGGTATGCGCCCGTTGATTGTTTTCAGCCTGATTTCGGTGTTGCTGCTCACGTTTTACATCCGCGAGGGCGAGACGGGGCCGATTCATGCCGTGCGTTCGGGCGTGACGACGATTACCTCGCCGGTGCGCTTTGTGGGCTCGGCTGTGGCGGCTCCCTTCAATGCGATCGGCAACGTGTTCTCTAACCTTACGGCGTCGCAGGACACGCTCGATGAGCTCAAGAAGCAAAATGAGGAGCTGACCTCTAAGGTTGCCGAGCTCTCCGAGGCTCAAAAGACCGCTGAGCGTCTGGAAGGGCTGGTCGGCCTGCAGTCGACCTATAACCTCAAATCGACCGCTGCTCGTATCGTTGGTGCCTCCGGCGATGCCTGGACCTCGACCGTTACCATCGACAAGGGCTCTGCCGACGGCCTTACCATCAACATGCCCGTGACGAGTTCTGCCGGTGTTATCGGCCAGATCATCGAAGTCTCGGCCAAGACGTCCACCGTGCGCCTGATTGGCGACGAGAACTCGGGCGTGTCCGCCATGGTGCAGGACACGCGCGCCCAGGGCATGCTGCAGGGTCAGGCTGACGGCACGCTGCGTCTTGAGTACGTGAGCGTCGACTCCGACGTTAAGGTTGGCGACATTATCGTGACCTCGGGCATTGGCGGCGTGTTCCCCAAGGGCCTACCGCTCGGCACCGTCTCGTCGGTTGAGAAATCGGCAAACGACGTGTACTACACCATTGTGGTGCGCGCTCAGACGACGGCCGAGAACAACGAGGAAGTGCTGGTCATCACCTCGCTGACCGACGAACAGTCGGCCTCGGATGAGGACGTGAGCACGGCCAACAGCACGCCGCAGGGAACGTCGCGCGATGCTGCGACCAAGACGAAGGACGAGAGCTCGGATGACAGTTCCGACACGTCCGAGACGACCGATTCCGGCTCGAGCGAATAGGGGGCATGTCTATGGATCTACACGAGCAGGGGATGAGCTCCCGCACGTTTGTGTTCGCCGCCATCGTGTGCGTGCTGCTGCAGGCAGGCCTGGCACCGCAGATCTCCATTGCGGGCGGTCGCGTCAACTTCATGATTATCCTGGTGTGCCTAAGCGTGTTCTCGGGCGACCCGACCCGTGCCGTCGTGTGCGGTTTTTGCAGCGGGTTGTTCTATGACCTGTCCGCTGCTGTTCCGGTGGGCGTTATGTCGCTCCTGCTGACCGTGGGTTCTTTTACCCTGGCGCACAGCGCTGTCGGTCAGACGGGCGGTACTCCGAGTGCGCGCGGCATCACTGTGGGCGCCTTCGCACTCGTCATTAATGTGATCTACAGCATCATCTTGCTGTTTATGGGTTTGGAGACGAGCTTTGTCGTGGCGATCTTCGGCCATGCGCTGCCGTCTTCGATCCTGACGGGTCTGGTTGCCATTCCGTTTTTGATGTCCGGCGTCGTGCCGCAGTCCGGCTATGGATTCTCCGCACGTGGCGGACGCCAGACGGGTATGCGCTTTAAGCCCAAGACCCGCAAGCTCAAATAGGGGAGGCCCGTAGATGTCTTCCCAGTTGACGGTTATTATCGCCGGTATCGTACTGGTTGTGGCCATCGTGGTCGCGCTGGTCATCATGCATCGTGGCGATTCCCGTTTTACCTACGATACACAGCATGGAACGGCCCCGCGCGCCACCGAGGGCGAGGGCAATACCGCGGCGACCGCCTTTAAGGGCCGCTTTTCCATCCTCACCACGGGTGTGGGCGCGATGTTTGCGGCGCTTGCCGTCAAGCTGTGGGGCATGCAGATGGTCTCGTCGGACTATTACGAGAAGCAGGCCAATAGTAATCAGACTCGCACAGTGACCACACCCGCTGTGCGCGGCCGCATCCTCGACCGCAATGGCGTGGCGCTTGTCCAGAACCGTCCCTCACTTGCTGTTGTGGCCTACCGCGACCTTGCCGAGGATGAGGTTCTGGTTCGCCATCTTGCCAACGTGCTTGGAATGCCTTACGTGGCGGTCCTTCGCAATATTCAGGACAATACAGAGGGCGCCCAGAGCCTGCATACCATCGCGACGGACGTCCGTCGTTCCACGGTTGCCTATATTCAGGAGCATGCCGGCGAGTTCCCGGGCGTCAAGATTGCCGAGCGTACCGAGCGCCAGTATCCATATGGCGAGACGGCATGCCATATCTTGGGCTATACCGGCACCATTACCTCCGAGCAGCTCGAGGCTCAGAATAAGAAAACCTCTGGCGATGATGATGCTTCTGCTGGCAAGATTACGTACCAGTCGGGCGATATCGTGGGCCAGGCGGGCGTTGAGAGCTACTACGAAAACCTGCTGCAGGGTATTCGTGGCGAGCAAACCGTCAAGGTCGATGCCTCGGGCAATGTGACCGGTCAGGCCGGCGCCGTTCCCGCGAAGGCCGGCTCCGACATTAAGCTCACGCTCGACCTTAAGATCCAACAGGCCTGCGAGACGGCACTGGCGAGCGCTATCGAGCTTGCCAAGACCACTGGCTACAGCAATGCCGGCAACGGCGCTGTGGTGTGTCTCGATCCCAACAATGGCGAGATCCTGGGCATGGCGAGCGAGCCCAAGTTCGATCCGTCCGTCTTTATCGGCGGCGTCTCAAATGACGTGTGGACCGAGCTCAATGATGACAAGGGTTCGCACCCGCTGCTCAACCGCGCCATTAGCGGACAGTACATGTCGGCTTCGACCATCAAGCCGCTCTCGGCACTGGCCGGTCTTGAGTTTGGAACCTACACGTCGGGGCAGACGACCAACTGCACGGGCTATTGGACGGGTCTGGGCAAGTCGTGGGGCAAGTACTGCTGGCTGCATTCCGGCCACGGCACCATGACGCTGCAGTCGGGTATCGCCAACTCGTGCGACCCCGTCTTCTACGACATGGGCAAGGCGTTCTTTTATGACGAGAAACATTCCGAGGGCCTGCAGGAGGTCTTTCGTCGCTGGGGTCTAGGCAAGACCTGCGGTATCGATCTGCCGAGTGAGGGCGCGGGTCGTATTCCCGATGCCGAGTGGAAAGAGTCGTACTTCACCGACGCCTCTGCTGAGGATCGCAAGTGGAATGCCGGCGATATGACCAACATTGCTATCGGTCAGGGTGACATCCTGGTGACGCCCCTGCAGATGGCGTGCGCCTATATGGGTCTTGCCAACGGCGGCAAACAGTACGTGCCCCACGTGTTTTTGTCTGCCGTGTCGCGCGATGGCGACGGCGATGCCTATAAGTACAACGGCAAGGGCAAGAAGAAGCGCCTGGAAGCCAAGATCAACAGCGATTCGGATTTGGCTCTTGTTCGCAACGGCATGCACGACGTGATATACACGGCATCGACGTCCCTGGCGGCTCACTTTGGAACCCTGACGCCGCAGGTATACGGCAAGTCGGGCACGGGCGAGAAAAGCGGCGAGGACGAATACGCGTGGTTCTGCGCCTATGCACCGGCCGATGATCCCAAGTACGTCATCGCTACTGTCCTGGAGCAGGGCGGCGGCGGCTCAGATACCGCGATGCATGTCGTGCGCGACGTGCTCGGCGTGATTTATGACGAGCCCGATACCTCTTCAGCCTCGGGCGATTCTTCGGTTCGATAGGAGGTTGCGATGGATTTTTCTCCGGCGGATCTGTTCCGTTCAACCAAGACCGGCTCTCGCAGCAGCCTGGACCGCGTCAACAAGCAACTTTCGGCCTCGCGCGGCACGTTTCGCCAAAAGGTGCATATCGGTGTGCTCGTGGCTACTGTGGCGCTCGTCGCCTACGGTGCCATCATTATCTGGTCGGCTTCGCAGTTTAAGGCCGATGCTTCGTTCTCACGCCATCTGCTGGGAATTGGCATCGGCACGGTGCTGGCGGTGCTGGTCTGGCGCTCCGACCTGCGCGGTATTTCCAATTTCTCGACGGCGTTGCTCGTCATCGACCTGATCGTGATCCTCTCGCCCAAGATTCCGGGTCTGTCCTATACGGGCGGTCTGGGCATGACGGGCTGGATCAAGATTCCCGGTATCGGCTTGACATTCCAACCGGTTGAGCTTGCCAAGCTCATCACCATCTTCTTTATTGCTACGCTTGGATCGCAGTATAACGGCCGCATCGATACCGTTCGCGACTACGTCAAGCTCTGCGGCATGCTGTCCATTCCGTTTTTGGCCGTCGTTGCCATGGGCGACCTGGGCTCGGGCCTGGTCGTGCTGGTTTCGGGCGCCATCGTCATCTGTATGAGCGGTGCACGTCGCGAATGGGTGCTGTCGACCCTGGCCCTGCTCGTGGGCCTGGTGGCCCTCGTCCTGGCGCTCGATTCGGTTTTTGATTCGTTGCTCGGCCACGATGTGCTCATCAAGCAGTATCAGATGAACCGTCTGACGGTCTTTATCGACCCCGATAATGCCGATTCGGACGATGCCTACAACCTGCAGCAGTCGCTTATCGCCGTTGGCTCGGGCGGCTTTTTTGGTAAGGGTTTGGGCCATGCGACGCAGTCGGCCGGCGGCTTTCTGCCTGAGTTCCACACCGACTTCGTCTTCGCCTTCCTGTCCGAGACCTTTGGCTTTTGCGGTTCCTTTTTGCTGCTGTGCTTGTACGTGCTGCTCATCTTCTCGACGATCCGCGTTGCCTTTAAGTGCGAGTCTCTGTTTTTACGTCTTTCGTGTGTGGGCATCGTTGGCATGTGGGCGTTCCAGACCTTCGAAAACATCGGCATGTGCATCGGCATGATGCCGATTACCGGTATTCCGCTACCGTTTATTAGCTTCGGTTCGTCTTCGATGATGATTCAGCTGCTGACGGTGGGTATCGTACAATCCATATGGCGGCATCGTTCGGGCGCCGCGTAACCGCTGGAGGGGTTTGCTATGAAAATTCCCGTAGATAAGCTGACCCGCGCTTTTAAGATGGGCGCGTCCGTTAAGAAGGATTCCGATACGCCGGTGCGCGTCTCGGTCTATCTGGATTCGTCCGCCTCGCGCTTTCTGGCCGAGACGGTGCGTGACGCCTTTGTGCCGCAGACGACCTCGGGTATTGTGCGCGTCGAGCGTCTGGGGGAGGAGCGAATTGCTCCAAAGACCGATACCGATGTGGTGCTGGTGCTCTCGTGTGGTTCCGACCGCTTGGAGAGTGCCGTGCAGGAGCTCGTGATCGCCGGCGCGCCCGTGTGCGTGCTTGCCGAGTCTGCTGTGGAGGTGCCGTTTATCGAGGAGTCCACGCCCATGCTCGGCGTGGTAGCGGCAACCGATAAGACGTATCTGCTCGAGACGCTTGCCCGCTGGATTCTCGATCGCACCGACAAGGAAACGGCTTTTGCGGCGAACTTTGCCTTCATGCGCATCGCGGCGGCCAATCGTATCATCACCTCGTGCGCGCTCACCAATATGGCGACCGGTGCGCTGGTGTTTTTGCCGGGCGCCGATTATCCCGTTATGGCGCTGGCGCAGGTGGGCATGCTCTTTGAGCTCGCTGCCGTCTTTGGACGCGGCATTAAGCCTGAGCGCGGCTACGAGGTCGCTGGCGTGCTTGCCGGCGGTCTTGTGATCCGCGCGGTCACCCGCGCGCTCGTCAAACAGACGCCGCATATTGGGTTTGCCGTCAAGGCGCTCACTGCTGCCGCGGGCACCTATGGCATGGGCCGTGCGCTCGTTTCGCTTTACGAGCGCGATGTCGATTACAGCCGTGCCAACGAGGTGGTCACTGCCACGTTCTCCCGCGTTCGCGATCTGGTGACCACGGTCGCGGGCGCTACCCGTCCTATGGCGTCCTACCAAGACGCATCAGATCTCGCTGCTTAGGGGTTTTCCGTTGCGCGTTGCATACCAAGACTGTTTTCATCTAATTGAGCCGTTGCTCGCCAAGGTCGAGAAGCCGAGCCGCTATATCGATCACGAGTGGGGCACGCTTTCCAAGGCCGATGCCGACTACCGTTGCTGCCTGATCTACCCGGATGTGTACGAGGTCGGTCTGCCCAACCAGGGCATCGCCATCCTCTACAACATCCTTAACCAGGCCGAGGGCATCTCCTGCGAGCGTGGCTATGTGCCGTGGCCCGATATGGGTGACGCCATGCGCGAGGCGGGCATTCCGCTGCTCTCGCTCGAGGGTGCAGCGCCGGTCGCTTCGTTTGATATTGTCGGCCTGCATGTTCCGCACGAGATGGCGGTGACGAACTTCCTCGAGGCTCTCGACCTCGCTGGCATTCCGCTGTTAGCGGCCGACCGAGGTGAAGACGACCCCATCATCATCGCCGGCGGTCCCTCGGTGTACAACCCCGAGCCGTACGCGGCCTTTTTCGATGCCATCCTCATCGGTGAGGGCGAGGAATCGCTGCTCGAGACCTGCCAGCTGCATCGCCGCCTGCGTGACGAAGGAGTCCCGCGCGCGCAGATTGTCGAGCTGCTTGCATCCATTGCCGGCAACTACGTGCCGTCGCTCTATGAGGTTCGTCACGACGAGCCCTGCTCGCCGCATGGCTACACCGTGCCGCGTGAGGGCAAGGATGCGCCGACCGTGGTCTACAAGCGCGTCGTCGAGGATTTCGGCGCTACGAATCCGCTGTCGCAGTCGTGCGTGCCCTATGCGCAGCTGGTCCACGACCGCCTGTCTATCGAGATCCTGCGCGGCTGCGCCCGCGGCTGTCGTTTTTGCCAGGCCGGCATGACGTATCGCCCGGTGCGCGAGCGCTCGGCCGACCAGATCGTCTCGTCGGTGATTCAGGGTCTGGAAAAGACCGGCTATGACGAGGTGTCGCTGACCTCGCTCTCCACGACCGACCACTCCTGCATTCGCGACGTGCTCGGCAGGCTCAACCGTCGCCTGGAGGATACGGGTATTCGCGTGTCTATTCCGTCGCAGCGCCTGGATTCGTTTGGCGTGGATATGGCCGAGTCGGTCGCCGGCGAAAAGAAGGGCGGCCTGACGTTCGCGCCCGAGGCCGGCAGCCAGCGCATGCGCGACATCATTAACAAGAACGTTACCGAGGAGGACCTGGACCGTGCGGCCAAGGCGGCCTTCGAGGCTGGTTGGAACCGCATGAAGCTCTACTTTATGATGGGTCTTCCCGGCGAGCGCGACGAGGATATCGTGGCCATCGCCAATCTGGCCGATCACGTGCTGGAGCTCGGTCGTTCCGTGGTGCCCAAGGCTCGTCGCGGCTCGATCTCGGTGTCGATCTCGGTTTCGGTCTTTATCCCCAAGGCTGCCACGCCGTTCCAGTGGTGCCCGCAGCTCGACTACGACGACGTCAAGCGTCGCCAGAAGCTGCTTATCACGAGCGTTCGCAACCGTGCCGTCCGCGTGCATTACCACGATGCCGAGACCTCGCTCATCGAGGCCGCGCTGTCCCGCGCCGGTCGTGACATGACGCCCGTCATCATCGACGCTTGGCGCTCGGGCTCTCGCTTTGACGCCTGGGTAGAGCATTTCTCGCTCGATAACTGGAAGGAGGCTGCTGCCAAAAACGGCATCGACCTCAATGAGCTCGTGCACCTGCCCTACGAGTTGGACTGGCGCCTGCCGTGGGAGCACGTGAGCCCCGGCTGCACGCGCGGCTTCCTCGAGCGCGAGTACCGTCGCTCGCTCGAGGGCGTCACGACTCCCGACTGCACCCGCACGTCGTGTACCGGCTGCGGTATCTGCCCCACGCTCCACGCCAAGAATGTATTGATGGGTGATCGCGCATGAGTGAGCGCCTGACCGACAACCCCTCGCTCTTTAGGCTTCGTGTTCGCTATGGCAAGCGCGATCGCCTTAAGTACCTGGGCCATCTCGAAGTGATCCATACCATTGAGCGCATCGTGCGCCGTGCGGGACTTCCCTATGCCGTCACGCAGGGCTTCTCTCCGCACATGCGCGTGGGCTTCTCTTCGGCGCTACCGGTTGGCACGTCGTCGACCTGCGAGTGGTATGACCTGTTTATGACCGAGTTCGTGGCGCTCGACGAGGCGTTTGGGCGCCTGTCTGCGGCGTCTCCGGCCGATCTGGCGCCCATCGAGGCGGCGTACATCGACGTGCGCACGCCGGCGTTGACGGCGCAGCTTACGCGCCTGTCGTATCGCATCGACCTGCACTTAGATCCCGAGGCGCCCGTAAGCGCCGAGGAGGTGCGTCGTGCGATCGACACACTGCGCGCGGGCCATGGCATCGACTACGCGCGCGGCAAAAAGAGCAAGCGCCTAGACCTTGACCACACACTGGTGGGCTATGAGCTCACGGCGGGGGACCGGCCGGATCATCTGGTGCTCATGCTCGACACCCATGCCGACAACGAGGGCTCCATGCGTCCGGAAATTTTGCTTTCCGCTGCTGATGTTTTGTTGCAGGGCTTGACCCCGGGCGTGGATGCACCTATTGTTTCCACCGGTATGCAAGACCTCGTGACCATCTGCTCCTACGATGTCGAGCGTCAGAATCAAGCATGCGAGGACGACGAGGGCCGACTCGTCAGCCCCATACCTGTGCGAACTTGTGGATTTGCTCCACATACTCGTTGACGGGGGTATTATCGCCTGCTACTATATTCGGCTGTTGCACTAACTGATGCATGAAGGGCAAGTAAACATGTACGCAATCGTTAACACGGGCGGCAAGCAGTACAAGGTCGCCACCGACGATGTCATCACCGTCGAGAAGATCGAGGGCAATGAGGGCGACAAGGTCACCCTGCCGGTCATCTTCCTCAACGATGGCAAGAAGATCGTCACCGATCCCGACAAGCTGGCCAAGGCCAAGGTTACCGCTCAGATCGTTGAGCAGTTCAAGGGCGAGAAGCAGCTGGTCTTCAAGTTCCACAAGCGTAAGCGCTATCGTCGCCTGAAGGGTCACCGTCAGCAGCTCACCAAGCTGAAGATCGTGAAGGTCCAGGCTACGTCCCGCGCCAAGAAGGCTGTCAAGGCAGAGGCCGAGGCTGTTGCCGAGGCTCCCGTCGCCGAGTAGATTACACTCGTAACGAAAGAGTAGGTATACACAATGGCACACAAAAAAGGACTCGGTTCCTCCCGTAATGGCCGTGACTCCCGCGGTCAGCGCCTTGGCACGAAGCGCTTCGCCGGCCAGACGGTAACCACGGGCACGATTCTCGTCCGTCAGCACGGCACGCACATCCACCCGGGTGAGAACGTTGGCCGTGGCAAGGACGACACGCTGTTCGCGCTGGTCGACGGTACCGTTGAGTTCCACAAGGGTATCAAGCACAGGGTCAGCGTACGCCCGCTCGCGAACGCGTAATTCACCCTTCATAGAGCACATATGTGGGAGGCACTTGAGTTTTAGGATTCAAGGGTCTCCCTCTTTTTTGTAGGAGGCGATTCTGTTGTCACAGTTCACCGATATCAGCCGCATTAACGTGTGCGGCGGCGACGGCGGAGCCGGATGCATGTCGTTTAGGCGCGAGGCCTTTGTCCCCAAGGGCGGCCCCGATGGCGGCGACGGCGGTCGTGGCGGCAATGTCGTCATCCAGGCCGATGCTCAGCTGTCTTCGCTGATCGATTACCGCTTTAAGCATCACTTCCGTGCCGAGCGCGGCACGCACGGGCAGGGTGCCCGTCGTAACGGTAAGAGCGGCGAGGACCTGATTCTCAAGGTCCCCATGGGCACCGTAGTGCGCGAGCTCGACCCCGAGACGCAGACCCCGATGTTCGAGATTGCCGACCTGGTGCACGACGGCGAGCGCGTTGTCGTAGCGCCCGGCGGTGCCGGTGGCTTGGGCAATACACACTTTGTGACGTCGGTGCGCCGCGCGCCTGCGTTCGCCCAGCTGGGCGAGCCGGCCGAGGAGCACTGGATTGAGCTCGAGATGAAGCTCATGGCCGATGCCGCGCTCGTGGGCTTCCCCTCGGTCGGCAAGTCCTCGCTCATCGCGCGCATGAGTGCCGCCCGTCCCAAGATCGCCGACTATCCGTTTACCACGCTCGTGCCCAACCTGGGTATGGTACGTGCCGGCGAGTACTCCTATGTTGTCGCCGATGTTCCCGGCCTTATCGAAGGTGCGAGCGAGGGCCGTGGCCTGGGCCATCAGTTTCTGCGCCATATTGAGCGCACTGCTTTGATTATGCACGTCGTCGATATGACGGGCGGTTTTGAGGATCGTGATCCGGTCGAGGATTATCGCATTATCAACCGTGAGCTCGAGCAGTATGGCGCCGAGCTTTCGGAGCGTCCGCAGATCGTCGTCGCCAACAAGTGCGACGCGCCGGGCACGGCTGACAAGATTGCCGACCTCAAACGCGCCGCGCTCGACGATGGGCATATGTTCTTCGCCGTGTCTGCTGTGACGGGCGCCGGCCTCAACACGCTGATGCTTGCCGTGGGCGAGCAGGTGGCTCAGCTGCGCGCCGAGTTGGCTGTCTGTGATGAACCGGTCGATCTGCGCGACGACGAGTGGGAGCGCCGTCGCCTGCAGCGTGAGAAGCGTTTCCGTATTGTTCAGGAAGAGCCCCATGCCTTCCGCGTGGTCGGTCGCGCCATCGAGCGCATGGTTATCCAGACCGACTGGGAAAACGAGGAAGCCGTCATCTACCTGCAGCACAAGTTTGCGCGCATGGGTGTTGACGATGCGCTCGAAAAGGCCGGCTGCCGTGCGGGCGACGAGGTCCGCATTTGCCAGCGCGCCTTTGACTTTGAGGGCGCCGAGGACTTCTCGGAGTTCGAGGAGGAGCTTGAGGACGCAGGCGAGGACGTTGCCGTTGAGGTTTTTGACGCAACCGATGCTGCGGACGAGGGTGTCGAGGTCGTCGATGCGGCAGAAGTCGCGGACGATGTCGAGACCTCGGAGGGCGAGTAGGTCATGTCGCTGCGCGGTGGAATTGGTCTGCCTGAGCTGCCTATCAGGGATGGTCAGGAGTTTCGGCTTGGTATTATGGGTGGCACCTTCGACCCGATTCATTACGGGCACTTGGTTACCGCCGAGCAGGCGCGCGAGTCGCTCGACTTGGACGCTGTGCTCTTTATGCCGGCCGGCTCTCCCGCCTTTAAGCTCGACAAACCGGTGACGCCTGCCGAGGACCGTTATGCCATGACGGTCCTCGCCACTGCTGCGAATCCGGCTTTTTTGGCGAGCCGTTTCGAGATCGACCGTCCGGGCGTTACCTATACGGCCGATACACTGCATGCCCTTCGCGACTTTTACCCGCCGCAGGTAAAGCTCTACTTTATTACGGGCGCTGACGCGATTATCGATATTGTGACCTGGCATGATGCCGACCGAATCGCCGAGCTTGCTACCTTTATTGCGGCGACGCGACCGGGCTTTGATATCGATACTGCTCGCGCGCGCATCAAAGAGTCGGGGCTGCCGTTCGACGTGCGCTATATTCAGATTCCGGCGCTGGCGATCAGTTCGACCAACATTCGTAAACGAGTTGCTCGCGGTATGAGCGTGCGCTATCTTACGAGCGAGTCAGTGCTCGGCTATATTCGCAAACGCAGATTATATGCCGATTTGGGACAAGAAGATTTTGAGTGATGGGGGTCTACGTTGTCGGTAGAGGATCAGTTTGAGGGCGATGAGCGCGCGCTATTGACGCGTATCCACGAGTTGCTCGATGTGCGCATGAAGGATAAGCGCAAGCGCTACATGCATTCGCTGGGTGTTGCCGAGACCGCGCTTCATCTGGCCGAGGTGTATGGCGTCGACCGCTTTGATGCCGCCGCCGCCGGCCTGATTCACGACTGGGATAAGGTGCTCTCCGACGACGAGCTCGTGGCTCGCGCGCTGCACTATGGCATCAAGGTTGCCGGCTCTCCTTCCGCCGCGACGCCGCTTTTGCATGGCCCTGTTGCCGCCTATGAGCTTCCGCAGCTTTTCCCCGAGTTGTCGCCGGCCGTTTTCCAGGCTGTCGACCGTCACACCGTGGGTGCTTGCGACATGACACCGCTCGATATGGTGGTCTTTGTGGCCGATGCCATCGAGCCCAACCGCCACGGCGACTATGCGCATGCGCTGCGCAAGATGGTGGGGGAGTCGACGCTCGACGAGTTGTTCTTCTCCTGTTTTGCGCAGGGTCTGGTCTACGTGATCCAGTCCGGGCGCTATCTTTATCCCACGGCTATTACGATTTACAACCATTACGCCCAGCTGCGCTAGCTCGGGCTGTCCAGAAAGAGGTATTCCATGGCCGACGAGACCATGACCGACGAGCAGATTCTTGAAGGTGTGGAGCACAAGAGCTTCGTTGCCACGTCCGACCGCACCGCTGCCTCGCTGTCCGCGAGCGGTGTCGCCGCCGAGGATGTCGCCCGCGCCGCCGCGCAGGCCGCCTACGACAAGAAGGGCGAGGACGTTCAGGTGCTCGACCTGACCGAGCTTTCCGACGTATGCGACTACTTTGTGCTTGCCACCGGTACCAACAACCGCCAGGTCGATTCTATCGTCGACGAGATCGAGGAGAAGGTCGCCGAGGCTTGCGGTGAGCACCCGTTCTCCATCGAGGGCCGCGAGCAGAAGACCTGGATGCTCATGGACTACGGCTCGGTCGTCGTCCACGTCTTCACCCCCGAGGCCCGCGACTTCTACCGTCTCGAGAAGCTCTGGGGCGACGCTCCCCAGCTCCCCCTCAACCTCCTCTAGGGCCTTATTTGGGCCGGGGCTTCTCTAGAGCCACCCTCTACCGCTCGCCGGGCAGTTGCAGTTTTCCGCACCTGCCCGGCTTTCTTTTCCCCAAAAGTAGCTAATTTGGGACGGGGCTTTTTTAGCTACTACCTACCGTTCGCCGAAGGAAAAGATTTACGGTTCATTGCGTGATATATAGCTTTCTGACTCGGGTAACGTACTTGTTGTCTGTAAAGGAGGAGATGCGTATGACTCGGACCGCGCGGGAAATCTCTGTTTACGGCTATTACCATGTCGTCCAAAAGGGCTGTGGTGGTCAGCTGATATTTGAGGATGCTGACGATCGACTCTATCTGATTCGACTGATAGCTTCGAAATGCCAGAAGTTCAAAGTGGATGTCATTGCATGGTGCCTTATGGATAACCACATTCACTTGTTGCTAGATGACGGGCATGCTCATCTGAGCGATTGTATGCATTCGATTACGACGGCGTATGCCATGTATTTCAACTCTAAGACGGGCAGGAAAGGTCCTGTTTTCCAGGATCGATTTAAGAGCGTGCCGATTCTCGATGATGATCAGCTGCTCAACTGCGTTCGTTACATTCACGATAACCCTGCGAAAGCAAGAATTGGCACTGCTTCGCTCTATCGCTGGAGCAGCTTTAGCGAGTATATGGGTCATCCGGTAATTTGTAGGACTGATTGCGTGCTCGGGTTGCTCGGGAGTTCCCAGAGGTTTTTTGCATTTAGTACCTCGGGCGAGCCTAATGGCTATTGCTTCCGTTATGGCGCTCATGTGAGTGATACTGACGCGCTTGAGTTTGCGCAGGCGTTGCTCAAACCTTACGAGCCTCACCATCTCAAAGCTCTGCCCAAGGGCGTGCGTGATGACTGTATCCGTAAGCTTAAAAGCGAGGGCTTTTCGATCAAGCAGATCGTGCGTCTCACGGGCGTCGGCCACTGCACGATTCAAAAAGTCAAAGTTGAAAAGTAGCTCCTTTCAGGCGCGGTAATTATTGCTATTGTTGCCAAACCGGGCATCCGGGGTAGTCAATTTGGGACGGGGCTATTTTAGCTACCCGTTGGCTGTCGGTGAATGATTAAGGGCCGGGCTGACGGTCAACCGATATATAGGGGTAGCTAAAATAGCCCCGTCCCAAATTGACTACCCATGCCGTGTCGGACCGAAGTCAACAAAAAGCGCCACTCCAAAATGACTAATTTTTGAAGCGGGATTGGCGGCCGAAGGATAGGGCGGTGTCGCCGAATTTGTCTCGGACGGCGTCAATGGCGACGGAGAGGTCGCGGCGGTCGCTGGATTGGGCTCCGCGGTCATCGATCTCGCAGAACAGGTCGGTTTGGATACCGCCTTGGTGGTTGAAGTCGCTCATGCCGATACCCGCCAGACGCACGTGCATGCCTTCTTGCCAGATATGGTCGAGCAGCTCGAGCGCTACGGCCACAAAGATATTCTCGTCGTCGGTGGGGTGGGGCAAGCGGCGCTGTGCCGTGCGTCCGCTGCCATACGAATACTTGAGCTTGAGCGTTACCGTTCCGCCTGTCAGCCCCTGACGGCGCAGGCGGCGCCCAACCGACTCGCCGAGCAGCGCAATCGCCGCCTCGATATCCCCACGCTCAGTCAGATCCTTCGCAAAGGTGCGCTCATTGCTCACCGATTTAACTTCGCGTTCCTCATCCAGGCTGGTGACCTCGGATACTTCGAGCCCCAAAGCACGTTGACGCATGTATTCGCCATTTACGCCAAAGATTGCAGTTAGGGTGGACTCTGGCGCACGTGATAGCTCTCCGAGGGTGTAGATGCGCATGCGGCGCAGTCGCTCCTCGGCCGAGCGCCCGATGCCGCTCATGGCAGATACCGGCAGCGCGGCCAAAAAGCGCTGCTCGGTTCCGGGGCGCACGATGGTCAGCCCAAACGGCTTATCCCGCTCGCTTGCGATCTTTGCGACCGTCTTGTTGCAGCCCACGCCAATGGAGCAGGTCACTCCCAGCCCTGCCACGCGGTCGCTTATACGCCGCGCAACCAGCAGCGGGTCTTCGGGCGCAAAGCGACCCGGTGTGATATCGATAAAGGCTTCGTCGATGGATACGCGCTCAACGCGCGGCGTCTCTTCGGCAAGAATCGCCATGACCTGCGCGCTCACCTCGCGGTAGCGATCAAAGTGCCCATGCGTCCAAATGGCCTGCGGACAGAGGCGCCGTGCCTCGGCCGAGGGCATGGCGGAGTGCACGCCAAAGCGACGCGCCTCGTATGAGCAGGTGGACACAACGCCGCGGGAATCGGCATCGCCACCCACGATGAGTGGCTTGCCGCGCCACTCGGGATGGTCGAGCATTTCCACGCTCGCAAAAAACGCATCGAGATCCATGAGGCCCACCGCCGGCCCCGTCCAGGGCGGCGGCGTGACGTCCGCAGCATCTTCATAACCGTATGTATGTTCGCGTCTTTTCATGGCATGAGTATACCGCGCAGCTCATGTGGGGTGCGTGGATGTGCTTGCAAATCGCGAATTCTTGTCTAAGATATGGATTTGCCTTCGACTACACCGAAGAAGTTGGTCTCACGGACTTCACCTGCCCGCGTCGATGGCGTATTATGTTCAACTGTTTGTTTGTAGTTGCAGCCTAAAGCTGCTTGGTTGGAGGAGTTTCCTTTGGCAGTCAAGATTCGCCTTGCTCGTCACGGCGCTAAGAAGCGTCCGTACTACCGTGTCGTCGTCGCCGATTCCCGCGCCCCGCGTGACGGTCGTATCATCGAGGAGGTTGGCCGCTACAACCCGATGACCGCCCCCAAGACCATCAACCTCGACCTCGAGAAGATCGCCGACTGGCAGTCCAAGGGCGCTCAGCTCACCGACGCCGTCGCCGCTCTGGTCAAGGCCGCCAACGAGGGCGAGAAGACCGAGACCGTCGTCAAGAAGTCCAAGAAGCAGCTCGCCAAAGAGGCCGAGGCCGCTAAGGCTGCCGCTGAGGCCGCTGAGGGCGCCGAGGAGTAAATCGTGCCTGAGGTTGACGCTGCACAGCTCGAGGGTGAGGCAATGCTCTCAGATCGCATCGCCGATCTCGTCGAATATCTCGTTGTTCAGATCGTCGACGACCCGGATTCCGTGAGCCTTGAGGTCATCGATGGTGACGACGCCTCTACAATCGAGGTTTCGGTCGCCGAGGATGACGTCGCTAAGGTCATCGGCCGTCGTGGCCGTACCATCAAGGCCATTCGCACGCTCGCCCGTGCACTGGCCGCTCGCCTCGACACTGCTGTCGAGGTAGAGGTTCTGGGCTAGGACCTTGAGGTCCCAGTACAAAAACATCGCCCGTGTGGTCAAGCCGCACGGAAGGAAGGGGGAGGTCCTCGCGCAGCCGCTGCGGGGGCTTCCTTCTGTATTAGAGCCGGGTATGCGCGTCGCCCTGACGCCGCCGGCGCTCAAGCGCGACCGCTTTTGCACGGTCGTGTCCGTCACCGATACGGGCGATGGCGATCTGGTCTCGTTTGAGGGCATTGACGACTTGACGGCCGCCGAGGGCATCACGGGATGCTATGTGTTGGCAAATCGTGACGATTTTGAGCTCGATTCACTCGACGCCGCCTATTCCGACCTGATGGGTCGCGAGGTGGTCGACGAGCGCTTCGGTTCACTCGGTACGATCGTCGAGATCATGTCGACGCTCGCTAACGATGTTTGGGTTGTCGAGGGCGATCGGTACGGCGAGGTACTGATTCCCGTGATCGAGCAGGTTGTGCTCGATCTTCCCGACACAGGAACAATTTCCGTCCACGTTATGGACGGCCTGATCGATATGGACAAGTAGGGAGGACAACATGCTGATTGAGACCCTTTCGGTCTTTCCCGAGATGTTTGAGCCCGTCATGTCCACATCGATTTTGGGCCGCGCCCGCAAGGCCGGCCTTTTTGATTTTAAGGCGTATAACCTGCGCGACTGGACGCACGACCGCCATCGTACCGTCGATGACGAGCCGTACGGCGGCGGGCAGGGCATGCTCATGAAGGTCGAGCCTATCGCCGAGGCCATCGAGGCCATTAGCGCGGAGGGCCCCAAGCCGACGGTGGTGTTCTTCACCCCGTGCGGCGAGCCTTTTACGCAGCATGTGGCCGAGCGCCTGCTCAAAAGTGAGCGCCTGCTGTTTGTGTGCAGCCGTTACGAAGGTGTCGACGAGCGTGCCTATGCGTATGCCGACGAGCGCCTGTCGATCGGCGATTACGTGCTCACGGGCGGCGAGCTTCCCGCTATGGTCGTTGCCGATGCCGTCGTACGCCTGATCCCCGGCGCCCTTGGTGATGAGATGAGCAACGTCGACGAGTCGTTCTCGACCGCCGAGGACGGAGGCCTGCTCGAGTACGCGCAGTACACCCGTCCCGCCGAGTTCAACGGCGAGGGCGTGCCTCCGGTGCTTGTGAGCGGCGATCACGCCAAGGTCGATGCCTGGCGTCGCAAGAACGCCATCGAGCGCACCTGCCGCTGGCGTCCGGACTTGATCGAGACGGCGCGGCTCACGCCCGAGGAGCGCGCTTACGCGCAGGTGATCCTTGACGCTTCGTATTCGCAGAGCGAGGAGTGAGTATGGTTCCTACGCAACATTCCGCGTTGAGGGGCGCTTTTGAGTGGATCGCGGTCATCGCGATCGCACTGGTCGCCACCTTCTTGATTCGCTCGTTTGTGGTCGAGCCCTTTGTAGTGCCCACCGGTTCCATGGAGGACACGATCGAGATCGGCGATCAGATTCTGGCGCAGAAGGTGACGCTCGAACTCGGACAGCCCGTCAAACAGGGCGATATCGTGGTGTTTCACAACCCCGATGCCACATCCGAGCATGACGTGCTGGTAAAGCGCGTCATCGCCACGGCCGGCCAGACGGTCGACCTTCAGGACGGCAAGGTCGTCGTTGACGGCCAGGCGCTCGACGAGGACTATACGACGGGCATGAGCTGGCCGCTTTCGGTCCAAGCGCCTGGCGCCCAGGTGAGTTATCCCTACACCGTTCCCGACGGGTGCGTGTGGGTGATGGGCGACAACCGCGAAAACTCTGCCGACTCGCGCTACTTTGGTCCCGTCGATCGCTCTGATTTGATCGCTGTGGCGCTTGTGCGCTACTGGCCGCTCAACCGCATCGGCGCTATCGACTAAAAACCGCTATAGTACAGTACCTAACCGTGTAATCGTTTCGACGAGGGGATATTAGAGGCATGAACGCTTCATCGCTTTCCTTCCAAGACATCATCCTGCGCCTCCAGCAGTACTGGGGCGAGCAGGGCTGCGTCATTATGCAGCCCTATGACTCCGAGGTCGGCGCCGGTACCTTCCATACCGCGACCACGCTGCGCTCGCTCGGTCCCGCCGAGTGGCGCACCTGCTATGCGCAGCCTTGCCGCCGTCCCGCCGACGGCCGCTACGGCGAGAACCCTAACCGCATGCAGCACTACTATCAGTTCCAGGTGCTCATCAAGCCGTCGCCGGTCAACGCCCAGGAGCTCTACCTGGGTTCGCTGGCCGCCATTGGCCTGGACCCCAACGACCATGACGTCCGCTTTGTCGAGGACGACTGGGAGAGCCCGACCCTGGGCGCCTGGGGCCTTGGCTGGGAGGTCTGGCTCAACGGCATGGAGGTCACGCAGTTTACGTACTTCCAGCAGGTGGGCGGCATCGAGGTCGATCCCGTGCCCGTCGAGATCACCTATGGCCTGGAGCGCATTGCCATGTACGCTCAGGGCGTCAACTCCGTCTACGACCTGGTGTGGAGCTACCTGCCCGACGGAACGCCCATGACCTATGGCGACGTGTTCCTCGAGAACGAGCGCGAGTTCAGTGCCTATAACTTTGAGGTCGCCAACGTCGAGATGATGCGTCAGAAGTTTGACGACTACGAGGCCGAGTGCCATTCCTGCCTGGAGCGCAAACTGCCGCTGCCGGCGTACGACTGCGTCATGAAGTGCAGCCATGCCTTCAACCTGCTCGATGCCCGTGGCGCCCTGTCCGCGGTCGAGCGTGCCAACTACATCCTGCGCGTCCGCGCCGTCGCCAAGGCGTGCTGCGAGGCCTACATGGCCGAGGTCGCCGGAGTCAACGAGAATGCCGACCAGGAAGGCGAGGTGGCGTAAGCCATGGCAGACGCTAAGGATTTCCTGTTTGAGATCGGTACGGAGGAAATGCCCTCCGCACCGCTGAACAATGCTGTCAAGCAGCTTGGCACCATGATCGCCAAGGGCCTCGACGAGGCCGGTCTGGCCCATGGCGAGGTCCGCGTGATCTCGAGTCCGCGTCGTCTGGCTGCGCTCGTGGCCAACGTCGCCACTGCGACCGATGAGGTTCACGAGGTCAAGCGTGGCCCCGCGGCCAACATTGCCTTTGATGCCGACGGCAACGCCACCAAGGCCGCACAGGGCTTCGCCCGTAAGTTCGGTGTGGCTGCCGAGGACTTGGTCCGTCGTGAGGACACCGACGGCCGCGAGTATGTGTTCGCCGAGAAGAACATTCCCTCCGCACCGGCTACCCCGATCCTGACGGCCCTGTGCGAGAAGACTATCGCCGGCCTGCAGTGGCCCAACTACCGCAGCCAGCGCTGGGGGCACGAGCACGCGACGTTCGTGCGTCCGGTCCGCTGGATTTGCTGCCTTCTGGGCGAGGATATTGTGCCTGTGTCGTTTGCCGACGTGACGAGCGGCAACACCACGCGTGGCCATCGCGTGCTTGGCCCCGGTGACCATGTTGTCGCTAGCCCCGCCGTCTACGAGCAGGTGCTCGAGGACGCCGGCGTGCTTTCTGCCGAGCGTCGTCGTGAGGCCATCCTTGCCGGTATCGCCGAGGTCGAGGCCGCTCGCCCCGGCTGCCATGTCGACACGCCCAAGAAGGTCTTTGAGGAGGTCATTAACCTCTGCGAGTGGCCGACGGTGCTCGTCGGTACCTTCGACGAGGAGTTCCTCAAGGTCCCGCACGAGATCATCTGCGAGTCCATGCTCACCAACCAGCGCTACTTCCCGATCTATGACGGCGAGGGCAAGCTCACGCGTGAGTTCGTGGTCGTTTCCAACAGCAAGCCCGAGAATGCCGAGCGCGTGATCGACGGCAACGAGCGCGTCGTGCGCGCCCGTCTGGACGACGCCAAGTTCTTCTACGAGGAGGACCTGAAGATCTCCCTCGACGAGTTCCGCGAGCGTCTGGCCAAGGTCGCCTTCCAGGAGAAGCTCGGTAGCGTGCTCGCCAAGTCCGAGCGCATTGAGCAACTCGCGCTTGCCATCGCTCGCGAGGCCCATCTGGGCGCCCACCTGGCCGCCGACGCTGCTCGCGCCGCGCACCTGTGCAAGGCCGACCTGGTGTCTAACGCCGTCGTCGAGTTCACGAGCCAGCAGGGCGTGATGGGCGGTTACTACGCCATCGCGATGGGGGAGAACGACGAGGTCGCTCATGCTATTCGCGATCACTATCGTCCTCGCTTTGCCGGTGACGAGCTGCCCGAGGGCACCGCTGGCTGCATCGTGGCCTGTGCCGACAAGCTCGATACCATCGCCGGTATCTTTGCCATCGGCGAGCCCCCGACCGGCTCTTCGGACCCCTACGCGCTGCGTCGTGCCGCTATCGGCATCATCAACATCCTGCGCGACCGTCTGTCGATCGATCCTACGTCGCTCATCGACTTTGCGCTCGAGCTCTATAGCGAGCAGGGCATTGAGTTCGACGCCGCCGAGGTCGCCCAGCAGGTTCGTGACTTCTTCCATGGCCGCCTGGTGAGCATGGCCCGCGACGAAAAGATCCCGGCCGATACCGTTGCCGCCGTCTCCGCGGTGCACATCATCGCTCCGTCCGTCTTCTTCGCCCGCTGCGCCGCCCTCGACGAGGCCCGCAAGAACGACGCCGAGACGTTCGACAACCTTGCGACCGCCTATGCTCGCGCCGCGCATATCTCCAAGCCCGAGCTGGGTGCGGAGTACGACCGCGCCCTGATGGGCGAGGTTGAGCTTGCGCTTGCCGACGCCTCCGAGGCCGCTCAGACTGCCGTCGATGCCGCCCTTGCTGCCGAGGACTACCCGGCCGCATTTGCCGCCCTCGCCGCCCTGCGTGCGCCCATCGACCGTTTCTTCGATGAGGTCATGGTCATGGACAAGGACGAGCAGCTCCGCGATAATCGCCTTAAGCTGCTCAACCGCTTCGAGGCCGTTTTCTCCGGCATCGCCAACATCGGTGAGCTTGCCCGCAAAAAGTAAGCCAGCCTGCGCATAAGCGCAAAAGGAGCCCCGCATGGATTGCCCGGTCACCGCTCGTCCCACCGTTATCGTTATCTCCGATTCGCTCGGCGATACCGCTTGTGAGGTGGTGCTTGCGGCGTCCGGGCAATTTGATGAAGGGGCTTTTCGTCTCTTGCGCCTGCCCAAGGTGACCTCGGTGGAGCAGGTCAAGTCATTTGTGGGGCCGCGCGTCGATGCCGACCATCGCGATGTCGCCGTGTTCCATACCATTGTCGATCCGGCGCTTCGCGCCCGCGTGCTCGATTACCTGGGTATGCTGCATATCCGTTCGGTCGACCTGATCGGTCCGACGCTCGCCGTGCTATCGTCGCTCATCGGTGTGCCGCCCAAAGGCGTCGCGGGCGTGATTCACAGGACCGATGACCGCTATTTCCATCGTATCGAGGCCATGGAGTATTTCGTTGAGCACGATGACGGTCGTGGTTGCGACGATCTGTCGGGTGCCGATATCGTGCTGCTGGGTGTGTCGCGTACATCCAAGACGCCGCTGTCGATGTATTTAGCCTATCAGGGCTACAAGGTCGCCAATGTCCCACTGGCGCATGGCATGGAGCCGCCCAAGTCGATTTACGAGGTTGACCCGATGCGCCTGTTCGGCTTGATTTCGACCGTCGATGTGATTTCCGAGATTCGCGATAGCCGCTTGGGCGACGACTACGCCCGCGCCGTCGCAGGCTCCTATGCCGAGCCCGAGAGCGTGCGTAGTGAGCTTGCGGAAGCCCGCGCGCTCATGAAACGCCTGGGCTGCTTTGTAGTGCGTACCGACGGCAAAGCCATCGAGGAAAGCGCTGCCGAGATCATTGCTCACCTCGAAGAGATTCAAGAGGCAAGAGCACGCCGTGCCGCCCGCCGCGCTCAACAAAAGTAGCTCACTTGGGACAAGGTTGTTTGGGTAGCTAATTTGGGACGGGGCTCTTTTAGCTAACCAAAGAGAATACTTGGAAATAATGCTGATAAATGGTAAAGCGATTTAGCAAAAACATCGCATCCGACCTGCACTTTCCTTGTAGTGGTATCTTCATAAGGTAACCACCTTTACCTACCGTTTACCGCCGGTTTTAGCACGTTTACCAAACCGCGCACCCTCTGCTCAAGCCTGTCCAAAACCCGCCGTATAGTTCCCTCACGGCCCGCATCCGGCGGGTCGATTCGTTACCACGGTCGTGCGCGTAAGCGCATGGAAGGGGAAGTATCGTGAGCGATTGCAAGAGGGTTTACCGTTTTGGAACCGACGCCCAGGGCACCTGTGTCACTGAGGGCGACAAATCCATGAACTTCGTGCTTGGCGGCAAAGGCGCAAACCTTGCCGAGATGAGCCGCATCGGTCTGCCGGTTCCCGGTGGCTTTACCATTACCTGCCAGACCTGTGTCGAGTACTCCGGTGCCGGCAACGTCTGGCCAGAAGGTGCACTCGATGAGATCGTTGCTGCCGAGGCGGACCTCGAGGCCCGCTGCGGCAAGAAGCTCGGCGACGCCTCCGATCCGCTGCTCGTGTCGGTTCGTTCGGGCGCTCCGTTCTCCATGCCCGGCATGATGGACACGGTTCTCAACCTGGGCCTCAACGACGATTCCGTCCAGGGCCTTATCGCCCAGACGCAAAACCCGCGCTTTGCCTGGGATAGCTACCGCCGCTTTATCCAGATGTTCTCCAACGTCGTCATGGGTGTCGATGCCGACTTGTTCGAGAATGCCCTGACCCAGGCCCGCCTGGTCGCCGGCGTTCGCGTCGATTCCGAGCTTTCGGCCGAGGACCTGCAGGAACTCGTCGAGACCTTCAAGGGCATCTTCTCCGAGAACGTCGAGGCTGCCCTGTATCCCGAGCTCGAGGTCGCTGACGGCAAGCCCGTCTTCCCGCACGACCCGGAGCTTCAGCTGCGCCTTGCCATCCAGGCCGTCTTTGGCAGCTGGATGAACGAGCGCGCCTGCATCTACCGCAAGCAGCATGGCATTTCCGATGAGCTCGGCACCGCCGTCAACGTCCAGGCTATGGCCTTTGGCAATAAGGGCGAGACCTCGGCGACCGGCGTCGCCTTTACGCGCAACCCGGCCGACGGAACCAAGGAGTTCTACGGTGACTTTCTGGTCAACGCCCAGGGCGAGGACGTCGTCGCCGGCATCCGCAACACCGAGCCCATCGCCGACCTCAAGGCCACCCCGGGCCTCGAGTCCGCAGGCAAGGAGCTCGAGCGCGTCTTCCTGACGCTCGAGGATCACTATCGCGACATGTGCGACATTGAGTTCACCATCGAGCAGGGCAAGCTCTGGATGCTCCAGACCCGCGTGGGCAAGCGCACCGCCACCGCCGCCCTGCGCATCGCCATCGAGATGGTCGAGGAGGGCCTCATCACCCGCGAGGAGGCCGTGAGCCGCATCGACCCTGCACAGCTCGACCAGCTCCTGCACCCGCAGTTCGACGCCTCCAAGAAGTACGAGGCGCTCGCTACCGGTCTTAACGCCAGCCCCGGTGCCGCCGTGGGCGAGGTCGTGTTCTCGAGTGATGACGCCGTCGCGCGCGCCAACGAGGGCCACAAGGTCATTCTGGTTCGCTGGGAGACCAACCCCGACGACCTCGCCGGCATGATCGCCGCCGAGGGCATTCTGACTTCCCATGGCGGCAAGACCAGCCATGCGGCCGTCATCGCCCGCGGCATGGGCGCGCCGTGCGTGTTCGGCGTCGAGGCCCTCAAGATCGATGCCGAGAAGAAGGAAGCCGTCGTGGCCGGCACCGATGTGGTCATCCGCGAAGGCGATATGATTTCTATCGACGGT
>URRN01000006.1 GCA_900550185.1 uncultured Collinsella sp.
CCTCGGCGGCCTGGGCAGTATCGAGCTGCGCAAACACCTGCGCACGCAGGCGCGGGTCGAGCTGCTCGATAATGTCGGCGATGTCGGCAGGGTGCAGCTCGCCGAGCGTCTTGTGCGACACCGAGAGTTGGATGTTTTTAGTCGAGCGGTCGAGCAGGTCCATGTAGGACCAAGCGATGATGTCCTCGCTGAGCGGCTTGCCCAGGTGCTTCATAAAGCCCTCGACGACGTGCTCGAGTGCGGGGCTGATCGCGCGCAGCAGACCGCGGGCACCGACCTCGGCACCCAACAGGCGCAGCTGGTTTTCGCCCGACATGGAAAACTTGATGTCGTTTACGCGCACGACCTTCATGCCCTGCGTGTCGACAATCTGCTTGTTGAGCACGTCGCGGGCAAGCAAGAGTTCGGTCGGCTGCAGGTACGAAAAACGGATTTCGGTGGCCGACGTCTTAAGGTGTACACCCGTCTCGTCGATACGGTCGACCCATTTGCGCCAGCTGATCATAAACGGCGTCTTGCCGGGGCCGCGGAACGCGAGCGACGTCACGTGCGGAAAAACTTCGCCGGTAGCAATGCCAAAATCGTTGACCACGCCGAGCTTTTCGCCGTCGACGTCCAAGACCGGCAATTTGAGCATCTCACTCAGATAATTCAATGGTGCTCCCCATCATTATTCCTCCGGACGCGGCCGCGCGTGCGGCGTCCGGGGGCTTCTGGATATGTATACGCATGCGCGGGCGGCACGCCGCTCGACGCTTACACCCCGTGCATGCGCAAAAAGCACCTGCATGGGGTCATCGACTGTATGGTCGAGGTTTGGATTTCACCTGTAACCTTTCTCTTGACCCTCATTAACCGCAGTAACTATAGCATCAGCATCGCCCTGCGGCATCGAATTTATGCGCTGCACATTGCAGGCATACCAAACGCTGACGCATCCGTGACATAGCCATTGGGGACGTTCTTAAACGACTACCCAATGACTACTCTGTGGTGTCGTCGTCCTCGGCAAGTTGGGGGAACACGGCGTCCTTGGGCATGGCGACCTTCGTCAGCGAGGTGAGCTTTTTGCTCAGCGACGTGTCCGTCTTGACCAGGTCGCTGAGCGTCACGATCTTGTAGCCGTCGGCAATGAGGCCGTCGATAATCTGCGGCAGCGCCTCGAGCGTCTGCTCGGCGCATTCGTCTCTATCGGTGAGCAGCACGATATTGCCCGGCGTCACCGAATCGAGCACCGTTGAGACCTGCTCGTCGGCACCGTTGAGCAGCCAGTCGCCCGAGTCAATATTCCACGAGACCACGGCGGAGACCAGGTCCATCGCATCAATCCAGTTTTGCTCGTCAAAGGCAGCGTAGGGAGCACGCAGCAGCATCGTCTTCACGCCGGTCGCCGACTTAATCGCATCGGTGCCTTTCGTGATCTGTTCGCGTACCGTCTCACGGTCCTGACCCTTGAGCGAATCGTCGCTGTAGCTGTTGGATCCGATCTCGCACCCGGCATCGACAATCGCCTTGGCCGTGGCAGGCGAGGCCTCGGCCGCATCGCCCGAAAGGAAGAACGTCGCGGTAACGCCCTTTTCCTTGAGCACCTGCAAGATCTGTTTGGTGGCGCCGCTCGGACCCTCGTCAAACGTCAGCGCCACGTACTTTTTGTTGCCCTTGGGCGCCACGCTGGCGCACGCAACGACGCAATCGGTGGCGGGCACAACCTCGCCGCGGTCCTGCGTCTTGCCCGACTGCTCACCAACCCACACCTCGGAGCGGCCCTGGACACCCCATGTCTGCACATACTCGATAGCGCCCGTGCCCTCGACCTTGAGCTTGGGCTCGATAACCGTAGCCTGAACCTCGTGCTTCTCGTAGGTGTTACGGCCATCCTTGACCGTCACCTTCTCGCCGCCCTCAAGTTCGCGGCTATCCCATTTGCCCTGTTTTATGCGCTTGCCGTCCACCTTAACCGACAGCTTTTCGCCGCCATGGCGCTTGAGCACGCTGTCATCGACGGCCAGCAGGTCGCCTGCGTCGTAGGTATCGGTCAACTCCTGGTCGTCGATGAGATTCTGCAGCGTAGAGCCCACACGCACCGCTGTCTTCTGGCCGTTGAGCTCCACGTCCACACTGCGGTTGACGTAGCCCACGACGGCAGCGATAAACAGCACGAGCGCGCAACCCACGGCGATGAGCGCATAGGGCAGGCGAGACGGACGACGGGGCGTGCGGCCGTTGCCGATGCGAGCGCTGCGGTCGCTAAAGCCGCGGCTATGGTTGAGATACATCGCGCCGGGCTTACGGCGACGGCGGCGCTGACCGCCGGGCAGCTGCCCCAGGTCGCGGCGCGCCGTCGGACGCGCACCCGAACGCCCGTTTAAGTTGGATCCGTTTTGGCGCATGTGCCCTCCCCCATAAACACAGCAAGCCGGAGCAACAGGTCTCCGGCTTGCCTCCCATCATTTGGTACGTCGCTATTTTGTAGCTTTTGACGAGCCTCCGCTCGCCTTTTGGTATTCGTCCTTAAAGGCCTTGAACATGCCGCGCATCTTGCCGAGCTGCTTGCCCAGTGCGCGACTGCCTTTGTCCACGGCGACCGATCCCTTGTCGTCGAGCACCCTGGCGCCCTTTTTGACCTTGTCGCCCACCACGACGCTGGCCTCGGCGGCCTTGGCGGCCGCACCGCCCGAATACCCAAGCGACTTGACCTCGTCCGAGACGACCATCGCGCCGTTCTCGTAGCCGCGTAGCATCGTCGGCGGCACCTGCGTGTCACCAACCAAAACACTCGAAGCAGCACCGGCGGTCACATAGAATGACTGCACGATGCCCGAGCGCGGCTTGAACTCAACGTCCGAGCAATAGCCCACGACGTCGCCCGATTCCGTGCGCACGTCCATACCGACCCAGATGATGCAATCGTCCAGGTTGATGTCGAGGCGCTTGGCGGCGGCGGCATCGTACGTGTCCTTGACGTCATCGACCGCAATGGCGCCCTCGTAGACACCAATGGCGTCGAGCGCTACGAATCGATCGGGACGCTCGATCATGCCCGCGATATCGGACTGGCGGACCATAAAGCCGACCACGCGCGTACCGCCCGGGGTAAAGACCGGAAAGTGAATCTTTCCGAGCTTTTTAGGGCTGCGCGGCGTGCCGTCCTTTTTGGTGCGCTTGTCCTCGGTAGGCTTGCGATAGATCTTGGCGCCGACAAAATCCCCGGCGCGCATTATGCCTCGGTCGAGGGCTCCGCAGCCTCGGTATCAGCCTCGACGGCGTTCTCGACCACGACGTCGGCGGCAGGCGTCACGTTGCCGCCCGAAATGGCGTCGTTGAGTTGCTCGCGCAGCTGGTCCATGCGCTCGCGGGCCAGGTCGACCTTGGCACGCAGGTCGTCGGTCTTGGCGTCGACCATCGGGCCAAAGTCATTCACCGCAGCACGGGCCTCCTCGGCGCTGTGCTCGTAGGTGTCGCGCATATTGTCCCAGGCGTCGTTGGCGATATCGGCAGCCATGGCGCGGGTCTCGGCGCCCGAGCGCGGGGCCAGAGCAACACCGATAATAGCGCCGGCAGCGGCACCAAAAAGTGCGCCGGAGACAAAGCTGAAAGTCTTACCCATGATCATTCCTCTCCTGCGGGCACGTCGGTGCCCACCGTTTGAATGCTGTCCATTATACCCGCAGCGCATCACTTGCCGCTCCGCTCATCTGCGTACGGCAAAGGCGCAGGTACGTGATGGCGATAAACGCGTAGGCCTACTCCTGAGGCATAGCCGGCATGGCCACCGTGGCACCCGGGTCCTCGCCGGCGCCGTCCACGAGCGGCAGGCCGCCCTCATGCGCAGGTCCCGCCGGAACCGTCGCCGCACCGCCAAAGACGGCAGTGGAGGCCTCGTGGTTCTCGGCAACCGCGCCCTCGGTATCAATCGCCACCTGGGGCTCGTCGTCAAAGTTGGGGACGCCCTGGGGCTCGGTGGGAACGGGCTCGGCGGTCGCATCGGCAACGGGCTCGGCGTCGACCGGCACATCGCCCTCGTCAGCGCCCTCGTCCTCGGCAGCATCTTCGCCGTTCGCAGCAGCGACGGCCTCGTGAGGATCCTTGCCCTCGGCCTCGGCGCGCATGCCCAGCACCAGGTTGCGCAGGCCCGCGACCGTACCGTCCACATCGGGAGCCGGCTGGTCGGCGTGCAGGTACGCCCAGTCCATCATAAAGGTGGCCGACGACAGCGCACCGATGGCCAGTGCGTCGTCGGGACACGAAAGCTCGACCTCAAAGACACGCTCGTCATGCTCGCTTACGCGCGTGCGGCCGCACGAGATGCTACCGGCAAGACCGGTCTCGTTCATGAGCTCGACCGTCACGTGCTCCAGCAGGTGGCAGAGCTCGGTCTGACCCATGCAGTCCTGGAACTCGCGGCCGGAATCGCCCAGGCACAGGTGCTTGGCAATCGCCGGTACCAGGTAGTACACGCGCGCCGTGGCCTCGATGTCCTCCGAGGTCATGAGCGGCATGCCGGGGTTCACCAGCACATGCGCGCAGATCTTGTCCTCACTGACGGTGACCTTAAGGATGTTGAACAGGCCTGCCATAACTCTCCCCTACTCTTCCTTGCCCTACTCGTCGCCGTCGTGCGGATTCGCGGAACCCGCACCCGACGTCGTCGGCTCGTTTACCGAAGACTCGGAATCCTTCTTATCGGTTTCGGCCGGAGCGATCACGCGAATGAGCGAGATGCGCTGGCCACGCATCGACTGCACTTTAAACTTGTACCCCGCGACCTCAAACACCTCTCCGATGTCGGGCACCGAGTCGCAAAGCTCCAAAATCCAGCCGGCGATGGTCTCATAATCATCGCTTTCCTCGAGCGGCCAACCAAGCTCAATCGCGTCATCGCACGAAAAACGCCCATCGACGAGCCACTCGCGGCGCGAAAGGCGCGTGAGGTACTTGTTGTCGGGGTCGAACTCGTCCTCGATCTCGCCCACGATCTCCTCGACGATGTCCTCGATGGTGATGATGCCGGCCGTGCCGCCGTACTCATCCACGACGACCACGATCTGGTCGTGCGAGGTCTGCATCTCGGACAGCAGCGGCAGGATGTCCTTGGTGTCGGGCACAAAGGTGGCGTCGCGCAAAAAGCCGGCGATGGGCTGGTCGCCCTTGCCATCGAGCGCGGGCTGGATCAGGTCCTTGATGTGCGCGATGCCCGCGACGTTGTCGGGGTCCTCGTGATAGACGGGGATGCGGCTGAAGCCGGTCTGGCGCATGGTGGACAACACGTCGGCGACCGTCTCGTCGTCCTCGCACATGGTGGTGTCCACGCGCGGCACCATGACCTCGCGGGCAACGGTGTCGCCCAGGTCGAAGATCTCGTGGATCATACGCTTTTCCTCGTCGAGCAGGTCGTCCTGCTCCGAGACCATGTACTTGATCTCTTCTTCCGAGACGTTCTGACGGTCGTCGGCACTCTTGATGCGCAGAATGCGGGCCAGGCCATCGGAGCAAGCGCCAGTCAGCCACACGAGCGGACGGGCAATCTTTTGGAAAAACGACAACGGTCCCACGACCTGCTTGGACACGCCCTCGGCATTGGCCAGGCCGATGCGCTTGGGCACAAGCTCGCCGATCACGATGGACACGAAGGCGACCGCGACGGTGATGATGACCGGCGCCAGGCCGCGCGCGATGGCGGAGAGCGGCGCGATGCCAAAGCTCATGAGCCACGTGGCGAGCGGGTCGGACAGGCTCGTCGAGGCAACGGCGGACGAGGCGAAGCCCACGAGCGTAATGGCAACCTGGATGGTGGCGAGCAGCTGGTCAGAGTCGGCAGCCAGCTTAATGGCACGCTCGGCGCGCTTGTCGCCTTCCTCGGCCTCGTGCTCCAGCACGGCGCGCTTGGCCGTGGTGAGCGCCATCTCGGACATAGAGAAGTAACCGTTGATGAGGGTCAAAACGAGGGTAGTGATAAGGGAGATGGTTATGTCCATCGGGAGTTTCTCGAACCTCCAAGATTCGGGACGTTGGGTAGTAAGCGTAGGTGACGGATAGGGCAATTGCGCCGGTCGCCCGTGCGAGCGGGGCCGTGGGCGCGGTCGCTAGATTACGAAGAGGATCACCGCCATGAACTGGAAGATGCTGCCGGCGAGCACCCACAAGTGGAAAACACTGTGCAGATAGCGCACGTTTTTGGCGATATAGAACGGCACGCCCGCGGTGTAGCACACGCCGCCGACGGCGAGCAGGGCAAGTGCCACGGGGTTGAGCAGCGCCACAAGTTCGGGCAGCTTAAAGACAACGAGCCAGCCCATCAGCAGGTAGACCAGGCCGCTTACCCAGTGCGGTTGACGCTCGCGCATAAAGCACTCGAGGGCGATGCCGATAATGGCGATGGCCCATACGGCAAAGAACAGCACGGCGCCGCCGTCGTTTGCGAGCGTGATGAGGCAAAACGGCGTATAGCTGCCGGCTATGAGCAGGTAGATGCAGCTGTGGTCGATGATGCGGAACACGCGCTTGGCGCGCGCGGGTTGAATCGCATGGTAGAGCGTGGAGGCTAGGTACTCGAGGATAATGCTAACACCATAGACAATCGCCGCGGCCATGTGGGCCGGGCCTCCGCCGCGCAGGGCAGCGAATACGATCAGGAGCACCAGACCCGCAATACCCAGCAAGCAGCCGACACCATGGGTGACGGAGTTCATGATCTCCTCGCCCACCGTGTAGTGCGGAACGGCCGCGGCCTTGGGTCGCGGCTTGGAACTGTCGCTCGAATCGGACATGCCGGTTACATCCTCCAACGTAAAGAGTTCTCAACACTATATCAAAGCGTCTGGGTGCGTGCGAAATTTGCACCATACGTGACCCTTTGTTTACCCATTCTTTGCCTGTTGACGCATCAACGGTGAACGTCCATAATGCGCTTGCATTAAATGTTGATGTATTAACATCTTATAGGAGAATACCGCATGGCTCAAAACGCACATTCCCATCGAAAGCTCAAGATAGCCGGCATCGTTGCACTGGTGGTTGTCATTGCGCTGCTCGGATTTGCCGGCAACTTTCTGTTTGACTTCGCGCTAAATCCCCGCGCGCCATACACCATGAAGATGATGCAGGACGGCAAGGACGACAAAGAAAGTGAGCAGCCGGATGCCGAGGGAACCGAGGCGCGGGCATGGTTTAAAGAGAACCGCGAGAGCAGCAGCCTCACCGCAGATGACGGAACCGAACTTGCCGCTTGGTATTTTGCCGCCCCAGAGAGCACGCACAATTACGCTATCTGCCTACACGGATACACCGATGAGCCCATCGGCATGGCCCGATACGTCAAACGATTCCACGACCGCGGCATGAACGTACTCGCACCCGCCGCCCGCGCCCACGAGCGCTCCGGCGGCGACTATATCGGCATGGGCTGGCCCGAGCGGCTCGATGTCGTTGCATGGATTGGGCGGATCGTTCAGGCTGACCCCGAGGCGCGCATCCTGGTCTTTGGCGAGTCGATGGGTGCGGCAACCGCCATGGACGTCGCGGGGGAATCTCTGCCCGCAAACGTGAAATGCATTATCGAAGACTGTGGTTATACGAGTGTTTGGGACGAGTTTTCTCTGCAGCTCAAGGACGTGTTCGGCCTGCCTAGCTTTCCCTTGCTCGATGTAGCAAACTTGGTGTGCAACGTGCGCGCAGGCTACGACTTTCATAAGGCGAGCAGTGTGGAGCAACTCAAACACGCGACGGTTCCCATGCTGTTTATCCACGGCGACCAGGACACCTTTGTGCCGTACGACATGCTTGACCAAAACTACGACGCGTGCGCCAGCAAGGTCAAGCAAAAGCTCACCATCCATGGCGCCACCCACGCCAAGAGTGCGCAAGTTAACCCCGAGCTCTACTGGAACACGGTCGACGACTTCCTCGACGAGAATTTTTAGGCAAATAGTACGGTTTACTGGTCTATCTGACCCCCTGTTTTCGGAAGTGCGGGGAAATCGCGCGAAGCCCGACCAGACCACAGTTTTACCAACAATTTATCAGGGGTTTTGTTGTCAAAAAACGGTTTGTGGTCGGTGGTATTCGATTTTTCACCGCACTTCTGAAAAACCGCCCGTGGGCGCTGTGCTCACGGGTGGTTTTTACTAACGTTGCGCTACAAAAGCGCTTGATATGTCCAATAACTAGGCGCTATTTGACCTCGATGAGCTCGTACTTGCTCGTGCCCAGGCCGATCTTCTCGGCATGCGCGATGCACGCGCGCCAGTCGGTGTCGGGATGCGTGATGCAGAAGGGATCCTTGGCCTGCTCGCCCTCCAGATGCTCGTGATTATGCTCCATCTTGGCCGCGCTGTCGGTAAGCTCGGTGTTAGGCAGCGGCTCGGACGCCAGGACGGCGTCGGCGCAGGCCTGGTCGATGGCGACCGGGTCGAAGCTCGCGAACATGCCGATGTCGTTGACGATGGGCGTGTCGTTTTCGGGGTGGCAGTCGCAGTTGGGGCTGATGTCCATGGCAAGCGAGATGTGGAAGCTGGGGCGATCCTGAACAATGGCCTTCGTGTACTCAGCGATCTTGTAGTTGAGCACGTCGGCCGCGGCATCATAGTCGGGCTTGATGCAGTCCTGGTTGCACGCCGCAATGCAACGGCCGCAGCCCACGCAGCGATCGTGGTCGATAGCGGCGACGTGAACCGTACGGGTGTTGCCGTTGGCAAGCTCGCGCTCACGCGTACCGTCAAACGTGATGGCGCTGTGCGCGCATATCTTCTCGCAGGCACGGCAACCTACGCAGTTGGTGGTATCGACGCTCGGCTTGCCAGCGGCGTGCTGCTCCATCTTGCCGGCACGGCTGCCGCCTCCCATACCCAGGTTCTTCATGGCGCCGCCAAAGCCGGCCTGCTCATGGCCCTTAAAGTGGGTGAGGCTGATCACAATGTCGGCGTCCATGAGCGCCTGACCGATCTTGGCCTCGCGCACGTACTCGCCACCCTCGACCGGGACGAGCGCCTCGTCGGTACCTTTGAGGCCGTCGGCGATGATGATCTGGCAACCCGTGGCATACGGGGTAAAGCCGTTCTGGTAGGCGGTATCGATGTGCTCGAGCGCGTTTTTGCGGCTACCGACGTAGAGCGTGTTGCAGTCGGTGAGGAAGGGCTTGCCGCCCAGCTCCTTCACGACGTCTGCGACGGCGCGGGCGTAGTTGGGGCGCAAAAAGCTCAGGTTGCCCAGCTCGCCAAAGTGAATCTTGATGGCGACAAACTTGTTCTCGAAGTCGATCTGCTCAATGCCGGCGCGGCGAATGAGGCGCTTAAGTTTGTCGAGCTGGCTCTCGCGAGCATGCGTGCGCAGGTTGGTGAAGTACACCTTTGCCGGTGCTGCGGGTGCGGTTGCGGTCATAGATCTATCCCCTCGGTCTATATGGCGTTACAGACATAGAGGATGGTACCCGGTGAAGTGGGGTTGAAGTCAAGCACGGCCACTCATTGGGGACAGACTTAAATGAGTGCCGTCAGGGACAGTCCCTGCCAGCCCGGCCGACGAGCCGGCAATCCGGCAAAGACTGTCCCCAACGACTAGTCGTTTAAGAACGTCCCCAATGACTACTCCTGCACCTTGAGGGCTTCGGCCAGGCTGACGCGCTTGATAGAGCGCGTGTGCAGCAGCGCCACGACCAGGTAGGTCGCAAAGCCGATGCCGACGCATGCAGCCATGGACCAAGCGGGCACGTAGATCTCGATATTGCCGTTGTAGGCGAGCAGCATCGAGCGGAAGATGGCCGTGAGCGAGCCAATAATGACCGGCAGGCTCAGCACGAGCGACGCCGCCACGCACAGCGTGATCGAGCGGATGTACAGATGCGAGATCTCGCTATCGCGATAGCCAAAGACTTTCATGTAGCTGATCGAACGGGCGCTGTGGTCGATCACCGCCTTGGTCAGCAGGTACATAAACAGCAGGAAGATAAACACCGCGAGCCCGACCATCATGCCGATCATTTTGCTCATCATGCCGATGAACTGGTCGCCCACGGCGCGCATGTCGTCGGGCGTGGTGTCGCCGGCAAAGTAACGAGCATCGAGGTCGAGCTTCTCGTCGCTCACATAGCCGTTAAAGTAGGCGGCGTCGTTGCCGAACAGCTCGTTAAAGTCATCGATACTCATATAGATGTTCATGTCCGACTTGGAGCCCCAAGCACAGTCCTTGCCCGCGTACTCAAAGGAATAATGCTCACCCTCGTACTTGTCGCTGAGTGTGACCTTCTGGCCCTCGCTCCAGCCAAACTTGTCGAGCAGGCCGCCGCCAAAGACAACGCGGCCGTCGCCGACGTTGAGGTCTTTCCAATAGCGCGAATGAGATGAAATGCCGTAGACGGAAATCGCCTCCTCGCCATTACCGTCGCCACGGTCGTACTGCAGCTGGTAAACGGCATATTTCTCGGCCTGCGCGATTGCGCCCGCGCCGTTGTCGGTCGTATTGACCGGGTGGATATCGTCGTTGTCAGTGTCGATCTTAGAGGCCTTGTCGATCAGATCGATGGCCTCATCGCGGTTGCAGCCGAGGGCATCGGCAAGATCGTCAAGGCGCGCGTAGAGCGCATCCTTCTTGTCCTGGACCTTGGCAAGCGCATCCTGCGCTGCGGTCAGGCTCTCGGCAGACGGAGATGCGGTCGCGGCATCGGCTGCCGTCTGCGCCGCATCGGCCGCGCCGTCAAGCTCGTCATCGGCATCCTGGGCGGCGGAGAGCAGCGCGCCGTCAACCGACTGCAAGCGCTCGAGTGCCGACCACTGCTCGCGCTCCTCGGTAGTGCCCTCGAGCTCCAGCGGCGCCTTAAGTGTGTACTGATGCTCGGCGACCAGGCTCGTCTCCAGGTTGTCCGCATAGTGCGTCATCGTGGGCAGGATCGCCAGGCCAAAGAGCAAAAGCAGCGACCCAAACGCGATGCCCACGAAGAGCGTGGCGAAGTTGCCCAGGTTGCGCAGGAAAACGCGCAGACGGAAGCGGGAGACAAAGCCCATGCGTTCCGGCAGCTGCAGACCGCGCTTGGTACCCGACTTACCGCTCGCCTCGTGACGAAGGAACTGCAACGGCGTCTTGCCCATTTTGCGGAGCAGGCCCACCAGCGTAATGAGGATGAGCGCAGCGGCGGGAACCACAGCGCACTTCACGAAGATCTCCCAGCTCCAGTACACCTGGAAGGGAGGCAGGCTGTACGAGCCGTAGTAGAGACCGCGCATGGGCTCGGTAAAGAACGCAACGCCGAGCGCGGTGCCCAAAAGCGCCGCGGCCACGCCTACGATGGCGGGAAGTGCCAGGTAGTGCAGCACGATCTCGCGACGGCGATAGCCGCTGGCGAGAAGCGTGCCGATAATGGCGCTCTCCTCCTCGATGGTGGCGTCGGTAAGAACCACAAAGACAAACGCCATGATCACGATGATGATGTCGAGCAACGTCATCCACATCATGGAGTCGCCGTCCACGTCGTCGCGCGCATAGCCAATGCCCTGATTGGAATCGGCATCGATCAGATCGTCCACGCGCGCATCGGCATCGGTCAGCGCCTCGACCATATCCTGCTCCGCATCGATGCGATCCGCGGTGGGGAGATCGCGGTCGTTAAAGGTAAAGGAATACGTATAGGCGGGTGCGCCGCCGGCATCCTCGAGCGCAACAAAACCGGCGTCGGTGACCTCGGCTACGCCATACGTGATGGTGTTCACCGTAAAGTCCGAATTGTCGAGGAACAACGCCTGGCTATCGGGCTGCGTCATGATCCCGCAGATGGTATAGGTGCGCCCCTCGAGCTCGACCTTATCGCCGATGGCGAGGTCGTTATTGGTGGCAAAGACGCGGTCGATGGCCACCTCGTCGTCCGCCTTGGGTTCCTTGCCCTCACAGTAGGACGCAATGTCCACCTTAGCGCGGTGCGCATAGGTGCGCAGGGTCCGCTTGGTGCCGTCGTCGCCAGCCGCCTTTTTGATGATGGCGTCGATAGAGAAGTTCTTGTAGAGCGTAACGCCGCCGACGCCCTCCGCCGCGTCCTCGGCAGCCTTGAGCTGGTCTTTGGTGGCCTCGAAGGAGGTGGTCACGCGGCCGTCCTCGATCGTGTACGCATCGCGCATGTCATCAATGAGGCAGCCGATGGAATGCGCCGCGAGCAAAAAGCCCGAGGTAAGGGCGATGCTTCCGCACATAAGCAAAAAGATGCCCAGGTACTTGCCGATATTGCGGCGCAGCTCGCGCGGGAGACGTTTTGCGAGAGGTGTCATGGCGTCGCCTACCAATCGAGATCGGCGGCCGCAACGGGCGACTCGTTGAGCTCGTCCTCGACGATGCGGCCGTCGCGCAGGCGCAGCACGCGATTTGCCATGCGCGCGATGGCGGCATTGTGGGTGACAATGATGATGGTGCAGCCGTAGGTGCGGTTGACATCCTCCATGAGCCGCAAGATTTCCTTGGATGTCTTGTAGTCGAGCGCGCCCGTGGGCTCATCGCACAGCAGCAGGCCCGGATTTTTGACGAGCGCACGGCCGATGGCGCAGCGCTGCTGCTGGCCACCTGAGACCTGGCGCGGAAACTTGTTGCGGTGCTCGTAGAGGCCCAGCGAGCGCAGCAGATCGTCGACATTGAGCGGGTTTTTGGACAGGTGCGCCGTGACCTCGATGTTTTCCTTGATGGTAAGGTCGGGCACCAGGTTGTAGAACTGGAAGACAAAGCCCAGCTCGCGGCGTCGGTACTCGCCCAGATCGGCGGGCTTGAGCGCCGTGAGATCGCAGCCGTCCACCATGATGGAGCCGCCGTCGGCATCCTCCAGGCCGCCGATCAGGTTGAGAAAGGTCGACTTGCCCGAGCCCGAGGGCCCCAGCATGACGCAGATCTCGCCGCGGTTGATGGACGTGTCGATGCCGTCGAGCACCGTCAGGCGTGCATCACCGTCGCCATAGTGTTTCTTGAGTCCGTTGACCTGGACGTAGGCACGCTTTGTCGCCATGCTATCCCCCGTTGTTAGCCTTCTGCTACTTTTCTAAGGTAATAGTAAACCCAGGTGAACTATTTTTAAGCGACAGGCGCAATTTTTTCCAACCTACTCATTGGGGACAGACTTAAATGAGTGAAATCGCTCATTTAAGTCTGTCCCCAATGAGTGCCGGCAGGAAAGGAACGTCCCCAAGTGCCGACATATTGGGACAGTCCTTGCCAGCCCGGCCGGCGAGCCGGCGAATCGGCAAAGACTGTCCCCAGCGACCAGTCGTTTAAGAACGTCCCCAATGACTAGGTGGCTAGGCGTGGGATTTGTTGTGCGCGAGGGCTAGGCCTACGGCGGCGATGGCCGCGGCAAAGAGCACCGTGACGCCCAGATCGCAGGCGATGTCGCCCAGCACGGTGGATGTCAGGTCCGCGGCGAGCGCCTTGCCGATCGCGTCGTTCACCCAATACGTCGGCACAAAGTGCGCCACCGTCTGCACGGCCGAGCCCATGAGCGACAGCGGCATCCAGGCGCCGCCCAAAAACGTCATGAGCATGCCGAGCAGGTTGCCCACACCGTTGAGCAGCTCCTCGCGCGCGCCCAGGCTCGACAGCGTAAAGCCAACGGCCAGCGGCGTGCACGCCAGGGCAAACGTTGCCGCCAGCGCCAGGCACACGCGACCCACGCCGACCTCGGCAACCGCGCTGGCAAAGCCCACGACGCCCATCATGCTCGACACGAGCCAGATGCAGACGGTGAGCACGGCGGCGGCCGCGAACACAGCGAGCGAACGCTGGCGCTCAGAGACCGGGCTGGCATCCATGCGGCGCACGCGCTCGGGCTCGTTCATGCCCGAAAACACCAGTCCCACCGACACGATGACCGACGAGATGATCGCGTACGCGCCAAAGTTGAAGTACGACTCGAGCGTGGTAGCAGCAGTCGAGTCGACCTTGACCTGCTCGATCTGGACCTCCGCGCGCTTTGCGGCCGCGTGCTCGGCGGCCCTTGCGACGTCACCGTTGGAGGCAGCGGGTTCAAGCGCCGCCGCAGCGCCCGCGAGCGAGATCCAGCGCGAGGCCTCGGCGGACGAAAGCGCCGCCGCCATGGTGCCGGAACCATAGGTCACGTCGAGCTTGGGCAGGGCCTCTCCCGCACGGGCGGCTGCAACAAGATCGTCCTCAAACCCCTCCGGGATAAAGAACACGCAATCGGCGCTGCCCTTGGCGCTGTTGCTCTTGGAGAGCGCATCGGCAAGGTCGTACGCGTCGTCGCCGATGCCCGTGACCAGGTCAAAGCGTGAGCCCAGGTGCTTGGTAAGCGCCCGCGAAAGGTCGCTATTGTCGCGGTCGACCACGATCACGTTGGTGTCGTAGGGCTTGTACTCGGTAAGCTGCGACGAGTTCCAGCTCACCGAAGCCGCGATGAATACGCCCATGAGCGAGATGAACACCGTATAGATGAGCAGGTAGAACGGGTGCGCCAGCGCCATGCGAAGCGCGGTCTTAAAGGTGCTCATAGCGGCTCCTTCCAAAGATCAGCGTAGCGGCGGCGACAAACACCAGGGCCATCAGGACGAGCGCGCCGGCGCGAACAGCGAAGGGCCCCAGGTCCTCAAAGAAATACAGGCGATTGAACATGTCGCAGATGAGCTTGACGGGGTTGAGCCAGCACTCGACCGGACAAGCGCGGGCGACGTCGTCGGCAAGCGCCATCGCCGGCTCGCCGTAGAGGCCGGCGAACAGGGCGCACGTGGTGGCAAAGCCCGTGAGGATGCCCGACTTGGATGCCTTGCCGCCCTTAACGGGAAGCGTGCCCACAAAAAGCCCCAGGCCCGTGGCGGCAAGCGCGGATGCAGCCCCGCCCAGCAGGCACAACCCCTCGCGCCCGCCAAAGTCGACACCGACCACCAGGCGCACGTAGCCGATCGCAACCGCCATCGATGCAAAGGAAACCAGCCACGAGCCAACAAAAATGCCGGCCAGCGACGCCGTCTTGGAAAGACCGCCCACGCAGCGGCGCGCGCCAAGGCCCGACAGATTAGGCTGCAAATCGACGACGCTCAAGGCGGCAAACTCGGCAGACATCATCGCGACCAGGCCAAAAAGCGCGTAATAGTAGATGACCGTGCCATCGGGCGTGGCACGAGTCAGGCTCACGCGGCGGGTTCCGCCCTCGAGCGACAGAGCGCGCACAACCGCCTCCGGGTCGGCGAGCGCCGCCGGGTCATCTTGAGCAATCTGGGCCATGAGCTCGGCATTTTGCGTATACGAGCTTGCCACCGTTTCAAGGATGCTGCGGTCGGTAAGCACCGACGAGGCGCGCGAGCTGTCGTAACTCGATAGCAGCGTGAGCCTGGGCGTGCCCGCGGCATCAACCGTATAGATGCCCGCGACCTCACCGGCCTTGAGCGCTTTGCGCGCGGCAGCCAAGTCTTCGTACTCGCTCACATCGAGCAGTTGATCGTCGCCTGCCTTGGCAAGCGAAGCCGCCACATCCTTAAAGGTCGAGGCATCCCAGGCCTCGTCCGCCACGACGGCAACCGGCACCGGGTCGACCGTGCCGTCGGAGCTGAGGTCCGCAAACATAAACATGAACATCGTGGAAAGCGCGATAGGAAAGAGAGCGCCCCAGACCCACGTGCTCGGCCGGCGCAGCAGCGTCTTGACCGTGGTGATGATGGTGTTGAACATGGCCGCCCCCTAGTCGCGCAGCTCGCGGCCGGTGATCTCGAGGAACACGTCGTTGAGGGTCGGCGGTTCGCTCCACACGCGGCCGAGCGCCACGTCAGCAGCGCGCAGCGTGTCGAGGATGTCAACCAGATTGTGCGGGCTCGCCTCGCAGGTGCAGACGAGCTCGCCGCCGGACAGCTCAACCGAAAGCACGTGCTCGAGGGCGCGTAGCCGCTCGACCGTGGCGGCCTCGACGGCACCGACCTCGACGGTCACGCGCTCGCCCATCTGAATCATGCGCTTGAGCTCGTCGTTAGTGCCCTGCGCCAGCACGCGACCGCCGTCCATGATCATGATGCGGCTGCAGATCTGCTCGACTTCCTCCATGTAATGGCTGGTATACACCACCGTGGCGCCCTCGTCGCGCAGGCGGCAGATGCCCTCCAGGATGGCGTTGCGGCTCTGCGGGTCGACCGCCACCGTGGGCTCGTCAAAAAAGATGAGCTCGGGCTTGTGCGCGATGCCGCAGGCAATGTTGAGACGACGCGCCAGGCCGCCCGAGAGCTTGCCGGGGCGGAACTTGGTAAAGTCGCCCAGGCCGACAAAGTCGATCGCCTCGTCCACCAGCGCGCGGCGGCGCTTGCGGTCGTTAACGTAGAGGCTGCAGAAATAGTCGATGTTCTCGCGCACCGTGAGCTCGTCAAACACCGCCACCTGCTGCGGTACCACGCCGATGCGGCGCTTGAGGTCGTAACGCGTGGGCGTCATGGGCTCGCCGAACAGCTCGATGGTACCTTTGTCGTAGGCGAGCAGCTGCAGGATGCAGTTGATGGACGTGGTCTTGCCCGAGCCGTTGGGGCCCAGCAGGCCAAAGATCTCGCCGGGGGCGATACTCAGGTTAAAGTGGTCGAGCGCAATAAGGTCGTCGTAGCGCTTAACGAGGTTTTCGACGTGGACGATGTCTGTCATGAGGCGGCCCTTCTGTTGCTTGTGGCCCGGTACGATTGCATCATCGCAGGAGCTGACGGCGCGCACCAGTGAGCTTTGTCACGAGTGCGGGGCGGTCGCGTAGCCTGCTGACGCGACCGCCCCGCCGCGTGGGAGGAATGTCACGGTTGCTTTGAGTGGCGCCTCCCCCGTGCGCGGCATCGCGTACAATACCCGTATGAACAGGCTATTCGACAAATCGATCGTGCTGGCGTGCTGCATCGCAGCCGCCACGGGCCTTGCTGTAGATGCTCGCCTGGTCGCGGCGTTTTGCCTTGGCGTTGTCATCGCCGCGCTGGCCGAGGTCGCGCAGGGAGAACGCGCCCGTCGCGCCAGCGAGGCCGGCAGCTACGCCTACGTCATCGCGGCTGTCTTCGTGCCGCCGTTTGTGCCGTTCGCACCTCTCGCCCTCTATGACATCGCGCGACGCGTGCGCCGTGAACGCATCTGGCCCGCGCTGGCAATTGGCTCCGTGTTTGCCTGCGCACTTGCCACGGACCTTCGCTGCGGCGCGCTCACCACCCGAACGCTGTTGCTAACCGCCATCCTTTCGGTCGCCGCCACGTTGCTGTCGCTGCGCACCGCGCAGCTGGAGCGCGAACAGGAACGCATGCGTCGCACCCGCGACAAGCTGCAAGAACGCGCCCTGGCACTCGAGGCACGCAACCGCGACCTCGCCGACCGCCAGGACTACGAAGTCGAGCTCGCGACGCTCGCCGAACGCGCCCGCATCGCGCGCGAGATCCACGATAACGTGGGCCACCAGCTCACGCGCGCTTCGCTTCAAACCGAAGCCCTGCGCGTGGTCCATGCCAACGAGCCCGGCGTTGCCGCCGATTTCGCCGACGTCAAATACACCGTTGACGAGGCGCTCCAGCTCGTGCGCGCCAGCGTCCACGCGCTCAACGACAACGCCGTCGACCTTTCCGTGCAGCTCGAACGCATCGTTGAAGGCGCGCGCTCGGACGGCGGTCCGCGGATTGAGCTTGAAGTTATGACCGAACATGCGCCCGCAAACGTCGCGAACTGCTTTGCGGCGGTCCTGCGCGAGGCGCTCTCCAACACCATGCGCCACGCCCATGCCAAAACCATTACCGTGCGGTGCATGGAGCATCCGTCGTTTTACCAGCTCATCGTTACCGATGATGGCGCAGACGCGACCCCGGCGAGCAGCAGCAACGTCGCAGAAGGCATGGGGCTCGTCTCCATGCGCGAGCGCGTCGAGGCGCTTGGCGGCACTTTCACCGCCGGCCCGCGTGCCGGCGCCGGCGGCTGGCGTGTGTTTGCCACCGTCCCCAAACAGCAAGGAGATGACGCCCGATGAGGCTCATAGTTGTCGACGACGACCGCTTGGTAGTCGATTCGCTCAAGATTATCCTGGGCGCCCAGCCGCAGATCGAAGTGGTGGGCACCGGAGCCGACGGCAACGACGCGGTGGCACTCTACGCCGAGCACGCGCCCGATATCGCGCTGCTCGACATTCAGATGCCGGGGCGCGACGGCCTTTCGGCGGCGCGCGAAATCCTTGAGCACGACCCCGCGGCACGCGTGGTGTTTCTGACGACATTCTCGGATGACGAGTACATTGTATCGGCGCTCAAGCTGGGCGCCCGCGGTTACCTGATCAAGACCGATGTCGCCGCCATTCCGCCAGCGTTGGCGCAGGTCATGGAAGGTAAACGTGTGCTCGAGGGCAAGGCGATCGAAGATGTTGACTTTGACGGGATGGGCGACAAGACGGGCACGCCCCGCCGGCCCGCAGCCTTTGCCAGCCTGACCGACCGCGAGTTCGAAGTCGCCGAGCTCATCGCCCGCGGCCTCGATAACAAGGAGATCGCTGCCACCGCCTATATGGGCGAAGGCACCGTGCGCAACCACATTAGCTCGATCCTAGCCAAAATGGGCCTGCGCAACCGCACGCAGATCGCCATCGCCTACCTGCGAGGGTAATTACCCAACAACCGACCACCCCGGCAAAGTAAAATGGCTGCCACCGATTTAATGCCATTTCAAAACTATGCCGGATTACTACGATGAATCGCCCGCCTTCGACCACGGCAAATTGCGCGCTTACAAAACCGCAGGTAGAACGCTTGCATTATTTAGAAAAATGCAGTCATGGTCGGGAATGCCGAATTCATCGTAGTAAACCGGCATAGTTTTGTTCGGGCGGCCCTGCACGAGCGCCTCCGCAAGCCTCGCGAGACCAAAATGATCCGTTTTCCTCCGTTCCCAAGGGATCAGCTGGAACCGCTCGCCACGAAACCTGCCCATCTACTACGTTTGACTCGATACCCCCGACCATACCCCCGTTTTCCGGAAAACCGCAGGCGTTCTACCTGCGGTTTTGTTTTCACATTTTTTGCCGTGGTTGGGGATTGGCGCCCAAAAGTAGTAAATGGGCCCATTTCGTGGCAGGCGGGTCATTTTCGGGCTGGACGGGTCGCGTGGCGGCCCGCACACGCGTTCACGCGCGGGGCCGGTGGGGCATTTTTGCCCCACCGGCCCCTATTCCAGTTCTATTCCAGCGCTATTCCGGTTTGGTTTCTACTGTGGGAGTCTTGTCCGCCGCAACCGGAGTACGGGCGGTGTCCATAGTCAGGCAGTGTTTGGGGCAGCTCTCGATGCACTCGCCGCATACCACGCAGGCATACGGGTCAATCGACCACGTTCCTCCCTTGCGATCGACCGCGAGCGCGCCCGCCGGACAGCGACGCGCACACATGCCGCAGCAGATGCACGCGTCCATGTCGTTGACGATATGCCCGCGCAAGCGCTCGGGTGCCGCGAGCTTCTCCTGCGGATAGCACACCGTTACCGGCTGCTTGACCATAGAGCCCAAGGCCGTCTTGGCAAATGTCAGCAAACTCATGCCGCGCCTACCTTTCCGTGCAGCTAATGCAGGGGTCGATGGTCAGGATAATCATGGGCACGTTGGCAAGGAGCACGCCCTGCAGCGCATGTGTCAGACCCGCCAGGTTCTGCGACGTCGGCGTGCGCACGCGGAAGCGGTCCAGGTTCTTGGTGCCGTTACCGCGCACATAGTAATACGCCTCGCCGCGCGGCTGCTCAATCACAACCTCGCCGCGTGCGCCGTCGGCCGGCGTAAGCTTGGTGCGCCCGCCGATCCCGTCGTGCGGAATCTTGCCCACAAGCTCCTTAATGATGTCCATGGCCTGCGTGACCTCGGCACAGCGCACCTGGCAGCGGGCATAGCAATCGCCATCGGTGGCGACAACCGGCTCAAACGCAGCCAGGTCCGCATAGGCACCGTCGCTAAACATGCGCACGTCATAGTCCACGCCCGAGGCGCGCCCAAACGGGCCGACCATCGACAGATCCAGCGCGTCCTTCTTGCTGATCACGCCCACGCCATGCAGGCGCTCGCCACAGCTGACGTCGTCCAAAAACGTATGCACCAGGGCCTCGTAGTCGGGACGCATGGCATCGAGCGTCTGGACAATGCCAGCCAGCTCGGAGTCCTCAATGTCGTGCTTTAGGCCGCCGATCTCGTTAATCGAAAGGATCACGCGGCCACCGCACGTGCTCTCAAAAATCTTGAGAATCTGCTCGCGCAGGGTCCACGACCGATAGAACAGCGCCTCGAAGCCAAAGGCATCGGCGAGCAGGCCCAGCCACAGCAGGTGCGAGTGGATGCGCGAAAGCTCGTGCAAAATAGTGCGGATATACTGCACGCGGCCGGGCACCTCGATGTCGAGCATGCGCTCGCAGGCGCTGGCATAGCCGTAGCTGTGGCCCACGGCGCAAATGCCGCAGATGCGCTCGGCGATGTAGCCAAACTGGTGCATGTCGCGCTTTTCGGTGAGCTTCTCGAGTCCGCGGTGCACAAAGCCGATCTGCGGAATTGCCTCGATGACGCGGTCGTCCTCGATCACCAGGTCCAGATGAAGCGGCTCGGGCAGCACCGGGTGCTGCGGGCCAAACGGAATTACGGAGCGATGAGCCATGGACCTTACGCCTCCTTTTTCTGCTTGTCGCGGGCGGCCTTGGCGGCAAGCGCCGCACGGACCTTGGCCGCTTTCTCGGGATCCATGGCGGCGAGCTTTGCCTCCATCTCGGCGGCCTTGAGCGCGGCCTTCGCAGCGGCATCGTCATGCTGGGCATCGGAGCCGGCAGCAGCAGCGGGCTGAGCAGCGGCAGTGCCCGCAGCATCGCCGGCACCCGCGGCACCCTCCCCCGCAGCAGCCGCAGCCGCGGCGGCCTTCTCGGCCGCGGCCTTGCGCGCCTTGGCCTCGGCGGCCGCGCGGACTTTCATGGCCTTCTCGCGCGCAGCCTTCACCTCGGGCGTGATGACGCTCATGGGTTCGGCAGTCGAGACCTGGTAGAAAAAGCCCTTAAAGTCGATCTGCATGTCGGTGATGGCAAGACCAAACAGGTCGTGGGCCTCATTTTCAAACGGGAACACCGCGGGGTAATACGAGCTGATGGACGGAATCTCCTGGTACTGGTCGATGCCCTCGACCACCAGGTTCTCGATCGCATAGCTGCCGTCCTGCGCAATATGCTCCTGAGCAGCACGGACGTTGATAAACGTATAGACCAAGCGATACGAGCCGTCGTCGACGTTGCGCTCGGCATGCATTTGCACAAAGCGCGCGCCGACGCCCTTGAGCGCCTGGACATGCGACAGGAGCTTGTCGATCCCGACGGTGGTATAGATAGCCTTTTGCATTACTCGGCCTCCTTTGCAGCGGCGGGTGCGGCGGGCGTCCCAGCAGGTGCGTCGCCAGCGGCAGGCGCGTCACCGGCACCGTCAGTCCCGGCCCCCGCAGCCACAAACCCGTCCTCGCCCAGCTCAACGCCACCGTCCCAGGTGGCGGCGCCGCCCACGGTGAGCGGATCGCCACCGGCGCGCAACACGGTCTCCTTCTGGTCCAGGATGCCGCACGCCTCCACGATGGCATCGATCACCGTCTCGGGGCGAATGGCGCACCCAGGCGCGTACACGTCCACGGGAATCGCGCGGTCCACGCCGCCGATCACGTTGTAGGCATCGCGGAATACGCCGCCCGAGCATGCGCAGATACCGCAGGCCACCACGCACTTGGGCTCGAGCATCTGGTTGTAAATCTGACGCACGACGGGCAGGTTCTGGGCATTGACCGACCCCGTCACCAAAAAGATATCCGCATGCTTGGGGTTGCCGGTGTTGACCACGCCAAAGCGCTCCGCATCGAACAGCGGCGTGAGCGAGGCCAGCACCTCGATATCGCATCCGTTGCAGCTCGAGCCGTCGTAATGAATAACCCACGGCGAGCGCGACATTTTATGATCCATGGATGCCGCCTCCTAAATAAACACGTCGACGAGGATGGGCATAAGGTTGAGCAGGCCAAACACCAGCGCCACGCCCCAGCCGAGCTTAAAGCAGCTGCGCCAGGTGCTGCGTGCGAAGGTGTTATCGATCAGCACCTCGACAAAATACGTCGCGGCCATCACGACCAGGGCTACGACCCAGCTCACCGGGTTGTCCCAAACAAAGAACATGCCCACCCACATCAAAAACAGCACGGTCTCACACCAGTGCATAAGGGTCATCTTGGCCAGCGTGCCGCCGCTCATCTCGGTGGCGACGCCCTGGACAATCTCCTGATGCGCGTGATGCGAGTACGAAAGGTCGAACGGCGACTTGCGTAGCTTGATGGTGAGCACCGCAAGCAGCGCCAAGAAAATGGGCGCACTGTACACGATGATGGGCGCCGACTGCCCGGTCACGGCGATGGAATCGAAGCTGTCGGTGGCGAGATACAGGCCCACGCTCATCAGCAGAACGGCGGGCTCGTAGCTCATAACCTGCAGCAGCTCGCGATCGGCGCCGACCTGCGCAAACGGGCTTTGCGTCGAGGCGGACGCCAGCACCACAAAGATCGCGGCGAGCGTCACCATAAAAGCGCACAGCAGCGTGTTGGAGCCCGACACAAAGATGCCGCCGCCTACCACGGTAAAGATGAGCGCGCACGCCATATAGGTATCGTCCATGGTGTTTACGCTGGCAGGGGCCTTGCGCAGCAGCTTGGCAACGTCGTAGAAGGGCTGCAGCAGGCGCGGGCCCACGCGGCCCTGCATGCGAGCCGAAAGTTTGCGGTCAACGCCGTCGATCAGGCCGCCCACAAGCGGCGCAATCAAGGCAAACGCCACGGTGCCAATAAAAATGCCCACGACGCCCGAGCCTTCAAAATACTTGCCGCGCAGCACCGAGGGCGCACTCATGGCGAGTCTCTCGGGCCCAATCCACGCGCAGCACAGCAGCGCAAACAGGATGATGGCACAGCAAACAACACTACCCGCGGGGCCAATACGCTTCTCGCCAAGGGCGTCCTCCGAGTACCAATTGCGCTTTTCGGCCTTCACCTCGCGTCCCATCGATCCGCGGAAATGACGGTAATTATCGGTTCCCACACCCGAAAGATATACGTTTACGTGCGGTTTGTTGCTCACGCGGAATGAAGTCAGCAGCACCACGGCGATAAACGCCACGATAACCACCATCAGATACATGGCGTCCTTGCCAATAACGTACGGCACGCGGCCAAACACCATGGCCAAGTAAGGCGACACCAGACCGCTCGAGATAACCGGGAACGCCACGCAGCACAGAATCAGCAGCGCGGCGATGGTGTTAAGCGCCATCCATTCGGTCTTATGGACATTGACCTCAACGTTTTGAGCCGTGGGATCGACGCCCGAAAGCTTAGCAAGCCACTTGCCCCAGAAGTAAAACGTCGCGGCCGAGCCAAAGGCAAGCACCATGATCATGAGCACGTTGCCGGTCTGCGCAAACGCCACCAGGGCGCCCCACTTGGACACGAGCATGCCAAACGGGGCAACGAACATGCCCATGATGCCCAGCATCATCAGGCGCGTCAGGTGCGGCATGCGGCTGAACATACCGTCCATGTCCTCGATATTGCGGCTGCCGATATGATGCTCGGCCGTGCCCACGCACAGGAACAGCAGCGACTTAGCCACCGTATGGAACAGGATTAGGAAGATGGCCGCCCATACGGCCTCGGGCGCGCCGACACCCAGGCAGGCGCTGATGAGGCCCAAGTTGGAAATGGTGGAGAACGCGAGCACGCGCTTGGCATTGCTCTGCGAGATGGCCATGAGGGCAGCGAGCAAAAATGTGATGGCGCCCACACTCGTGACCATAAAGCCGGTTACGGGATAGATGGCATAGAGCGGGCTCAGCTTGACCATTAGGAACACGCCGGCTTTGACCATAGTTGACGAGTGCAGCAGGGCGCTCGTGGGCGTGGGGGCAACCATGGCACCCAACAGCCAAGTGTGGAACGGCATCTGTGCGGCCTTGGTGAGTGCGGCGAGCGACAGCAGAATGACCGGCATCACCAGCAGCGCGGATTGCGCGGTTCCGGAGCCGGATAGCTCGATCACGCCCGAGATGGTCAGCGGCATGCCGTTGACGTGCAGGAACATAAGGCCCGCCAAAAACGCGATGCCGCCCAGCATGTTGAGGATAATCTGGGTGAAGGCGTTTTTAATGGCCTCGGGCGTGCGCGTGTAGCCAATCATAAGGAACGAGCACACGGTGGTGATTTCCCAGCCGCAGAACAGCCACTCAAGGTTGTCGCTCGTCACGATGACGAACATGGCCGAGAGGAACAGGAACATAAGCGCCAGGAACTGCGGGCGACGGTCGGGCGCGGTCTGCCCGCGCAGCGCAGCCTCGTGCTCGTCGTGGGCCTGAAAGTCCTTCATGTAGCCCAAGGCATACACGCAGATTAGGCTGCCGACGATGCCGACGGCGAGGACCATGATCACGCTCATGTAGTCAAGGTAGAGTGGCGTTGCCGTGACGGCTTCGGTCGCGGGCAGCGTCATGGCTGCAAAGGTGAGCGAGCCCACCAGCTGCACCACGCCGAGCACCGTGGTGAGCGTGCTCTTATATTTACGCGCGTTGTACAGGATGACGGCGCACAGGATCACGTCGATGACGGAGCTGATGATCGAGAGCACATGCGAGGTGCCCGGTGCCACCTCGAAGCTCTGCGGGCCCGTGCCAAAAAACATGACGGCGACTACAACCGTCACCGCCATAATGATGCCAGAGCCTACAAGCCCTAGCGCATCGCGGGCGCGGTCACCGCGCGCGAGCAGCATGCCCAGCGCCGGTACCAGCGGAAACAGGGTAAGGAAATACAGTAGCGTCATACCATCACTCCCCCATGCTAAAACGCTGCAATTGTTTAACGTTATAGCTCAATTGAGGAGTAGCGGCGGCGGGTTTTCGGTCAACTGGGGAGTTTTAGGCGTACGGGGTAAGGGCACGCCCGCATTGGAGCAGAGGGGCGGCAAGAAAAATGCGCCCCTGTGGGTGCACCATCCCGTTTGCTATTCCGCCTTTTTAACGCGCGGCTTGCGACCGCGCGGCTTATCGACCAGTGCGGACTCACCGCTCTCGCGGTACTGACGGCACCAAGCCTTGACCGAAGACTCGCTAGGAATCTTGTGCTTGATCATGGCCTCGCGAACCGTTAAGCCGTTTTCCAAGCGGTCCTTGACCACGGCGAGCTTAACTTCGTACGAATAGGTGTGATGATGCGAACCGGCGTTGAGAACGGCGTCGGCACCGCCCACGGCATATGCGCGGGCCCACTGACGAGCCGTGGCCTGGGGAATGCCGAGCTCCGCGGCGAGGGCGCGATGACCGACCCCCTCTTGGAGGACCTCGACGGCGCGCTGCCTAACCTCGGGCGCATGCGTGCGAGTCCTTGTTGCTTCCGACATACCTGCCACTTCTTAGCCTTAACCGTTAATCTGCTTTCTTACGTGCATGTTAGATAGTAGCATTTTGCTGTTTGCGCGTAACAGTTAATTGAAAATCGCACGGCGGCATCTGGGCATTTGCCATTAATTTGCAACAGTTCTTTAGGTTTTATTTACGCAGCTAGTTAGCTCGCGGCTCATTGACGGTGTTTTACCAACCAGATTGGTATCTTTTTGTTTGGCTTGGTATGGTTTGTGCAATTATTAACCCCCCCCAGCCTCCGAGCTAGCATGTCAGTCTTCCGTTTACTTTCCAGCTTTCCACCTAGCTTTCCAGCTTTCCACCCAGCTTTCCACCTTAGGTGTTAAGTTAAGTGGAAAGTTGGAAAGATGGTGGGAAGCCGGAAAGCCGAAGCAAGAACAACGAACAGCCCTACCGCGCGAGTCGATACCGTTGTCGCGGGCTGCGCGGTGGCTCCATGGGTTCAATCTTGCCCGCGCCAATTAAACCTTTTATGTGGTTGGAAACGGCGCTCCTGCTCAAACCCGAAGCCTCCGTGAGCTCCTTGGCCGAAGCCGAAGAATGCGTTGCCAGGTAACCCAAGATTGCCTCGTCCACATGCCCTACGGAGGTCGCCTGTTCCGCCTGCATTATCTTTCGCTTATCGAACGTCAGAGAAAAAGAAACCGTCGAGTTTTTTGGTTTGGGCGGCAACATGTTTGCACGCTCAAGCTGCTCGCCTATCTCCTGATAACCGGTGCCACGGTTTTCGACCACGTAGCCACCGCCTGGGTACGGCGTGGTCTCGAGGATATTTGAAAGAAACTGGTTTCTGGATGACGAAACTCCAGAAGTTCCCAGCGAATCGACTGTGACATCGCCGTACAGTCCTCCGGGATTGAGAATCTCGACACGGTCGATATACAGGTTGACCTGCACTTGTGAGCCGCGCGCGGCGGAAGAGTAGTCGCGATGCATGAGCGCATTCGCCACTGCCTCGCGCAGTGCCACGGGCGGATAGTCGGGCACATCTTTCCGAAATGCCCCCTCAATCACCGCAGCGTTTCGGGTGTTTCTTGCAACGGCGGCAAGCGCGTCTTCAATCATGAAAGGGATCGGCCCCAAAATGGTCTGCGAATCCAGAAAACGCTTGTTGTCGCTTACTCGCTGCGTTTTTGTGGTCCCGGGATACGCCGTAAAGGTCACATTGAGACGTGGGAAGAACTTTTGCGGAAACCGTCCCATCGCAACAATAGCAGCAAGCGTCGGCACGATTGCGTCCTCCACCTTTTTGGTCACATGCAGGTCAAGGAGAATCTCCTCATCGCTTCTGGCGCCCAAAATCCTAGGATGCAGCTCGCGCTGGCGTTTTATAAACCCTTGCAGAAGATCGGCGTCAAGATCTTCGAGCGTGGCGCCTTCGACTGGCTCGTCATCGTATGTGGGCTGAACATGCTCCTCCATAAAGCGGTCGACCTCATAGGGAGTCATACGCCGGTCGCCGTCGCCCGTACGGAGGAAGGACGAATCGTACATTCCACGCGCCGTGATATAGCAGGGCTTATCGCGCGGATGCATCTCTTTGATGCGAGCACAAAGCACCAGTTTTCCCTCAAAGGGAACCACTTGGATATCCGGCCTCACAACGGGCGTCAGCTTTTCGCACGCAGAAGAGAGAGCGTCTTGCATCTTGCGAGCATCGAAACCATCGACAGGCGTAAACCCGTTCTTTTCGGAAATGCCGAGGATGATAAAGCCGCCCTGCGCGTTGGAAAATGCCGAGAGCGTCTCGACGATGCTCTTTGGAAGCGCTCCCTTGGCTTCTTTTACCTCGTACTGCTGGGTGTCGTTTCCTATTGTTCGCAGGTGATGAATGACCTGCGCCAACCATTCCTCGTTCATGCCGAACCTCCCAACTTTCCAGCTTTCCACTTAACTTACCAGCTTTCCACCTAACTTTCCAGCTTTCTACCCAGCTTTCCACCTTAAGTGTTAAGTTAAGTGGGAAGTTGGAAAGTTGGTGGAGGGGTCGGGAGAGCTAAAACACCTTTCTCCAACGGCGGCTGGACAGTTAGTTCAGATACGTATTTTTCTATGCTGATAAAGCTGCGCTATGGTCCCCGGAGAGGGTTCTTTGGCGACCCATTGCACGCAAATCGAGCCCAGATAGCTACCGAACCCTAGTTTTGAGCCCCTTTCTTCCCCAAAACGAGCGCCGGATGCGCCTGCTCCGGTCTGGAATTATACGTATCTGAACTAACTGTCCAGCGGAGTCCAAGACTGGGATCGCGCAGACTAGAAAGGGGGCGGCAACCGGGTGGTTGCCGCCCCCTTTGCGAAGCCAGTTGGCTTCGGAACTAGTGGTCGATGCCGTTGAGGTTCACCCTCGTGAGCGTATAGGTCACATAGTCGGGCGATTGAGGCTTTGCGCTCGCCACGTCACCCTTAACCAGGCTCGCTGTCATCACCAAGCGATAGTTCGCGTAGAACTGCTCACGCTGTTCAACCTGCGTGTTGACCTTAACGGTAAAGGGCAGGCTAAACGTCGTATTACCGTTCTTCGTTTTGAACTTGCCGTTCTCCTTCGAGTCAGTGAAGGTGATCGTGCTACCGGAGGGAGCGACCGCGGCAAGCTTACTCTCCGTCACTGTTACGTAGTTGGAGATATCATCCGTTACGCTCTCATACGTGCCGTCGGTTCCGCGGCGCTGAAGCGCGAGCGTAAACACAACAGAGCCTGCGTTCGCAATTGCCTCGGCGGCGTTGCTGAGTCCACCCAGTTCATACGTGGCACCCAGGCCTATCGTGCCATTCGCGATCGGACGTAGGTCGTCCACGTTAATACCAAGCTGCGACTTATCTGGCGCAGAAAGCGTAATGGTCGTATCACCCGTGTCCATGCGATAGTACCCGACGTTACCGCGCTTCGTCTGCGTCAGGCTCGAGGTATTAAGGCCTTCCTTACGCGTTGAAAGCTTGGCGGTATAGGATATCTTGGTACAGGCGTCCTCGCCAGACTGCTTGGACAGGGAGATAACCTTGTTGCAGCCGTCCGGCGTAAGGCGAATCTCTTCCACTACCGTACGCACGGTAAAGGATCCGCCCGTTGCACGCTTGCGGATTCCGGCGAGGTCACAATCGAGCTTGAGCTTCAGCGAGTCATCGCCCGTATCCGTCACGGTCTGCGTGAACGCAGACGTCGAAGAATCACACGTCGCCCAATCTTCGCCATCCCACTTATAGTTCTGATTGTCGATGGCAACATAGAATTTAGCAATCGCCGAGGTTCCGCTCGGGAAACTACTCACCCCCGTCAGGGTATTGTTGGCGCCATACTTGCACAGTGACGTATCGAGCTGATAGAACAACGAGTCCGAGTCAGCATAGTTCTGACTTGGGTTAAACGTAATTTTGTCGGTAACGTCAAGAGAAAGAACGTAGGCGGCGCCGTCCGTCGACTTCGAAACCGGAGTGCGCGCCTCCGACTCCCCGTCGTTAACTTCCTGCCCGTAATTGGACAAGATGCTGTATGTCGATGCCGTACCGTTTTGATTATCGTCGCCACCGGTGCGCAAGACGTGATGCAGATTCCAAGATATGCGGGCACCCGAAGAATTCGAGTCAATAGACGAAGCCGTAAAACCGTTGATACTAGCTTGCGTCACGCCGTCGCCCGACTTGGGCACGTTGACAACTAGGTAGACGCTCTCCGATGCACGCTTCTCTCTGCCGGCATCCTTCTCCTTAGGTACCTTTAGCGTATAGCGACTGTTGCTGGGAACGTCAGCACCCGCAACCTTAAACAGCGTCCACTTGCCATCGAGTTTCGCTTTAGCGGTCGCCTCTGCCACGTTATCACACACGGTCCATGTGCCGGCGCCATCCTGTGTGGCCGACACATCCAAAATCTCGCTCAGCCATCGCTCCTGATATGGATTGCCCGCAGAATCCTTAAAGCCGTCGTTTCCGCTCAGGGAAACGCTCGTTGCTCCGCCTTCGCCCACCGTATAGTGATACTCTCTGCCACCGGCCCGGCCGTCAACGTTCGCATCGATGAGCGTAAGCTGGGTGCCCTGGGGCAACCTTCCGTCGGCACCATTGAAGAGGATGCTCTTACCGAGCCCCTTCATCGAGCCGCCAGCAGCCATATAGCTGTCCCAGCCAAAGTCGACTTCCTTCCCATTGGCAGAATTGTATGTCCAGGTAAGCAGACCCGTCATCGGCTCGCCAAAGCTCGTAAGCACGTGTGCATCTTTTCCAAGGTTAGCGTAGTCGCTTTCTTTAAATTTAGTGCCGTAATCATACGTTGCAGTGAAATCGATCTCGAGCTTGCGCTTAACGATGATCGGCACCTGAACGTTGTAGCTCTGACCCGCCTCGGTAAAGGTGACGGTCAGGAGCGTAAAGCGACCCTTGCCGTTATCCCAATCGGAGCTTGGGCTAAACGACATGTTGTTCTTGCCGTTGTTCACCACGCGAAGCGTGGGATTGTTCGACGCGCCATCGTCCTTAACGAACACACCATCCTTGAGTCGGAAAACCTCTGCTTTGGCCGTCACGTGCGGATTGGTGCCATTCTCGTTATTCAATCTGCAAGCGTCGGAGAAGCCGCCGTTCGTGACGATGTTTAGATAGCTCTTGACCGTCGTGTTGTCGTTGCCAGAGATCACCAAAACGGGGAAATCTGTTGTGGCCTGGTTGCTGCTTGTATCATTATTCGAATTGAACTTACTCGCCACGGATGAGGCATCGTAGCTCGAGGTATTTTGATAGGCGCCGTTGTCATTAATGCCGCCGATATTGGTGTAGGTGTAGCGGCCATCAACGCCAGCAGCCGCCTCGCTCTGGATGGTCGCCGCGGTGTCGATGGCGGCGCCGTCGCCAAACAGGTAGCGGTCGGTGGTGTCGTTGTCGGAGGCACGCACCGCCAGCGTGCTCACGGGGCTCGTGGTCACGTACGGGCTTGCCGCCGTGGTAGCGGTATCGTCCGCACCGTAGAGCGTGGTGCCCTCGTCGGGCGCGCGCAGCGTGTCCTTATAGTCGCCGAACGCGATGTAGGTCTTCCTGTTTACGGCGGCCGTATTGGTCGTGTAAACCATCGGCGGCAGATCACGCGTGGTCTTGCCGTTGCCGAGCTTTACGTTCACGCCCGCTGCGGAGAGGCTATAGCCGTTTGTGTCAACCTCGCCTAAGAGCACGCCCTGCTTAGAGCCCAATTTGTAGGTATTGCTGTCCATGAGCACGTTTACCAGATGGAACTGGCCGCGTCCGTCGCCCGCAATGCCGCCGTTGGAGGTTCCGCCAAACGTTGTGTTAGATACCTTTGTGTTGGTGACGTTGATGACGTCGGCACCGCTGTTAATCGCGCCAAGTAGACCGCCGCTCCACCTGCCCTTGATCGTGGCGCTCTCAATCGCGATACTGTTGCAGGCTATGTTCACATTGCTGAAGTAGTAGCCGATAAGTCCGCCCGAGCATTGGTCGGTGCCGGCAATGTTGATATTCTCGACGCTACAGCCCTCAAACCAGTACGTGTTGGGACTGCCACTGCTCGTGACCTCGCCAATCAAGCCGCCCGCATTACGGATGCTATTGTTCGTTCCGGTGGCATCGCCGATGATGGCGCTCTTGGCATCGCCTCCGGCATCAATGCGCACGTTGCTTATAGAAATAACGCCTCTATAGGCGCTTCCGACCACACCGCCGGCGCCCATGTACTTATCGGTGTTCGACCCGGTGGCGAGTACATTTACCCCAGAGATGACTGCCGTGCTCGATGCGACGGCTTCCGTGATGCCAATTTTGGTGTTCACCGATACGTTACTGGAGGTATAACCGAACACGCCGCCCACGTAGGGTGTTGTTCCCGTGGCGGTTATAGTCGAGTTTTTGCCAATAGTCTTCTCGTATACCCCTGTGGCCGCGGTTGTCCACACGCCGCACGGCGAGGCGATCGCACCCACATAGCCGCCAACGTACTTCTCGCCCGTGACGCTAAGGCCAGTGTATGAGCAGTCACAGAGATTCGCGGGCGCCTGCGTGCCGGAGCCGAAATTGACCATATAGGTCACGTCGTTATCCGTCCTTCGGCTGGTACGGCCCGAGCTGCCAAGAAGCCCTCCTACGCTCTTTGCGCCCAACACGGTGCAGTTCTTCATCTGTACGTTGCGGTAGACGCCACGCGTGTTGCCGTCGTAGTTGGCCGTTGCGCCCGCCAAAAGGCCGGTGCCGATGAGGTCGTTCGATGCCGGTCCCGAGGCAATGCTACCGTTGGCGTCTTTGTACGTGAGCGATACGTTGCAGTTACTAAAGGTGAGGTCTTTGACCTGAGCGCCGTCATTCGCGGTGACGCTCTGCCCCACATTGGTTGAGGTGAACATCACGGTGCTGAATAGGCCGCCCACGCCCGAGACCTTATAGTCGTCATCGGCATATTCGACGACGCCGTAAGTGGCATCTTTGGTGCCCACCGTGATGGTGGCCCCGTTGCCGTCGATCGTTGCCACGTGCGGCGTGATGCGGTCGCGATCGGTGGACGCCTCGTTCGAGCTGCAAGCATTGGAATAGTAACGGCCGCTGAGACCCACGTATCCCGTGCCGTAGCCAGTCATATCATAGGTGGCATTTTCCTTGAACTCCAGGCTCATGCCGATCGATTTCGACGCGCACACGTAGCCCGTTTGGTAGTCGGCAGCGTAGGACGCCACCAGGTAGGGCGAATTTACATCGTCATCATGGTTGAGCGGGCCGTGCCACCCCTGTTTGCCCGGGGCCTTCTGGTCATCGTTTTTGGCGGTTTCGAAATCGCCGGAAGCGCTCGCAGGCTTGCCCACGCAGTCGTAGCTGGCATTTCGCACCTTACCATATTCCTTGTTGCCAAACAGGTAGCCGTTTATCGCCGGGTCCTGCTTATCGCTGCCCCAGTACGCCTTGGAGCCGCGGAACACGCCATAATTAGCGTAGTCAGTATGTGCCGCTCCAGCACCCGCACCCGAGCTAATGATGGCCGAGAGCACCAAAAGGCCCTGGGCGTTTTCCACCGTGGTCACGGGTGCCTCGGCATCAGTGCCGATATACTTGTTGTCGGTGCCCGTGGTAGTGACGCAGGCAGCTCCCTTGTTTGTGAGCTCGTTGATCTTGTAGTTAGCGTTACCGTTTTCGACTTTGCAGCCCTCGCTAAAGGCATAGCCATCAATCACACGACCAACGTAGGGATTGTCGTACTGCCGGAAGTTGCCCGTTCCAAGACCCTGAGACTTGTCGCTGGTTCCAGCGCGCCAAGACGTCCCTGACATATTGCGGAAGATCACACCGCCGCCCGCAATGGCACCAACGTAACCGCCGATGGGAACAAGATGTGGCTTAGTTCCGCCACCAGCAACCGTAAAGCCGGTTGTGGAGTTATCGGGCGTTGTCCCATTCACGGCCACACCGTCGATAATGTTATCGCCGCCAAGGATGCAGCCGATAACGCCACCGAAGAACGACGTCGGAACACCGTCGGCATCCTTGGCAGAATAAGTAATAGTCGCCGACGCGTTCACATAGCGAATATTCAGATCGCGCACCACGCTGCCGTAACTATAGGGAATAAGGCCGCGAAGCGAACCCTCGTTATTCTCTATCTTGATGGTTGCCTTTTTATCACCTTTAGGGTTGCCAACGATGACGCCACGGAACGGGTTGGCTTTGTTGCCAAAACCGCCAAACGATGCGCCGTCGAGGGTGATCGTATTACCCCCGGTAGGTTCAATACTGTAGTACGCGCTTTGGATATAGCGGTGCATCATCTCGTCGGAAAGTGTGGCCGAAGGATCAGTGGTGTCGCCGGTCTTCTTTTCCCACTTCTTCCCAGTGTCTTTCGCCTGCTTATAGACGTACGTAACCTCATTGTCGGTTTTATTGTCGCTGCGGCGAGTACAGAGCGTACTCTGGTTGACGGCAATGGTGACCTCCCAACCGTCGAGCGCAGTTTGGTTGTTGATGTAGTTGGCGATGGCGTTCATCTCAGTCGCGTCCTTAACGGCATACGGATCGCCATATGTGCCGCATCCCTCTACCAGCTTTGGAATGCGCTGGTTGACTTTAATTTCATGATATTGGACGCCGCTCTCGGTGGCCTTTCCCTTATAAACATAAGGAAGATAGCCACCAAACCAAGGCCTGACGTCACCGTCCTTCTTACCATCAACCGTCACATAGCCGCTCACGGCACCATACGTCGCTTCGTCGTAATACCAAAGCTGCTTGCCCGGGTACTCCGTACTCCCATCAATCTCAGATCCGTATGTCACCTTGCCTGCATCGGCATCGGCATCGGCCTTAGTAAAGGTGTAGTCCGCAGAGCCCGTGCTCGTGCTTCCGTAGCCAAAACTCTCCAGCAGGCTCGCATGGGTGAAGATCGTTTTGTTCTTTTGGCTGGGCAAGCTGATTTGCTCAAACTTTGCCGTCACCTGATCGGCCTCACTGCCTACACCAAGCTTTCCGAACAGCGACGTAGCCGCCTTGGTGTCACTCGTGTACCCAGTAGTCTTGATATTCTTCGCGTTCAGGCTCACGTACTTCTGCATCTCGTTGATGAGCAGAGGCATATAGGCGTTAGCATCCGTGGCGCTGTTGGCGCCGTCGACAATCAGATTGTTGAGCGTAAGACCATCAATTGAGATCTTTCTAATCTTGGTGCCATTGCCGTCGCTGGACCCATACACGTAGCGGCACACGAGCGCGCCCGAAGAGCTTCCGCTTGCTCCATCAGTGTCTTCAGAGCTCTTTCCGTCATTAATAACGGGCCCAACAGTACCACGCAAAGTGACGTTTTTTACTGTGAGATCGCCGTTTGCCACCGTTCGAAAAAGACCGCAGTGCATGTTCTCGTGCTGGGTAGCATCGGAATTTAGCTTGTTGCCATTCTGCTCGGCCTTGATCTTGGAGTAACAGAAGGTAATGGTCGCATTCTCAACCGTCACCTCTCCGCTCGGCTGAGTGGGATAATAGCTGTAGCCGGCCAAATCGATTGTACCCGTTATGGTTATGGAATCATCGAGCCCTGTCGTGCCATTGGGAACGATTGTCGAACGAATACCTTCGGGAGCATAACGGTAAGCAGACCATAAGAGCAGCTTTTCCGCTGTATCGATTTGACTGCCACTAAAGCCGCCTTCACAATTCTTAGAGGCTATGTCGAGGTTGTAGAAGTAGCGGGTATTGCCGTTCGTATTCTGGCTTCGACCGAAAGACGAGCGATTATGGTAGCTGTTGTCTTTTGTGGAATCGCCGTCCATGTCCAGCTTGTTTTTCTGTGTGTGTAGCGAAACGACCGTGTTCCAGTCGGCGTCCATGAGCTTGCTGCCGTTGTTTGGTTTTACACCGCTGCCAACCCATTCATCGAAGGACGTTACGCCCGGTGCAACGATGGCCCCCTCGCCGCTGGGCACCCTATAGGCGGTATCCCAATAAGCCCTGTCCTCCAAGTACAGGCCTAGGTAGCTCTCGACGCCATATGTCGTCTTATCATCCACCTTGCAGCCGCGGCAAACTAGAACGCCGAGCGTCTGAGCGGCGCCTGCATTAATCTTTGTGCCCGAGAGATCGATGGCGTAGTTGTTGATAATCCAGTGACCGCTGGCTGCGTATACGAGGCCGCCGACCTCGGTAGAGTCGCTTGCAGCCACAGTCGTGTTGTTGGTCGTTTTGAGGGCGTAGGTGCTGCCGCTGGTGTTTGCAGCAGCATCGCCAATGGTGACGATGGCGTTGCCCCAGCTGTAGCCCAAAAGGCCACCGGCACCGTTGAGCGCATCACCGTTCCTACCGACGTTCATCTTGAATGAATTGAACGAAAGGCCCGAAATGTTCACGTACTTATCAGCTGAGTTGGCTATTGTCCCTGCATTGTAGGTACTCTGTGCGATGCAGCCGATAAGACCACCGACTTGGGCAATCTTGCCGCCGGCGCAATCGCCGGTTTTGATTTCGCCGCCGACTTCGAGGCCCGTAACATTGAATGTCGAAGCGCAATCGCTCACATAGCCGATGGCACCGCCAATACGGCTATTGCCGTTAAGCGATCCGGCTGCAGTGATAGTCGTTTGCGCCTTGCTGTTACCCTTAAACGTAACCGTGGCAGCCGCCGACACGCTGCCCGCAATACCACCAATGTTCACGTCATTGGCAAACGTATCATCGCACGCGTTATTCGTTTTGCACGTTACGCTAGACAATGACAGGTTGCCGACGATGGCACCCGCCAGCGACCCGGCATCGATAGCCGAACCGTTATCGAACTTCATGGAGCCAGCGATTGTGACGTTGGAGATGGTTGCGCCGTTGACGGCCGCGAACAAGCCTAAGCGGCCGTGGCGGTAGATTTTGCCGTTGCCGTTGCTCGTGTCATTGCCGTCAAGCACAGCTTCACCACGCTTGCCGTACGGCTCGCCGACGGCAAGGTTGATTGTGCCGTTGCCATTTGTGCCGCCGCCGTTCAACGTTCCCGAGAAAACTTGCGAGCCGTCTGCACGATCCTGCGTGAAACCCGTCAGGCCCGTGCCCTTGAGATCAATAGTGCCGTTCACCGTAATGGTCGAGGACTGCAAGATGTTCGGGTTGTTTTCAGAAACGCCCTCGACCATGGAGTAGTAGCCGTTGGTTTGCCAGGTGATTACAAGTTTGGCGAAATCCTCAACAGAGGTTAGGGTGTAGGCACCGTTAGTCAGCGCCAACGATGCCGGCAAGGTCAGCTTGTGAGTGCTGGGGTCAAGCGTAATAAATTTATCGCCCAAGCGAATAACTTCGCCATAGGTCGCGATATCATCCGTCTTCGAGGCCTTGTTGCTGCGCCTATAGGTCCAACCCGTAGCGCCTTCATCGGTTACGTTACCGTTAGAGCCATCGCCGGCAGCGAAAATCAGTGCGTTGTTGTTCTCGTAGACAAGCTGACCCGTCGTGGCGTTCTCGGCAAAGCTTGCGCCCGACAGGTTTGTGATGCCGCTGAACTTGATTACGGCATTCCGTGCGGAGCCCGCAATACCAGCCGCGCGATTGTTTGCTGCACCGCCAATGGCATTATCGCTTGTAAGCGTAAAATCGCGCACGTCGAGCACGCTGCGCGTGTCGATAACACCCACGGCGCCACCGAACTTTCCGGCGTCCGTTCGTGCCGAAGCAACTCCCTTGCACGTAACCGTCACGCCGTCGAGCACAGCGGCGACAGGCTGCGAATTGACAGGCTGCGAATTGGAATCCGCGTTATCGCCAACATAGCCAACAACACCGCCCGTATCGGACAGCTTGCCCGCAAGTTCAAACTCAATTGAGCACGTTTTCTTATCCGCATCCTTTTGGACCACAAAGGCACGCAAAGCGCCTTTGTCGTCCGTTTTCGTCGCGAACACCTTGCCGACAAGGCCGCCGTAGCTGCCGTTGACACTAACATCTTCTGGTAAGGCGAGTTTGCTCTTATACGCCCCGCCTTGCACCACGATGTCTCCATTAGAGATATCGGCCATGCCAAAAAGAGCGCCGGCGCGCTGCGACGCACCAAGTGTCACAAGGTTGCCCAGGTCGAACATATTGGGCTTAACGATAAATCCCTGCGCAAAGCTCACGTCGCCGATAACGCCACCAGAACAAGCGCTGTTCTCATCGCCAATATTTAGAGGACACCTAATCTGCTTATTATCCGCGCCCAGCGTGAGCACGGTCGCTTTGCCAATAAAACCGCCGCTGGCGGTGGTGCCCTTGACGGTGAGCGCGCGTAGGTCGAGAGCTTCCGTGACGTTGACCATGGCACCTGCGCTCGAGCCAACGAGGCCTACGACACCGCCGGCGGAGCCGTTTGTGGACTGGACGGTGGTGGTGGGAACGTTGGTCAGGGCGCCGATACTCAGGGTCGCACCGTCCTTGACTTCGCCTACGAGCAGGCCAGCGTTGCCAGAGCTCGTTTTGACGGTTCCGTCTGAGGCCAGATCGTTGGGGAACGTGACGGACTCAACCGTCAAGGTCCCGCTCTCGACCGTGTTGGCAATCAAGCCAATGTTGCCCGTCGCATTCGCGTTGAGATTCTTTCGGGAACAGGTGGGGGTGAGGCTATAGGTAACGTTCGCGGTAAGGTTGCCCGTCGTCGTACCCAGGAGAGGTGCCGTCAAGGCGGAAGTCGTGTCCTTCACATCAGCGTTCACGGGATCCGCGATGTCAACCGACGCGATGAGCGCCTTGCTCTCTTCGCTGTTTTCCGCACCGCTGACCTTCGAAGCGACCATCGGCGCGCTATAGCTAGTCGCGCCCACCCACTTTATCCCTGTCTCCTATACACATCCCCGAGCCCACGAGACCTCTCTACATCTCGTATGCCGTCTTCTGCTTGAAAAA